>JBIKNX010000003.1:0-33267 GCA_044358435.1 Luteolibacter sp.
CGTTGGTTTTTTCCACGCTTTTCACGCCAGTGAGCCAGTAGGCGAGGATGTCCGGTATGAAGAGAATGGCACCTGCTTGTGAGAGGGCTGCGCTATTTTTCAGACGCAGGGAAAGAAGATGAAGCGCGCTGTTGTAGAAGTTGGTTTTGATGCCGGTGTGACTGAAGATCTCCTCTTCCGGCATCAACGCGTGCATTTTTTCTTCCATTCCTTCGAAACGCGGATCGCGATACTGGTGGGGTGTGCCTATGATTTCACCCTGCCCGTCAAACAACCCGAAATCGCAACCCCAGGTATCGATTCCGATAGAGGCGATTTCCTCCCCGAACCTGTCCACGGCCTTTTTGATTCCTGTTAGAATTTCGTGGTATAATCCGAAGATATTCCAGTAGAGGCCTGTGGGGATTTCAATGGCGGGATTCTCGAAACGGTGGATTTCGCTCAATTGGATTTTTCCATTTTCAAGGAAACTCGATATGACCCGGCCGCTGCTCGCTCCAAGGTCTATAGCAATACGAACGTTTTTTTTCATTTCCAAATTTGAATAGGCATTTTTTTACTGAAGAGTCCGATGGAGGGATACGTGAATGAATCAGGCGGATTCGACATCGGAGGAACGGGAGATGGCTTTGCGCAGGGGAGTTAGGATTCCTTGATCGAGACGGTAGATCCATGAATGAATCGACAGTTCTTGTCCACGTTCCCATGCGTCTTCGACGATGGTGGTGCGAGCGACGTGGCGTGCTTGTGAGAGCACGTTGAGTTCGCAAAGACGGTCAAGACGCTGGTTGTCTTTCAATGACTCAAGTTCATCTTTGTGGACGCGGGTCAGGGAGCGGATGGGTGCCAACCAGTTGTCGATGATTCCATGGCGAAAATTTTCGAGGGCCGCCTGGACGCCACCGCAACCGTAGTGCCCGCAGACGATGACATTGCTGACCTTCAAGACATCGACCGCGTATTGAAGCACGGCCAGCACATTGAAATCCGTCTCCTGAACGACATTTGCGACGTTTCGATGAACGAAGACTTCACCGGGAGGAAGTCCGGTGATTTGGTTGGCTGGGACGCGGGAATCCGAACAGCCGATCCAGAAGTATTTCGGGCTTTGTTGTTGGGCGAGGCGTGTGAAGAACTCAGGATCGCTGATGCGCATTTTCTCCGCCCAGATGTAGTTGTTCTCAATAAGCTGATCGATGTTTTCCATAACTTCGTGATCATGCTCGGACATGGCTGGGTGAGACTCCAGAAAAATTATGACGTCTGTGATTTCTCTTTGTCGTCGAATTCTTTCTTGGCGGCCTTGCGGCACTCGGCGACGAAGTGGTTGCAGGCTTCGCGGCAGAGAAGGGGAATGGCGAGGTTTTCCGGCGTGTTGCCGGGAATGCCATTGAAGCGGGAGGCCTCGCTGTCAACCAGTGGTGTGATGCTATCGAGCTTCCAGAGGATTTTTTTAGCGCAATTGTGAGCGGGGCCGCAGACTTTTTGTATGAGTTTTTGTGCGCCGTCATTGCTGATCGTTCCGGCGTAGCGATACATGCCGGTTTGTCTCGCGAGTTTGTCGCGGAGGTTTTCGATGGGCAGGGTGCCATCAAGGTGCTTGATAAAAAGGGCGGTACAGGCGGGGTAAAACTGATCGAGTGCGCGCAATAAATCCCGCTCATGGTCGAGGGTGATGATCCATCCGCGGCGCAGATTGATTTTTCCCTTGGTAAAACGGTATTCGCCGTCCTCCGCATAGGTGGAGAGGTCTCGCGACATTTCCGGTCCGTGATAATGATCCAGTCCTCCAAAGGCTGGTTGAGTCGCCAGATCCTCATCTTCGATGTGGTATAGCGCGTATTCAAACTCGCAGTAATCCCGATGAATCCGGATTTGGCCGATCTGGTTCACTCCTTGACGGATGAGTTTTTTCAAGTGATCGGTCAGACTCGGGTTCGGGTTGGGTTCGGGTGGCTGGGGTCTGTGTTTCGCATCGAAATCCATGATTTGATCAAGGATGACATCCGCAATCAGAGGTTCCGTGCCGATGGCGGAGGAGTAATAAAGCGTTTTTTCCCTGATTTGATGGGGGTTGTGGCGGAAAATTTCCCGTTGGCTTGCCGCGGGACCGACTTCCGGTTCGATCCCGAGCATGACGGGAATGTCCTGATAGGAATGCAGGCCATCGGAGATGAAAAACGGCACGACCACCACGTTTTTGGTTTCCGACAATTTGTCCCAATCGGCAATGAAAGGAGCTTCTTCCATGTAGGCATCCGTGACGAGTTGATAGCCCGCCCCTGAATTTGCGATGAGATCCGCTTGGTCTTTGATTGCCTTGGTGGAGTTTTGGTTTAACCCGGTTCCATGTCCCGTGATGATGAGAGTGGTGTCCTTTGGATTGGCATCCGGCGCCACTTCACGGGCGCGGCGCAGGATCAGATCGGTCATGGAGCGGTGGACGCCGACCGGCAGGCAGTAATGGAGCGTTTTTCCTTCGCGAACCGTAGTATCACCGCTCAATCCCAATTCACGCGGAATGACTTCCTGAGTGAAATATCCCTCGCTGATGAAATCTGGCACAATATAGACCTCTGGCGCGTCGATCATCAGCAAAGCCTCGCGCATGGACGGTTCTTCCTTCCAAAAACACACATGAACCTCACCAAACAGGTTTCTGCCGCGGATTTCCTGAGCGTGATCGAAGTATGGGGTCGAAGAATCCGGATTTTCCGTGGAGCCGTGACCCACAATCAGAAGAGCGGAGTTTGGTTTCGGTGCGAAAGACATGCCGTGAAAATGGCGGGCGTTGGCAGGAATGCAAGTGAGCGAATCACAAACTAGCGCTTTTTTGGAAGTTCCTCACAAATTCGCCATGAATCGCCGAGATTATGTGAAGTGCGTGAGATCGGTGAGCTCTTCAAAGTCAGCTTTGGGCAAAGCATCCCAAAATGAAAGCGGTTGCACGATTCGGATGAGTCGGTTTAGTCTCGTGCGTGCCTGATCTGGAAACAAAACCTCTTGAAGCAATGATTTCTCTCGATGGTGAATTTTTGCGCAGAGCCTTTCAGTCGATGCTCAAGGCCAGAATTCTGGAAAACAAGCTCTCCAGTCTCTACAAAGCCGGCAAGATCGTCGGCGGTGTGTATTTGGGAAAAGGTCAGGAAGCGGTCAGCGCTTGTCTCGGAACGGCCTTGATTCAGGGGAAGGATTGTTTTGCACCGTTGATCCGGGATCAGGCGGGTCGGACGGCCTTTGGGGAGCCTTTGATCGATTGCACACGGACGTATCTCGGGTCAGTTGAAGGTCCGATGAAAGGTCGTGACGGAAACATCCACCGGGGACGGCCTGACAAGGGTATGCCGGCGATGATTTCCCATCTTGGTGCGCAGGTGCCGCTCATTGCAGGAATGCTTTTTGCGAAGCGGCTGAAAGGCACTTTGGACGGTTGTGTCGGTGCGACTTGTGTGGGAGACGGTGCGACATCGACGGGTGCCTTTCACGAGGGGTTGAATCTGGCGGCGGTGGAAAAACTTCCGATGGTGGTGGTCATTGCGAACAATCAATTCGCTTACTCCACACCGAACAATCGCCAGTTCGCGTGTGGTGACCTGGTCGAGCGGGCGAGGGGATACGGCGTGGGTGGATATTCCGTCGATGGTACGGATCTTTTGGCATGTGCTTCCGTGATCGGTGAGGCGGTGAAACAAGCGCGTCTCGGAAAAGGCCCGCAAATGGTGGTTGCTCATTTGCTCCGGTTGTCCGGGCATGGTGAGCATGATGATGGCGCGTATGTTCCGGATTCAGCCCGCAGCGGCTATTATGGCCGCGACTGCATCGAAGTCGCCATCGATCAGTTGATTCAAGGTCAGTATGCGACCCAAGACGAGATTGATGCCTGGCGTGAGGAGATATCCGAAGAAGTCCAGAGAGCCGTTGCCCAGGCACAGCAAGAAGCCCTGCCGGATCCTTATTTGGAAGACTGGTCCGCCCTATCCACAACCTTTCCCTATTTTCCATCGTGAGTGTGACCTATATTGATGCGATCCGCGAAGCTCAGGAGGAACTCCTCCGTGAGGATGATCGAGTGTTTTTGTATGGACAGGATATCGCCAGTTTCGGTGGTGCTTTCAAAGCGACCAAAGGGCTTGCGGAAAGTTATCCGAACCGGGTTTTCGACAGCCCGATCTCCGAGGATGCGATGATCGGTCTTGCCGTCGGGGCGGCAATCGAAGGGATGCGTCCCATTATCGAAATGCAATTTGCCGATTTCTCATCCATTGCGTTCAACCAAATCGTCAACCAGGCGGCGACTCATTTTTACCGCACGGGAATGCCGATTCCCCTGACCGTCCGGCTTCCTTCCGGCGGCACTCCCGGTTCCGGGCCGTTCCACAGTCAGAGCATGGAGGGCTTGTATGCCCAGTATCCGGGTTTGGTTGTGGTGACTCCCGCGACTGTGTCCGATGCCTATCACATGTTGATTGATGCGGTGAAAATGGATGACCCCGTCATCTATTGTGAGCACAAGTTCCTGTATCGCTGGTTGAAGGCAAAAACGATCAAGGGCGAGCATCTGCCGATCGGTCAGGCAAGGATCGCCAGGCCCGGAAAACATGCCACGGTGGTGACTTACAGCGCGATGGTGCATGAGGCGGTTCGGGCTGCGGATCGTTTGCAAAAAGACGGTTGGGAAATCGAGGTCGTCGATCTTCGCTCGGTGAAACCGCTGGATATCGATACGGTCCTGGCGTCGGTCGCAAGGACAGGGCGCCTGCTGGCGGTGGGTGAGGCTTTTCCATGGGGCGGCGTCACCGCCGAAGTGGTCTCAAGAGTCACTGAAGAAGGATTTCATTTGTTAGATGCACCGCCGCAACGCCTCAATTCCCGGGACACACCGGTTCCCTATCATCCGAAGCTTTGGGCCGCACATCGCCCGACTCCGGAGTCCATTTCCGAGGCGCTTCGTAAACTCCTATCCTTTTAGTAACTGCCATGCCAATCGTTCCCATACTCATGCCACAGCTCGGAGAATCCATCGCCGAGGCAACGGTTATCCGGCTTGATGTGAAGCCCGGAGATTTCGTCAAGACGGACCAGGAAATCATTGAGGTGGAGACCAACAAGGCGACGATGGGAATCACCACACTTTGTGACGGAGTGGTTTCGGATATCCGTGCGGTCGAAGGCGTTTCCTATTCGGTCGGTTCATTGCTAGGTCTGTTAGATGTGACCGAGGAAGAGGTGGCCCGCACCGGAGTGGATACGCTCGAAACTCTGGAGGTAAAAAACCAGAGTCAGCCCCAGGAGACCAAAAGCGGCGAGGAAAATTTGCACTTTGCATTGGACGGGGATTCCTATGAGGAAGATCCGAGCATCATTCCGAGTGTGAAAGGTTTGCCCGTGCCGACCGGTGTGATGGGTGCCCATTACATTTCACCGAGAATGCGCGCCCGCATGAATGACATGGGTCTTCGTGAGGCGGATATTTCCGCTGTGGCCGGAACAGGTGCGGGCGGAAGGGTTACCGTGGAGGATTTGGAGCGATTTCTCGATTATCTTGAATCCTGGCCAAGTGCGCCGGCATCGCCGATGCGCCTGGCTGTCGCCGATGCCATGCGCCGCAGTTGGACACGTCCTTTGGCGACGGTGGGACTTCCCGTGTTATTGGACCGCTTGCTGCAACATCGCCGCGATCAAGTCCGGAAGCCGGGTTTGACGCTATATTTGTTGAGGGCGTTTGCCATCGCGCTCAAAGAGCAGCCGATGACCGCAGGATATTTGATCGGTGAAAAAGTGGTTCACCCGCGCTCTTTCGATATCGGAGTTGCCGTGCAGGTGGAAGACGGAGTGGTCGTTCCGGCGATGCGTCAGGTGGATCAGAAATCCCTTTCCGATCTGGTCGCCGAGTATGATGATCTGGTCGATCGAGCCCGCCGCCGGCGATTGACCGAAGCGGATTCGCGTGGAGGAATTGCGACGGTTACCAATTTCGGAACCTTTGGTCTGACGACGGGAACTCCGATTCCCTTGCCGAATGAGACCTTGATTCTCGGAATCGGCGCCGGTCGGAAAAAGCCGGTATGGAGCGAGCAGGTGGAGGCGTTTTTACCGGCGACCGAAGCCGAGTTGCTGCTCACCTTCGATCACCGCGTGGTGGATGGCGGTGGTGCGGGACTACTGCTGAATCGGGTCGCCGCATTGTTGCAGCAACCGGAAAACCTCTGATTTTATCGCATTGTGAATCCTGAATCGGAAAGAAACGAAAAGATGGATATTCCGAAAAAAGCGATTTACCGACTTTCGATCTATCATCGTTGTTTGCAAAAGCTCAGCGATAGCGGTCAGAAAACGGTCAGCTCGATCACGCTTGCCAAGGCGGCGGGTGTGAAATCCGCACAACTCAGGCGGGATCTCGGTTACATCGGTCAAATCGGCACTCGCGGACTCGGCTATCCGGTGACGGGTCTGATCACCACGATACGAGAGGCCCTTGGCAGGGAACAGTTGCAACCGGTCATTTTGGTTGGTGCGGGAAATTTAGGTTCGGCCTTGCTGAGGTATCAGGGATTCCAGAAAGAAGGCTTTGAGGTGGTTGCGGCATTCGATGCCAAACCGGAGGATGCGAGGGCGCGGGAATTGAAAATCCCGGTGCATCATGTTTCCCAAATGGAGGCATTTATCGTCGAAAATCAGGTCAAACTCGTGATTTTGTGTGTTCCGATCGGGTTCGCCCAAGAAGTGGTCAACCGGCTGGTTGCTTGTGGAATACAGGGAATTTTGAACTTTTCTCCCATCATGCTGGAGGTCCCGGCCGATGTGACGGTCAATAATGTCGATCTGGCGCTCGAGCTTGAGCATTTGAGCTATTTTATCAAATGATTCAAAAAAGTGAGGCATTCATCAAAGATTTTGGCTGAGGAAAGCGTTGAGGAAGATGACTGTGACACCGGACAAGTGATGAAACTGACCCCGCAGGAATTCGAATCGTTTATCAAACAAGCTGTCACAGACCATGAATCTTCACTTATCGGCTATGCAAGAACTTACCTCTACGACCTGGATCGAGCTCGGGATGTCGTGCAGGATACTTTTATTCGCTTGTGTAAGCAGGATCCTGAAAAGGTCGAGGTTCATCTCAAAAGCTGGTTGTTCACAGTATGCAGAAACCGCTGTTTCGATGTCATGCGTAAAGACAAGCGTATCGAATCGCTCGATGATGTCGGCTGGCAGAAAATCTCCAGCACTGAAGAGTCCCCCGATCAAAAAGCCGAGCATGGCGATGAATATTTCGATGTCATGCGATATATGGATCGGCTTTCCGACAATCAGAAAGAGGTCATTTTGCTGAAATTTCAACAAGGATTGAGTTACGAGGAAATCCATCGTGTGACGGGTCTGACACATGGAAACATCGGTTTTTTGATTCATGCGGGATTGAAACGTTTGCGTGGATGGATGCTGGAGAAAGGAGATGCGGATGAAAATTGAACCGGATGATCCAAGATTGACGGCCTATGTGTTGGGCGAGTTGTCACCAAAAGAGGCCAGACAGTTCGATCACGCCATCGCTGGAGATCCCGCACTCAAGCTGGCGGCCCGTGAAATCGAACGCGCTCACGCCGATCTCTTGAAATTTTTCGGTAAGGAAAGCGATAAGCTGCTTCCGAGGCAGCGCGGTGCGATCATGCAGGCGGCGAGAGAAGCCTCGGGTCTTGACAAGGTTGTTGATATGAAGCCGCAGCGCAAAGCGGTTCATATCTGGACTTGGCCCTTGGCTGCAGCGGCCGTGGTGACCGCCACCATGTTCATCATCACCATGATTCCCGCACCGGATAACGGCGATTCCGGCAAAAGGGCAGGAAATGGTGCGGACAAGGCGAAATTTGATGAATATGTTGCGGTTGAACCTGAAGGACAGGTGCGTAAAAACATCGGGCTTCCGGTTGTTGCGGGTAGCAAGAGTTTGAACAGGATCACGCGGTCGATTCGCGAGATTGGAAATTTACCCAGCAGGCACGAGGTCAGAATTGAAGAAATGCTCAATGCGTTTCCACTTGATGCCAAAGGTTCCGTTGCGCTTTGGAAGGGTGCTTCACTGGGTACGGAAGTCGTCGAATGTCCATGGAGTCCATCGGACAGCTTGGTCTTCGTGAAAATCCGTGGAGCGCGTGCGCGGAGTGTGAAGCTCTCGGTGGAGTTCAAAAGCAACGAGGAATCGGTCATTTCGAGCCGGCTCATGGGTTACGAAATCGAGGAGAACCCGCGTGATCGCAAGTCCATGCCTCAGGAATTGTCGGCGGGTCAGGAAACACTTGTGGCGTTTCTGGTTGAGGCGAAAAGTCCCGAACTCGGCCAATTGAGCTGGAGCGTTGATGGTGTGGCCGCTCCGGATATCGAATTGGTTCGTGATGGGGAAAAGGAGGCGTCAGCCGACGGCCGGTTCGCTTCCCTTATTTGCGGTTTCGGTCTCTGGCTGCGTCAAGAAAACCCCTCATTCTTGCCCAAAATCGCCCAATCAGATGCCCAATCACAAGTAGAACCATTGGGCGTTCAGCGGGATAACTACTCTTCAAAAAGCCAAGACTTGTCTTCAGGGCGTTCAGGTAGATCCCCCGTAATGATTGATGACTCCCTGATCTTGGGGCTCGCTCGCGAGGTTGCAGCGGAAAGCATGGTTCCCGATCGATACGATTTTCTCGAGTTGGTGGATCAAGCCGTAAAGGTAAAAAACAAATGAACGTCTCGTTGGCAAAGGGTTCATAGTATGCCTTGTGGCCGGTTTATGGGTTCGGAGTTCTTGGTTGATTCAGCGCCTCTTGCCGGGGGTAGGTAGTTACCCGTTTTTACTGGGAATGGGTTCCTATCGGGTTGGCGTGCAAAACTCGGTGCGGTGACCGATTCTTTTGTTCTACCGGCTGTAAACTCCGAGAAGTTTCGGGATTCGGGTGAGTTCCTTGTAAAATTCGCTATTTTGCCCTTTTCGGACAGCCTCAAGTTCGCTGTATTCGCCCTGCGGAAACGGATATTCCGCAGACTTTCCCATTTTCAATATGCTCACTCTTTTAGTCGCTCTACCGATCCTTGCTTTCATCGCGATTCTTTTCGGCGCTCCCGCTCGCCAAACCGCATTGGGGGCTTCCGGAATCAACCTGATCATCGGTCTGGGCTCGGTCTTTTCATGGAAACATGATATTTGGAATTTGTCTCTCACCGTTCTTGAAAAACCCGCGTTGCATCTTGGCTTCGGTTATATCGATGCGATGAGCTTGGTGATGGTGCTGTTGTCGGTGATCGTGACCTTCGCAGCGGTGCATGCGAGCAAAGCTCCCCAAGGCTTCGAGAAACTTTACTACGGTTCTTCACTGTTGATCGCTGCGGGTGCGATCGGTGCCTTCGCTTCCACCGATTTGTTTTTCTTTTACGCCTTTCATGAAATGGCATTGATCCCGACTTTCCTGATGATCGGCATTCTGGGTCGTGGAGAACGCCGCGGAGTCGCTTGGAAAATCACCATCTATCTGGGTCTCGGCTCATTGGTGTTGCTGGCGGGGCTGGTTTGGCTCGCTTCGATGACCGGCACGTTTGATCTGCGTGAGATGAAAGACCTTGCCGGAAGTGTGGATCCTGGCGCGCAAAAAGGTATCGCGGCCCTTTTGATCATCGGTTTCGGGACTTTGGTTTCGCTCTTTCCCTTTCACTCATGGGCGGCTCCGGCCTACGCCAGTGCGCCGGCACCAACCGCGATGCTGCATGCGGGAGTGTTGAAGAAATTCGGTCTCTACGGCATGTTGCGCGTCGCCTTGCCGGTGGTGCCGGCAGGTCTTCAGCATTGGTTGACTCCATTGTTGGTCTTGCTGTTGGGAAATATTCTCTGGGTCGGGCTGGTGACCATCTCTCAAAAGCGTCTCGATAACATGCTGGGCAGCTCATCGGTGATGCACATGGGTTACATTTTCCTCGCGATCGCCGCTTTGATCGCTGTTCCCGAAAACGACCTCGCACTTCCGGCTGCCGTGATGCTGATGTTCGCGCACGGCATTTCAATCGCGCTGCAGTTCGCCCTGGCGGATCGCATCGAGCGCAGCACGGGTTCTCTCGATTTCGCCGATCTCGGAGGTCTTGCGAAATCCGCCCCCGCGTTGGCATTCGTTTTCGGTATCGGTGCGATGGCGTCCATCGGTCTTCCCGGTCTTGCTAACTTCGCGGGCGAGGTGCTGGTTTTCCTCTCCGCGTTCCGCGATTACGATCCTGCCAAAGGTTTGGGTCCCGTGCAGGTCGCTTGTATATTGGCGATCTGGGGTGTGGTGATTTCCGCGGTTTACATGCTCCGTGCTTTCCGGAAAATTTTCCAAGGTCCTGCGGTCAAATCGACCGCGAACGCCGCCGATCTCACCTGGTGTGACCATATTCCTGTCACGCTTCTCATTCTTTCCCTCCTTGCTGTCGGTTGTTATCCCAACCTTCTTCTCAATTTCTTCAAGTAAGGATCTCACCGATTTCAACATTCAACGTTTCACGCAATGCCCGCCTACTACCTGGAAGCACTTACTGTCACCCTCGGATTCATCATCCTGCTCGCCGAGGCTTTTGTTCCCTCAAGAAACAAATCATGGGCGGGGCTGCTGGCGGTGGTCGGTTTGCTGGGAATCCTTGTCTTGGTCTTTTTCGCAGCGGGTCCTGAAGCGAACTCCGATGCGAAATGGGCGGTCTGGCCGTTGTGGAATTTCTATCAGTTCGATGCGCTCGCAAAGTTTTACAAAATTTTCGCACTCGTCACGACGGCTGCGGTGTTGCTGATGGCGATGGATTATCGGAAGATTCTCGCGCGTTTCACCGAGAATCCGGGTTCCGAAGAAGGCACGGGAGAATATTACGCTCTGCCAATCTTTGCCTGCGCCGGCATGATGTGGATGGCTTCCGCGAAAGATCTTGCGGGTGCTTTTGTCGCTCTGGAATTGGTCACGATCACGTTTTACATTCTCGTCGCGTTCATGCGCCGCAATGTTGGATCGCTTGAAGCGGGTGTGAAATATCTCATC
Source organism: Luteolibacter sp. (assembly GCA_044358435.1). GTDB lineage: Bacteria > Verrucomicrobiota > Verrucomicrobiia > Verrucomicrobiales > Akkermansiaceae > Luteolibacter. Next base: position 11,025 of record JBIKNX010000003.1, read on the forward strand.
CTTGGTGCTCTCAGCACAGGATTCCTCGTTTACGGGATCGCCTGGATCTACGGTGCCGCCGGCACGATGCGCTTGGATCTCATGGCGGAAAAAATCGCCGCCATGCAGAACACGGTTCCGTTGCTGTTCGGCATCGCGTTGGTTCTGGTCGCCCTCGGTTTCAAAGTCGGTGCGGTGCCGATGCAGATGTGGATTCCCGATGTCTATCAAGGCGCTCCGACTCCGACGACCGCCTTCCTTTCGGTCGGTTCGAAAGCCGCTGGTTTCATTTTGCTGATTCGTTTCCTCACGCCTTTCCTTGATGGGGCTTCACCCGTGCGCAATCAGGTTCTCACGATCCTTCTTGTCCTCGCTTGTGCGACTTTGTTGTTCGGGAATCTGGCAGCGATTGCGCAAACCAACTTCAAACGTTTGCTCGCTTACTCTTCCATCGCGCATGCCGGATTTTTGCTTCTGGCTCTTGCCGCATGGAAAGCGACTTCTGAAAATTCCGTGACATCGATCCAGGCGGTCTCGTTCTATTTGGCCACTTATCTGATCATGACGCTCGGCGTGTTTTTTGTTGTCGCTCAAGTTCGTATCCAGCGCGATGGCGAGGCGATTGCCGACTTCAATGGTCTCGGCAAACGCAATCCAGCGCTGGCACTGGCGTTGACCGTGTTGCTCGCTGCGCTCGCCGGTGTGCCGCTCACTGCCGGCTTCATTGGAAAATTCTTCGTGTTCTCGCTCGCCGCGCAATCCGGACTTTGGATCGGACTCGGCATCGCTGTCGTTGCCGCAGCCGCTGGCTTCTACTACTATTTCAAAACGATACGTGCGATGTGGTGGATCGAGCCGAGCGATGATTCGAAAATCACTCTGCCGATCATTTCCAAAATTTGCATTGTCACCCTAACGGTGCTGACTTTGGTGTTCGGAGTTTATCCGCAACCGATTTTGGCGTTGTTGAAGTGAGGAATCCTAAGTTCCCTGTCGAAATTGGTTCTTGGAACAGAGCTGCGAGACGCAGCTTTCACGGCCTGCGGCGAGACGCCGCAGCTACAAACTGAATCTCGGTGACTGCCTGAGGAAGGTGAGGGGATTTTCGTAAACGACCTTGTCGATCTGCGCGGCGGTGTGTTTGCGGCGTTTCATTTCGAGCGCGCATTTTGGCACCGCCATGGGATCGGAGACGCCCCAGTCACAAGCGGAGTTCATCCAGATGCGATCCGTGCCATGGGTTTCGAGGATATCGATCGCGCGGTTCGGGGTGCATTTGCTTTCCGGATAGAGAGTCATGCCTGCCCAGAAACCCGCGTCCATCACGTGTTTCACCGTGTGTTCTTCGACGTGGTCGATGATGACTTTCGAGTGATCCAGTTTTGAGAATGAGTTGAGCGAATCGATGATGAGTTTCGTCCCTTTCAATTTATCCTCAAGGTGAGGAGTGTGGATAAGGATGGGGAGATCGTAATCGAGGGCGATCTGGACGTGTTCCTCGAAGATCTGGAGTTCACAGCGGGTGTTTTTGTTGAGCCCGATCTCTCCGATGCCGAGCACGTTTTCCTTTTTGATGAAATCCGGAATCAGCGCCATCACTTCGCGCGCGAAACCCGGATCATCCGCTTCCTTGGGATTGATGCAGAGCCAGCAGAAATGTTTGATTCCGAAGCGGGCCGCACGGCGCGGTTCGTATTCCGTGAGTTGGCGAAAGTAATCGTGGAAACCATCTGCGGAAGAACGATCGAATCCTGCCCAGAATGCGGGTTCGCAAAGCGCTTCACAGCCGGCGAGAGCGAGTTTTTCATAGTCATCCGTGGTGCGGCTGACCATGTGGGCATGGGGTTCGATGTAGCGCATGGCCAAAACATCATCCCCACCGGTCTTCTTTGCAAGTTGGAAGAGTCTCAATGGGGGCTATGCCAAACCATACCGAAAAGGATCATCCGGCTGAAAAAATAAAGTGGTTTCCCCGTTGACCCATGCCTGACCGGTAATGTGCGGAAGGATGTGGCCATTATCGAGTTTTTCGTAATGGCCCTCAAAGACCTGATTGAGAATGCTCGCCTGCCTCCAAACCGCTCCGGGAGAAAGTTTCCCATCGGCAGCAAGGCAGGCAAGCTTGCCGCTGAAACCTGTGCCGCAGGGCGAGCGGTCATAAGCGCCTCCCGAGCAGAGGACGAAGTTGCGACTGTCCGCAAGCGCGGGATCGGTGGGAGGTGCGAACAGTTCGACATGATCAACCTCCTTGCCGTCATCGCCGGTGATTCCGGCTTGCTTGAGCGCTGCGCAGACTCGTGAGGAAAAATCACACAGAGCCGGAATGTTTGCTTCTGAAATTTCAGGTCCCTGCCGGTCGATCAGAAAAAACCAGTTTCCTCCCCATGCCACATCGCCACGTATCGTCCCCCAATCGGGCAGTTCGATCGTGACATGGGTTTTCAACCGATAGCAGGGGACGTTGGTCACGGTGACTTTTCCATCGCTTCGAAGGCTGGCATCGACAACGCCAACCGGTGTGTCGATGCGGCACTTGTCACCCAGCCTGATACGACCGAGGTGGGCGAGCGTGACCATCAGTCCGATCGTGCCGTGGATGCACATGCCCAGCGTGGTCGCGTTGTTGAAAAAAATGATCCCGAAGTCGCAGTCGGGTGCGTAAGGCTCGCAGAGCAGTCCGCCGACGACCGCTTCATGACCGCGAGGTTCCAGGCAGACGGCGCGCCGGATGTGATCATGTTTATCACGAAACAGACGTGCACGCTCAGAGAGCGGACCTGTGCCAAGATCCGGGCCACCTGAGACGATGATGCGTGTGGGTTCGCCGATGGTGTGGGACTCGATGAGCTTCATGGTGGAATATTTCCGGGTAAGGAAAAATCAGGAAAACCGATTTGGTGCAAGGGCTTTGAGCGGAATGGACGTCGGTTGATTTTTCAGAATTTCCGTAACCAGCTTGCCAGTCACGGGAGCGAGGCTCAGTCCCATCATCGCATGACCCGTGGCGACCACGAGGTTATCCAAGTCAGGAACTTTTCCGAGATAAGGCATGCCATCGGGAGAAACGGGGCGCAAGCCAACCCAGGGTTTAAGACCATCGAAATCATTGATTTTGAAATTCGGGAAATAGCGGGTGGCTGCCTTGACGATGCCCCGGACCCGGGCGGGGTCGATATCGGTGTTCAATCCGCCAATTTCCATCGTGCCGGCAAAACGCAGGGAGTTTCCCATCGGAGTAACAGCGACTTTTGCCTCGGTTAAAATGGAGCAGAGCTGAGGAAGTTGGACCGGATGGGTGAGAGTGAGTGAGTAGCCCTTGCCGGATTGCATGGGGAGCCTCAGCCCGATCTGACGCAGGAGATCCGGGCTCCATGATCCTCCGGAGATCACGAAATGATTGGCTTCGAAAGCTCCGGCAGGTCCTGACACCGCACCGACTTTTCCATCGCGGAATGTGATCGAATCAATCGGGCAGTTGTGGATGATCTTTCCGCCCATTTGTGCGATCCGTCTGCCGAGTGAAACAAGGAAGCGTGCGGGATCGAGATGGCAATCCTCGGCAAAATGCACCGCACCTGCGATGCTCATTTCGATATTGGGATCGAGCTTGGCAGCGGATGTGGCATCCAGTAACTCTGCATTCAATCCAAGTTTCCGTGCCTGGCTTGCGACTTCGGCTTCCTCATCGAGAGTCTTCTGGCTCTGGCAAAGCATCAGCAAGCCGCGGGATTGAAGACCGAAATCATCTTCGCACGAGAGCTCTTGAAACAAGCGGCGGCTTTCAAGGTTGAGCTCGCAGAGAACCTCTCTAACCGCTTCGACGTGGGTTTGATTGGCGTGTTGGCAAAACAACCAACCCCACCGTGCGAGTTGAAGTGACAAGCGCGGGCGTATGTAAAACGGACTTTCCTTGTCCAGCATCCATCGCAGTCCCTTGCCGATGACTCCGGGGGCGGCGAGCGGAGTGAAATGGCTTGGTACGATCATCCCGGCATTGGCTGATGAGCAACTGTCCTGTTGAGGGCCGCTGCGATCCAGCACGGTGACCTGATAACCTTCTTTGAGCGCGTAGTAAGCCGCGCTGAGTCCGATCACTCCGCCACCCACAATCACCAATTTTTCCGTGCTACGCTGCATTCAGTTGGCAATCATAGGAACGGTCGACTCCGGCATGTCAAGTTATCGGAAAAAATCATGGGTTGTCTGGAAATTGCTTCATTCCGGATATTCAAGCGTTCTCTTCACGGATTTCGTAAACGCTCATGCCACGGGATAAATAATTTTGCAGTGCTGCGGGATGATCGAGCGTGCAGGTATGTACCCAAATGCGGGTTGGATTGAGCCGCCATGCGGCCTCAATGGCTTGGGTGAGCAACGCTCCTCCCAGGCCCTCTCCGATGAAATCCGGTGCAAGGCCGAAATAGGCGATCTCAACGGTTCCCTCGTGAATCATGAGTTCGAAATATCCCACGATCTGTTCATCCAGATAGGCGACGAAGGTTTTGAGATTATCCGATTCCGCGTAGGATTTCCACTCCTCCGGACTCCAGGGAAGTTTGTCTTTCCATGCCCATACCTCGCCAACCAGGAGATAGAGCGATCGATTGAGTTCGCCATTATTTTCCGTGGCTTCAACCACACGAAACCGTGGATCGCCCGTTGTTTTGGGTCGGAGTTGAGAGCGGTCTCTCATTTCAAGGTAAGTTGTAATGACCGGCTTCATGGATCGTTCTTATTAAAAGAGCCTCGGAGGAGAAAGATAAGAATTTTTTGAAGGCAAACTGACAATCAGTCGGGCCATGTGTGCCTGCTGGCATTCATCACATATGGAGGAGGCTTCGGACTGTTGCGAGATTTGTCAGGTGCGCGAATCAAAAAGCCACGATCCGTCGGGACCGTGGCTTTTGAATTGGAGTTGGAAAACCCTGAAGTGATTATTTTTTAAGCACTTTGAGTTTGTTGATCCCGTAGACCGCGTCGTCGCCCAATTCTTCCTCGATACGGAGGAGTTGGTTGTATTTTGCAATACGGTCGGAGCGCGACATGGAGCCGGTTTTGATTTGTCCGCAGTTGGTCGCAACGGCGAGGTCGGCGATCGTGCTGTCCTCGGTTTCACCGGAGCGGTGGGAGAGGACGGCGGTGTAAGCGTTTTCCTTGGCGAGTTCGACGGCGTCGAAAGTCTCGGTGAGTGAGCCGATTTGATTCACTTTGACGAGGATGGAGTTGGCGACACCGAGATCGATCCCTTTCTGGAGGAATTTGGAGTTGGTGACGAAAAGATCATCGCCGACGAGTTGGGTGTGTTTGCCGAGTTTGTCGGTGAGGACTTTCCAGCCGGCCCAATCGTTTTCGTCGCAACCGTCCTCGATGGAAATGATCGGATATTTCTTCTGGAGCTTGGCGTAGTAAGCGACGAGTTCCTCGGCGGATTTGACGGATTTGTCGGACTTCTTGAAGACGTATTTCTTTTTCTTTTTGTCGAAGAATTCGGAAGACGCGACATCGAGTGCGATGGCGATGTCATCACCGACTTTGTAGCCGGCTTTTTCGATGGCCTTGCAGATCGTGGCGAGTGCTTCGTCGGCGTCTTTGAGAACCGGGGCGAAGCCACCTTCGTCACCGACGGCGGTTGAGAGGCCACGATCGTGGAGGATTTTTTTCAGTGAGTGGAACACTTCCGCACCGTAGCGAACCGCTTCGGAGAAGGTGGGTGCGCCAACAGGCATGATCATGAATTCCTGGAAGTCGATCGGGGCATCGGAGTGAGCGCCGCCGTTGATGATGTTCATCATCGGTACGGGAAGGGTTTTCGCGTTTGGGCCGCCGAGATATTTGTAAAGCGGCAAGCCGAGTTGGGCGGAAGCTGCCTTGGCGACTGCGAGGGAAACGCCGAGGATGGCGTTCGCACCGAGTTTCTTTTTGTTGGCTGTGCCATCGATTTCGATCATCGCGGCATCGATGGCGGCTTGTTCGGTGGCGTCGAAGCCAAGGAGTTCGCCTGCGATGGTGTCGTTGACGGCTTCTACGGCTTTGAGCACACCTTTGCCGAGATAACGGTTTTTGTCACCGTCGCGGAGTTCGTGAGCTTCGTGTTCACCGGTTGAGGCTCCAGAAGGAACCGCTGCGCGGCCAACGGCGCCACCTTCGAGGTAAACGTCCACTTCGACAGTTGGGTTGCCGCGTGAGTCGATGACCTCGCGGCCCCTGATTTCTACAATTGTGGTAAGATCCATGATGTTCTGTTGATTTAGGAAATATGTTTCCTCACGCGTGATAAGCGGAGATGGACTTGATCGTCAATGTTTGCATCTGTTCGGTTTCAAGATCGCGGATTTTGGCACCATCGCCGACGGAGAGTCCCATGAGGGCCTTGCCGACCTCAGAGAGGTAGGAAACCTCCTTTTTCTCGGGATTGGAATCCCATGCGCCGAGGACGGTGATGGTTTGTTCGTTGCCCTTGTCATCCGCGAGAACGATGATGGTTCCGATATTGACGGTTTTGGTATCAGCTCCTTTGAAGTCCGTTCCGCGGGCTTGGGCGATTTCGCGCTCGAGTGCGGTGCGGCGGTGATTGAGATATTTTTCCAAGTCTTTCGCGGACTTGTATTCGAAGTTCTCGCGGAGATCACCGTAGGATTTGGCGATTTTCACGTCCTCGCGGTTTTGCGGAATTTTGACGCGGATGAGTTCCTGGAGTTCTTCTTTTTTCTTTTCGAGGGATTCCCATGAAACGAGAAGGGGTTCTTCGCGTTTGGCGGCGTTCTGGCCGGAGACGAGTTCGACGGTCTCGGGGCGGACCTTGATGATGCGCGCCATGAGGGATTTTTTCTCAAGATCGCCGAAGACTGGGCAGTCCAGCATGCGGCGGGCGAAGTTCTTGGCTTCGTTAAGATCCATGTTCTTCACCAGATCCGAAAGCAGGGCTTTGTCGTCGTTGAGAAGAGTTTGGAGCCGCGAGGTTTTGCGCGGTCCATCGGAAAGGTGATCGTTTTCCAGAAGATTGAGGATGGAGGCGCCGACATCCGCGCCGAAGACCGACTCGGACGAGGCGTTGCGCTCGCGGCAAACCCAGATAAGGGCATCCGGGCCGAGGGCGCGGCGGGCAAGGGCGGAGCTGAGATGCTCCATGAGCCTCGGCATGCCGTTGTTTTCGTTGAGGATGCGGGCAATCTCGGTGACGCCACGCGCGCCGACCTGATCGAAGACCGTGACGATTTTATCGATCCATTCGTTTCCGAAGGCGGATTCGAAGGCCTCGAAGACCGCACGTTGGCGGCCGGAAGGAAGAGTGACGAGTTCTTCGGCGATTTTATCGAGATTGGAGCCGGCGATGAGGTCGCTGAGGCGGACGGCGCTGGGATCGAGCTCAAGCGCTTTATTGCTGCCGATGACCTCGTCACGTGCGGCGACGAGTTGCATGGCTTGGCCGAGTTGGACGCGGGCCGCTTTTTTCGCGCCGTCATCGATGTCGATGAGGAGTTGTTTGAGCGCATCGGAATCCTGATCGAAAGCGCCCATGTCAGCAGCGATGGCCTCAAGGGCTTTGATCATGCCTTTGATGTCTCTGGCGGCTTCGAAGTCTGCGAGCAGGGATTGGGCAGGAGTGATATCGGAATTTCTGAGGATGATGGCCTCGGTGCGTTTGGTTGGGACAACGGCTTTACGGCTTTCTTTGACCGCCTTTTTGGTAGCGTCCCACCATTTTTTGTATTCCTTGGCGGGGATGACCGCGCCGCTGACGAGTTGCTCGATGGCGTCGCCCGTGACGGAACCGCCGTGACTTTCCAAAATGTGAACTACCAGAGCCACGCTGTCTTTTTTGGCTAGATCGCGAAGTATTTCGATTTGTTCGATTTTCACCGCACGGAAGTCATCAACCGAAATCCATTCGGTTTTCTGCATGGCGAATTGGAGATCCATCTCCTGTCCGCTTGAGTTTTGGAAATCGACAGTGATTTTTTTGGAACCGAAATCCCAATCAACGATTTTGCCCGCTCCGAAGGATTTGTGCAGGCAGAAATTTCCGGGGGCGAGTTGTGAAAGGCGTTCTCCGACAGGTGCAGGCAATTTTCCGGCTTTTACTAATTTCTCAACATCAGGATGCATGCGCACAGTTTGGAAAGCTTGATTGGGAAAGGCAAGGATAAGGGTGAGAAATCTTTTTTGGGGAGAATTGGGGCGTGAGGTGGGTGTTTTCTGGCTTTTAAAATAAAACGGAGGAACGGAGAAGACGGAGGTAACGGACAGAAAGGCTTTGAGTTTAAATTCTCAGAATTTACCCTCCATTTCCTCCGTTATCTCAGAATCTCCGTTTAAAATGTCTGAAATCAAACCAACCTCGCTGCCAGAAGTTCGCGCTGGAAGATGAGTTCTTTGGGGAGGTGATCGTAAAGGTCGATGAAGAGTTCGCTTTGGGAGACGAGTTCGGCCCGCCATTCGTTGTGGTCGAATTTCATGACTTGATCAAAGTCTTCGGATGAGAAGTCCGCCATGCCATCGGTGTTGAAGTCGGCGTAATCCGGGGTCCAGCCGATCCGGGTTTCATGGCCGGCGGCGCCGCCGGTGCAGCGTTTCACGATCCATTCGAGGACCCGCATGTTTTCCCCGAAGCCAGGCCACATGAATTTCTCTTCGGGAGTTTTGCGGAACCAATTGACGTGAAAGAAGCGTGGTAGGTGGGTCAGGTAGCGTTGCATTTCGAGCCAGTGGCCGAAGTATGCGCCCATGTTGTATCCACAAAAAGGAAGCATCGCCATCGGATCCCGGCGGACCTTGCCAAGGCTTCCGGCCGCGGCGGCGGTCATTTCGGAGCCCATGGTCGCACCGATGTAAACCCCGTGGCACCAGTTGAAGGCTTGGTAAACGAGAGGCATGGTGGTGGCGCGGCGACCTCCGAATATGATGCCATCGATGGGGACTCCCTCGGGGTTTTGCCAATCCGGATCGATGCTGGGGCACTGGATGGCGGGGGTGGTGAAGCGGGCATTGGCGTGGGCGGCTGGAGTTCCGGATTCGGGGGTCCAGTCCTTGCCTTCCCAGTCGATGAGATGAGCGGGTGGTTCTTTGGAAAGACCTTCCCACCAGACATCGCCGTCGTCTGTCAGAGCCACGTTGGTGAAAATGGTGTTTTCCGTCATGGACTGCATGGCGATGGGGTTGGTGTCCCATGAAGTGCCGGGAGCAACTCCGAAGAAACCGGTTTCCGGGTTGATGGCGTGAAGTTTGCCATCTTTGTGAGGCCAGAGCCATGCGATGTCGTCGCCGATGATGGATGTTTTCCAACCTTTGTCTGCATAGGGCTTGGGAGGGACAAGCATTGCGAGGTTGGTTTTTCCGCAAGCCGATGGAAATGCTGCGGTGACATAGGTGGTGGATCCGTCGGGTGCATGGAGGCCGAGGATGAGCATGTGTTCCGCCATCCAGCGATGCTCGCGGGCGATGTTGGAGGCAATCCTGAGAGCGAGGCATTTTTTCCCCAAAAGGGCGTTGCCGCCGTAGCCTGAGCCGAAGGACATGATCTCACGGGTATCGACGAAATGGGAAATGTATTTGTCCGGGTTACAAGGCCACGCGACATCGGGTTCGCCCTCCGCGAGCGGCGCGCCGAGAGAATGCAGGCATTTGACAAACTGTCCGTGGCCGTCGCGGACCTTGGGTGCGCTTCCGGAAGCTTCATCTTCGAGTCGTTTCAGGACATGGCTGCCCATGTGCGCCATGATGCGGGTATTGACGACCACGTAAGGGCTGTCGGTGCATTGGATGCCGATTTTCGCGAGTGGGGAATCCAGCGGGCCCATACAGAACGGGATTACATACATCGTGCGACCGCGCATGGATCCGCTGAATTTTTCATTCAGGATTTTGCGCATCTCGAGGGGATCCGCCCACTGGTTGGTCGGTCCGGCCTCATCGCGTCGTTTGGTGCAGATGAAGGTGCGTTCTTCCACGCGGGCGACATCGGAAACGGCGGAGCGGGCAAGGAAAGAGTTCGGGCGTTTTTCGGGATTCAGGCGAACAAACGTGCCTTGATCGCAAAGCAAGCGAGTGAGCCGGTTCCATTCTTCTTGCGAGCCATCGCACCAAATAACTTCATCGGGAGCGGTGAGTAAGGCCATTTGGCTGACCCATTCCTGAAGTTGTTTGTGGGAGGTTTTTTGGAATGTCATGACTGGATAAAATTCAAGCGGGATTTTCAATTGGGGGTAAGGATGGGGCCGGGGAATGTCATGAAAAGACTTCAACGTAAGGCAGCAGTCATCGCAAAGAGCGAATTTTCAGGGAGTTTGAGTCTAGGTCAGTAGTTCGATAAAGTGTTGGTGGATCAGTTGGTTAGGAACGATGCCGGAAAAGCGTTGAGCTTGTGGGCCGATGGCTGAGATCATGGTCGGATCTGAGGTATGGGAGACGCCAGTCCAGCCGACTCCGGTGTGGTTGCCGGCAAATTGGCCGAGCAGGCCGTTGGGGTTGTCGAGTTGGTCGCTCCATTCGATGGCTTTGCCGGTGGTAATACTGGAATGCAGGGCGGTCGATTCTTCGACGCTCATTTTAAAACCCAGTTTTTCCTCGATGAGTGAGGCCAGGTTTTGTTCATTTCCAGGAGCTTTTTTCCATGGATTGATGATGGATTCATAAGATGCTGTCATGCGGGTGAGGGATTTGAACGCCTCGTTTGTTTTGGTGTAATTTTTTCCAGTTCCGTTGATTCCTGGGTTGGCGTTGCCGTGATCGCTGGTGACAACGACAAGGATGTCATCGCGACCGCTCGTCATTTCTAACACTTTATCGAGGGCGGTATCGAATGCGAGTTGTTCCCACAATAAGCCGGCGGCATCGTTCAGGTGTGCGGCGTGGTCGATTTTTCCGCCTTCGATCTGAAGGAGAAATTTTTCATCAGCTTTCAAGAAATGTCTGAGAGCGAATTCCGACATTTCAGCAAGAGTGGGGGTTTTGCTTTGGAGTCCGGCGTTATTGATGCGGTCCACTTCGTAGGGCAGGTGGCTGTCGTTGAAGAGTCCGAGAACCTGTTGGCATTTGGAGTTCAGAAGCGAATCGCGATCGAGGAGGATGTCGTAACCTGATTTTTGGTAAGGGCTGAGCCAATCGCGGGAATCGGGGCGTTGTTTCGGATCGAAAAATTTCATTCCGCCGCCCAGCAGGATGTCGACCACGCCGAGGTATTGCGGGGCGATGAGGTGTTCGTCTTGGCGGTTATGGGTGACGGCGGCAAAGCCGGCGGGTGTGGCATGGGTGATGGTCGTTGTTGTGACGAGACCTGTGCGGTGACCGAGTTTTTTCAGATGGCGATGGATGGGAATGGACTCCGTGCCATCGGGCCGGACGTTGACAGAGTTATTGTTGATTTTCATGCCACCGCCCCAAGCAGAAGATGCTGCGGCCGAATCGGTGACGTAAGAATTGGCGGAACTTGTTTCCATGAGGCCGCGGGTGGATTTCGGATCGTTGATGAGTTCCCACCAACGGGTGCCTTTGCCGTGGACGATGCGGGAGAAATTTTCGGCCATCGTAAGAACGCCGTGGCTCATTCCATCGGCAACCATGAAAACGATGCCTTTGACATTTCGGGTGCTGCGCTGAGGATTTTTCTCACAACTGCCAAATAAAGAAGCCATGGCACCAAGGCCGCCGAGTTTGATTAAATTTCTTCGTCTGATGCGTGTCTCAGTCATTTCCAAAGGAACGTAGGTGGCGGGCAGGATGTTTCAAGGCTTGGGTTATTGAATTCAGACGGAGGAACCACGAAAGGCACGAAACACACGAAACTGCCAATGAAAGCAGAAAAAGCCATGACACCATAAATGTGATGAGAACTAATCAGCCTGAATCGTTCAAATTTCGTGTGTTTCGTGCCTTTCGTGGTTAAGAAAATGAGTTTTCAGGCTTATTTATTCGCGTCCATTGGCGTTCATTGGCGGTAGAAATTCTTTTTGGAGGGATTCCCACGAAGCAATGCTTGCACGGGCGCGGCTTGTCCACTAGCACATGGGGCTTATGAGTAACGATCCGGACCAGCATATTTCCCTTGGGGAGATGTATTCTGATTATTTCCTGGATTACGCGAGCTACGTGATTCTTGAGCGGGCTGTACCCCATTTGCATGACGGTTTGAAGCCGGTTCAGCGGCGGATTTTGCATTCGATGCGCGAACTGGACGATGGTCGCTACAACAAAGTTGCGAACGTGGTCGGAAACACGATGAAATATCATCCGCACGGCGATCAGTCGATTGGCGATGCGATGGTGCAGCTCGGGCAGAAGGATCTGATGATCGATACCCAGGGAAACTGGGGTAACACGCTCACCGGGGACGGAGCGGCGGCACCTCGGTATATTGAGGCGCGTTTGACCAAATTTGCTTTGGATGTGGCGTTCAATCCCAAGACCACGCAGTGGCTGCCATCGTATGACGGCCGGAATCAGGAACCGCTCACTTTACCGATGAAATTTCCACTGTTGCTCGCGCAGGGCGTGGAGGGAATCGCAGTGGGTCTTGCTTGCAAGATTTTGCCTCACAATTTCAATGAGCTGATCACCGCTGCAGTGGCTTATTTGCGGAAAGAGCCGTTTGATTTGGTTCCGGATTTCCCGACGGGTGGCATCATGGACGCAAGCGAATACAAGGAAGGTTTGCGGGGTGGAAAGATTCGGGTGCGTGCCCGGATTGAGGCGGACAAAAAAGGTGTCTTGAGAATCACGGAAATACCTTTTGGAACGACCACGGGTGGAGTGATGGATTCGATTGTTGCGGCAGCGGACAAGAACAAGATCAAAATCCAAAAGATCGAAGACAACACGGCGGCCCATGCCGATATTTTGGTTTATCTTCCGGCGGGCGCTGACTCGGAAAACACGCGGGATGCCTTGTATGCCTTTACGGATTGCGAAGTCAGCATTTCACCCAACTCCGGAGTGATTGTGGATGGCAAGCCCGCGTTTCTCGGGGTTTGTGAGATTCTGCGCCGCACCACGGATCTCACCAGGGAGCTGCTCAAGCAGGAGTTGGAAATCAAGCTAGGGGAGCTCGGTGACAAATGGCATTTTTCCTCATTGGAGAAAATTTTCATCGAAAAACGCATTTACCGCGACATCGAGGAATCCGAAACCTGGGAGGCCGTGCTGAAGGCGATCGATGACGGGTTGAAGCCGTTCAAAAAGTTACTCAAGCGCGAGGTGACCGAGGAGGATTTGGTGCGCTTGACCGAGATCCGTATCAAACGCATTTCCAAATTCAATTCCTTCAAGGCCGATGAGGAGATCAAGGCGATCGAGGCGGATATCTCGGAAGCCGAAAAAAACCTGCGCAATCTCACGCGTTATACGATCCGCTGGTATGAGGAGCTTGGTAAAAAATACGGAAAGGATCGCAAGCGCCTGACTGAAATTTCATCATTCGCGCGGGTGGACAGGACACAGGTTGTCGCCGCATCCGAGACGCTTTATCTCGATGCGAAAAACGGTTTTGCTGGAACCGGGTTGAAGAAAGAAGAGGCCTTGGAAAAATGTTCGATGTTGGACGACATCATCATCTTCACCGCCGATGGTAAAATGAAGATCACCAAGGTTGCGGATAAATTTTTTGTCGGGCCGAAACCGTTGCGCGTTGCGGTTTTGCGCAAGGATGAGGATTTGATCTACTCGATGATCTATCGCGATGGCAAAGACGGCAATGTGATGGCCAAGCGTTTCACCGTCGGCGGAACGACCCGCGACAAGGAATATGATCTGACCAAAGGCACACCGGGCAGTAAGGTGCTGTATTTCAAGTGGCACAGCAACAATGAGGAAAGCTCCGCTCAAATGTTGATGATCCATATGAAATCCGGCCTGCGTTTGCGCAATCTTACGCGTCCCCTGCACTTCGCGGAGTTCGGGATCAAATCCCGCGGCAGCTTGGGCAATATCGTGACGAAACACCCGGTTGAGAAAATCCTGATCGCACCAAAAGATTTCACGCCATAGGGTTTGAATTCTTAACCGCGAATGAACGCGAATAAACGCTAATCCAATTCTATGAAAAAAATGGCATGTAATGGTGTAATTATTTTATGTGTTCTTGATGGGAATGTTTATTATTCGCGTTCATTCGCGTCCATTCGTGGTTTTTTCCATCATTATGATTAAAATTGGCACTAGAGCGAATCTTCGAATCGTCCGTGATCAACCGTTCGGCGTGTTTCTTGATGCCGAAAATCTGGGTGAAATTTTACTGCCATGCGGAGAGATGCCCAGAGAGTGGGTGATCGGTGAAGAGTTAAATGTGTTCATCTATCTCGATTCCGAGGATCGGTTGGTGGCGACCTTGAAAACCCCGCGTGCCATGCCCGGGCACTTTGTAAAGTTACAATGCGTGGCGGTGACAGGTGTGGGCGCGTTTCTCGATTGGGGGTTATCGAAGGATCTGCTCGTGCCTTTCCGTGAGCAGAAAACCCGGATGGAACCCGGGAAAAGTTATCTGGTCAAAGTGTTGGTGGATGAAAAGAGCCAACGTCTGATGGCCACGGCGCGCATCGCACGTCACATCGATATCACCCCAGCCATTTATGAATCGGGTCAGGCGGTGGATCTAACGGTTTATGGTAAGACTCCGATGGGATACAAAGCCATCATCAACGATGCGCACACCGGCCTGTTGTATTCGAACGAGGTGTTTCAAAAACTCTCGCTCGGCGAGAAACTCAAGGGCTGGGTGGCCGCGGTCAGGGGTGATGGGAAAATCGATCTCAGCCTGACCCCTCCGGGGCGCGCGCGGGTGGATGATCTGGAGAAACAGATCATCGGTGAACTCGTCGCACGCGGCGGCTTCTGGGCGCTGACCGACAAGAGTCCCGCGGAGGAAATTTATAGCGAACTGGGAGTTTCAAAACGGACGTTCAAACAGACGCTGGGAGCGTTGTTGAAGAAGCGCCTGATCACGCAGTCGGATGCGGGTATTCGCTTGAATTAAATTTTAAATCTCAAGTTTCAAATTTCAAGAAGAGGGGAACTGGTTGATTTGTGGCTTCATGGAATGGTAGGGCGGTTTTGATAAAACCGCCGTTTGAGGAAAGAAGCGCGTCTGGAGACACGCGGTCCATCTGCCTAAGTTATTGCCATCATGAAAGCCACTTCCAGTTTGTCCTGCCGTAGCATTGGCGTAGGAGGATCTTGTGTCTTCTGTCTTGCCGTCTTCTGTCTTTTTGGCACTTACGCCAAAATCTCGTTCAGCGTGTTGCTCGGACGCAACGCATCAAACGCCTTCTTATCATCCGGCATGTAGTATCCGCCGATGTCGACGGGTTTGCCTTGGACGGCGATGAGTTCGGCGACGATGGTGGATTCGTTGGCGATGAGTTTTTCCGCGATGGGGGTGAAGATCGCTTTGAGTTCGGGATCGCTGTTTTGTGCGGCGAGTTCTTTGGCCCAATAAAGCGCGAGGTAGAAATGGGATCCGCGGTTGTCGATCGTGCCGAGTTTGCGACCCGGTGAGCGATCGTTTTCGAGGAACTGGCCGTTGGCGGCATCGAGGGTCTCGGCGAGGACTTTCGCCTTGGTGTTGTTTTGGGTAAGGGCGAGATGCTCGAAGGATGCGGCGAGCGCGAAAAACTCACCGAGTGAATCCCAGCGGAGATAGTTTTCCTCGAGGAATTGCTCAACGTGTTTGGGGGCGGAGCCGCCGGCACCGGTTTCGAAGAGGCCGCCGCCGTTCATAAGGGGAACGATGGAAAGCATTTTTGCGGACGTGCCGACTTCGAGGATGGGAAAGAGGTCGGTAAGGTAATCACGGAGCACGTTTCCGGTTACGGAAATCGTGTCCAGACCTTTGACGATGCGTTGGAGTGTGACGAGGCAGGCATTGGCGGGCGGGAGGATTGAAATGTCGAGGTCAGAGGTATCATGCTCGGCGAGGTAGGTTTTCACCTTGTCGATGATCTGGGCGTCGTGAGCACGGCTTGAGTCGAGCCAGAAAATCGCTGGGGTCTTGGAAATTCTCGCGCGGTTGACCGCGAGCTTCACCCAATCGCGGATGGGAGCGTCTTTGGTTTGGCATGCGCGCCAGATATCACCTTGCTCGACCTTGTGCTCGAAGAGGACATTTCCATCGTTGTCGGTCACGCGAACGGTGCCATGGGTGGGGATTTCGAAGGTTTTGTTGTGGGAACCGTATTCCTCCGCGGCTTGTGCCATGAGACCGACGTTTGGAACGGAGCCCATGGTTTTCGGATCGAGCGCGCCATTCTCGCGGCAGAAATCAATAACCGTTTGATAGAT
This sequence comes from Luteolibacter sp., assembly GCA_044358435.1. Taxonomy (GTDB): domain Bacteria; phylum Verrucomicrobiota; class Verrucomicrobiia; order Verrucomicrobiales; family Akkermansiaceae; genus Luteolibacter. The sequence goes on from JBIKNX010000003.1 coordinate 27,270, forward strand.
GCCCGCATAGGAAGAATCCGGAATGACGGCGAGGGTGTCTTGGGGTTTGCCTTGGGCATTCCACATTTGTCCCGAGGTGCGGATCATGGCGGGCATCGATGCGTCGACGATGACATCCGAGGGGACGTGAAGATTGGTGATGCCTTTGTCGCTGTTGACCATGGCGAGAGCCGGCCCGTTTTCGTAGGCTTTGAGGATGTCCGCCTCGATGGCGGCTTTTTGATCGGCTGGAAGGTTTTGGATTTTCGCGGTCAGATCGCCGAAACCGTTGTTGAAATCGATTTTCAGAGAAGCAAGAACCTCCGCATGGCGCGCGATGAGATCTTTAAAGAAAACTTTCACCGCGTGGCCGAAGATGATAGGATCACTAACCTTCATCATGGTGGCTTTCATGTGCAGGGAAAACAGGACATCGGTGGATTTTGCCTTGGCGATTTGCGATTCAAGGAATGCGGTGAGGGCGTTTTTGCTGAGAAAAGTGCCATCAAGGATTTCTCCAGCCAACAATGGTGTGGATTCCTTGAGGATTGTGATGGATCCGTCATTTCCGACGAGTTCGATTTTGACATCCGTGGCTTTGGAGACGACGACGGATTTTTCGTTCGAGAAGAAATCGCCCTTGCCGTTCATGGATCCGACGTTGGTCTTTGAGTTTTTGGACCATGCGCCCATGGAGTGGGGATGTTTCTTGGCATAGTCTTTGACGGCTTTGGGAGCGCGGCGGTCTGAGTTTCCCTCGCGCAGAACGGGATTCACCGCAGAACCTAGGACTTTTGCGTAACGGGCACGGATGTCTTTTTCAGCGTCCCCCGATGGATTTTCCGGAAAGTCCGGAATCGCATAACCTTTGTTCTGGAGTTCCTTGATCGCGGCTTTGAGTTGAGGAACCGAGGCGGAGATATTCGGAAGCTTGATGATGTTCGCGCCCGGCAGAAGTGTCATTTTTCCAAGTTCGGCGAGGTGATCAGGTATTTGCTGCTCCGGAGTGAGCAAATCAGGAAACTGGGCGATGATGCGGCCCGCGAGCGAGATGTCGCGGGTTTCCATGTTGATTCCGGCGGGTTTCGCGAAAGCTTGAACGATGGGAAGGAGGGAATAAGTCGCAAGCGCTGGAGCCTCGTCGGTCTTGGTGTAGATGATCGTATTGGACATGGAGTGAATCGTTGGCGCCTTGCATAGGGGAATGCGGCAGGCGGGTCAAGCGAGGGAAAGAATTAGGATAAATCCTTAGTTGGGCATCAATTGGCGATTGCCGAAACTTGGGTCAGGTGCCAATTTCCCGTTATGAAGTTTTGGGTTGTTTTCATGATCGGGGTAGCGATGACCGCTCTTTGCCACAGTGAAGAAGAGGTGTCGCCTTTGGTATCGGAGGAAAAAGCGGACAAGTCCGAGCTTGAACCCGTGGTGCCTGAGGAAAAATTGCCGGCTCCTGATGAAAAAGCGGATATTCCCGATGATTTGTTGGAGGATGAGCATCTCCGCGCCGAACTGGGAGTCAATGAATTCACAGCCCCATCGATTTCAAAATTGTTTGATACCTTACAGTTTCTGATGCCTTTGCCTCTGGTGGACACGCAACGTGAAGTCAACGAGCGCATGCCGCTTGATCGGGCGGATCTTGCCATTGAGTTGGGATTCCTGATTGCCGATGGCTTCCTCATTGTGCAAGCGGGGCAGATGGATCAAGTGGAACGTATCGCTGCGGATTTGACGCGATATGGCAAAGCTCTGGGCGCCGGAGGACGGATCAACCGCCACGCGGCAAGTTTGTTGGATAGCGCGAAAAAGCAGGATATCGCCCAGTTGAAAAAAGAACTCGCCGCCACCCAGAAGGATGTGGAAGTGGAGTTGGTCAAGCTGCGTGATGCGGACCTGGCACATCTGATTTCCCTTGGTGGTTGGATTCGTGCGCTGGAAGTTTCCTCGGTGGCGGTCGATAAACAGTTTTCCCCGGAGCGAGCCTCAAAGATCATGCGCGAGGATATTGCGGATTATTACACCGAGATTGTCGCCGGCTTGGAGCCAAGAATTTCGGAACGTCCGAACTATATGGAGATCCGCGATGTGCTATCCGGCCTGAGAAACGAGATGGTCATTCCCCAAGAGGAGGATCCGACGCACGAGAAAGTGAAGGAAATCAGAGAGCAGTCCGTCAAGTTGGTGAAGCTGGCGTTGAAGCGGCAGAACTGATACGGATTTTACGAGCATGGAAAAGCAGGTGATTGCGATTTTAGGTCTGGGAATCATCGGTTCCCGGGTGCGCCAGAGGTTGATTGAGGCAGGATACCGCGTGTCGTCTTGGAGTCGTACTTTTCGTGGTTTGGAAGGCGAATGCGCCAGTCCGCAAGAGGCGGTGGCGAATGCCGATCTCGTATCGGTCTATCTCAAGGACGGCCCGATGGTGAGGGATGTTTTCGGGTCGGCCAAGCAGGTCTTGCGCAAGGGGGCTTTGGTGATGAATCACTCGACCGTCGATTTGCAGACCACACTCTGGATGGCGGAGCAATGCGCCGCGAAAGCCTGTGATTTCCTGGATGCCCCGTTCACCGGAAGCAAGGATGCGGCGGGTTCGGGGCAGTTGCTGTATTACATCGGAGGCTGTGTGGAGACTTTCCGGCGTGTCTCTGATTTCCTCTCGGTGAGCTCAAAAGCCTGCATGCATTGCGGTGAGGTCGGGTCGGCGACCATTACCAAAATCGGAACCAATTTGATTTCCGCTTGTACTGTTCAGGCCATGGGGGAAGCGATGACGATTGCGAAAAAGCACGGGGTGAGTCCCGAAGTTTTCGCTGAGGCGGCGATCCGAAACGGCTCCGGTTCACCGCTGATGGCGATGAAATATCCGGTCATGATGAAAGGTGATTTTGATGCCCATTTCACGATGGCGAACATGTTGAAAGACAGTCGCTACGCGCTGGAACTCGCCGCAGTGGCGGGTGTGGAGTTGCCGGCGATGGCCGCGGTTTCCGGGCAAATGCATGCGATGTGCGAGCAGGGAATGGCGGATTTGGATTATTCGGCTCTGATCAAAGCGTATGAATGATTTTCCAGGAAAAATGGGTGTTTTGGAATTCCGCGGCGTGGATGCGGTTCGTTTTCTCAACGGTCAGGTGACGCAGGACGTGCGTAAGGTGATGCTGGGTCGTGATGTCCTCTCGGGTTGTGTGACCGATGCAAAAGGAAGACTGCAGTTTCGTATCTGGATTTCGAAGGGAAATTCGGACGATAGCGTGCTCGTGTTTTGTCAGGATGAATGGTTGGAGGCTTTGGAAGCAAGATTGACCCGTTACCTGATTGCCGACGATGTCGAAGTGACAAACGTGAGCGATCGGATCTCAATGGATGATTTTCATTTTCCGCATGCGGATTTGAGCGAGCGTGAGAGGATTGAAAAAGGCATCCCGCGCTGGGGGAGCGAGATTGTCGTTGGAATGTTGCCGCCGGAAGCGGGTTTGGATCGAACGGATATTTCCTACGACAAAGGCTGCTACATCGGGCAGGAAGTGATTTCCCGTATCAAAAGTGCGGGCAAGTTGAATCGATATCTGGTGAAACTGGCGTTCGAGAGCGAGGGGAAACTTGGCGAATTTAGCAATGCGGAGGGAAAAGTCTGCGGCGAGGTGACCAGTGTGGAGGGGGAAATAGGCTTGGGTTATCTGAAGCGCAGCGCAGGGACTGAAACGGAATTTTGGATTGAGGGAATGAAGTGCTGGGTTAGGGGTGATCTGTGAGAAGCTCCCGATTCTACGGTCAAAAAGGTCGGAATCTGTGACCCGCAGGTTTGTGATCCATTCCTCTGACGAAAGACATCCCTCAAGTTAAGGTTTGATGTTTTTAAAAGAACCCTCTTGAATCCGCCCGCCCCAAAACCATGGCCTTAATTGTTCAGAAATATGGCGGAACTTCCGTAGGTTCCATTGATCGCATTCGTAATGTAGCTGCGCGAATGAAGCGTACTCGTGATGAGGGGAATCAGGTCATCGGCGTGGTTTCGGCGATGTCGGGTGTGACGGACAAGCTGATTGGTATGGCGAAGGAGCTGGATGAGAATCCGTCCGAGCGGGAATTGGATGTTCTTTTGGCGACCGGAGAGCAGCAATCGATCGCGTTGGTGGCGATGGCTCTGCAAGCGCAGGGAGTCGATGCGGTTTCGGTTACAGGCCGGCAGGCGGGGATTTTTACGACGGGAAGCCACACCCGCGGACGCATTTCCAATATGGATCCATCGCTAATGAAGCGTTTTCTTGAGGAGGGAAAAACTCTGGTTGTGGCGGGTTTTCAAGGAATCACTCTGGACGGCATGGTTCATACCTTGGGCCGGGGTGGTTCGGATTTGACCGCGATTGCGGTGGCAGCTGCCTTGAAAGCGGATGTTTGCCAGATCCTCACCGATGTGGACGGGGTTTACACCTGTGATCCGCGAGTGGTGAAAAACGCCCGCAAATTGCCTGAGATTTCATATGATGAGATGCTGGAAATGGCATCCTCGGGCTCCAAAGTCATGCAATCGCGTTCGGTCGAATTCGCGAAAAAATTCGGCGTAGTTTTCGAGGTCAGATCCTCACTTAATGATAACCCAGGAACTCTCGTGTTAGAAGAACATCCCAATATGGAAAACGTCGTCATCCGTGGTATTTCGATCGAGCGCTCACAAGCGCGCGTCACCATCTCCGGCATCCCCGATCTTCCCGGCATGTCCGGTAAAATTCTCGGTGTGCTCGCTGATGCGGAAATCAATCTCGATATGATTGTTTCGAACACATCGAACGAAGATCATTTATCCAGGCATTCATTCACGATGCATTCGACAGATCTCGGCAAAGCGCAGGCCGCACTCAAGCCCTTGCTTGCGGAACTTACGCCGAACGCACAGATTCAAACGGAAGCGGGTATCGCGAAACTGTCCGCAGTCGGCATCGGCATGCGTTCTCATTCCGGTGTGGCAGCGACCATGTTCAAAGCCCTCGGCGACAAAGGCATCAACATCGGAATGATCTCCACTTCGGAAATCAAGATCGCGGTGACCGTTGATGAAGTGCATATTGAAGACGCCGCCCGTGCGGTGCACGATGCGTTTGAGTTGGATAAGGCTCCGGTTTGATCGCCACTACTGGAGAGCCGTGCCTCCGGCCGGCTTCTTTGCTTGAAATGAAGAGATTTTACCACGCCCCATTTCGCCAAGGCTACGAGGGGCAAGGAGCCGCAAAGCAAAATGAGCATTAGCGAATTTCCATTAACAGCGAAGCTGATATGGCTTGGACGGAACGAAGTGTAGTCAAAGGTCGCGGAGGGACGCAGAGTGATGGGTTGTAAATCCTGATATCTCGGTCATAAAATTTTAGCTATTCAGTGCCAATGGTTATGAAGTGATTTGCCAGGCATCATGGTTTGCTTTATAATGTTATTCTAATTGGTGATAAGTGACGTGATCAAAAAACGACAACGTGAGGAATTGAGGCGGATCGCGTCGTTGAATCATGCTGCGGATTCCGGAGCTGTGGTGCAAAAGTTGGTGGTGGAGTTGGAACGATTTCCGAACGCGCGGATCGTCGCGGCCTACATGGCGATGCCGGGTGAGGTGGATTTGCGCGGGCTGTTCGGCCGTATCGACAAACCATGGGTGTTTCCACGGGTGAGGGGCGAGGACTTGAAATTTTATCGGGTGAAAAATATCGAAGAGGAAATGCGGGTCGGTGCGTTCGGAATTCTGGAGCCGATGGACGGGTTGGATGAAGTCGCGGTTGAAGAGGTCGATGTGTTTCTCTGTCCCGGTCTGGGATTTGACCGAAAGGGCGGGAGAATGGGTCGGGGTCGGGGGTTTTATGATCGGATGCTCAAACAGGCGAAACCGGAGGCCGTGAAGCTCGGGGTTTGTTTTCCCTTCCAGATGGTGGATGATGTCGTCATGGAATCACACGATGTCCGAATGGATGGGGTTATCGGGTAAAATCAAAATGCTGACATGCTGAAATCAAAGAACCACTTAACCGCCGCCTTG
>JBIKNX010000258.1:0-3256 GCA_044358435.1 Luteolibacter sp.
CTGCAAATGGTCATGGATGCCCGCCCCCACATCTTCAACCACAACCTCGAAACGGTCGAACGCCTCACCCCCCTCGTCCGCTCCCGTGCCAAGTATCAACGCTCCCTTACGGTACTTAAAAAAGCCAAGCTCATGGTCAACGGCCACGTCTCCACCAAATCCGGAATCATGCTCGGACTCGGCGAACGTCACGACGAAATCCTCAAGGCGATGGATGATCTGTTAGAGCACGATGTCACCGTCCTCACCCTCGGCCAATACCTCCGCCCGACACCGAAACATCTTCCGGTGGTCGAATACATCCATCCGGATCAGTTTGCGGAATACAAGCAAATCGCACTCGATAAAGGCTTCCGCCACTGCGCTTCCGGTCCGCTCGTTCGCTCTTCCTACCACGCCGCCGATTTCCGCCCTGAGCTCGATGTTCTGGACGCCATCGAAGCCGATCTCCGTTCCATCACCGGACTGGAACTCGGCCCGGAACACTTGTCCGTGCTGCAGACGTTGAAAATCTGAATTCGAAATCGAAACGCCAAAGTGCATTCAGCGCGTTCTTCGCAGCTCGGTGCGATTTTTTCAAAGTTTCAAACCCGCGATTTTCATCACCCGGTTGAAGTGTTTCTTCTCAACCGGGTTGATTGATAACCGGGTGCCTTTCTGGCAAACCATCATCTCCGCAAGCACAGGATCCGCTTTGAGTGTTTCCAACGGAAGCAGTTCTTTGAATGTCGCGACATGTTTGAAATCAACCAACCACCAGCGCGGTTTTTGTTCGGTCGCCTTGGGATCGAAATACTCACTCTTCGGATCGAACTGGGTGGGATCGGGATAAGGCTCGGAAACGACTTCAGCCACTCCGGCCGCACCTGACGGCTTGGCGTTTGAGTGGTAGAAAATCGCAAGCTCACCCGGCTGCATCTCACGCCACATGAAGTTGCGTGCCTGATAGTTGCGCACCCCCGTCCATGGCTCCTGTTTTACCTTTTCAAGATCCTTGATCGAAAAAACATCCGGCTCAGATTTGATCAACCAATGCATATGATGAAGAAGCAAGACTTGGAGACTCTAGACATAAGACAAGAATTCACTTCGCGGCATCCTAATTCTTCAATCAAGAACTAGGAACCAACCCCGACACATCGGGGCGAGAAACTAGGAACTTCTTAATCAATAAACTTGATTTTGCCGGGAACAGGAAGTTTTCCCGCTGCCATCGCCGCATGTTGTTCGTCGGTGCAGGCGGAATCGATGGGCGCATCCGGAGCGACTTCGTTATCCGTCACCAAACCCTGTGCGAGCATCCACTTCTCGACTTCCTCTCCGCTCACATCCGCAAGCATTTCGCCATTGATCTCCACACATGGAGAAAGTGACTGACCGCTGCGCTGTTCCATTTCCCAACGAAACGCCGGATTTTTGATGATATCCTTCTCTTCATAAGGAAGGTCATACTTGCGCATGATCGCACGCACACCCTCGCTCCAGCCACAAAATGTCTTCAAATACGCGGTGATTTTCGGTTTCGATTCGCTCATAGGTGCATAGCTTAAATTCACCCGCTAATTTTGCAACCCTGCATCTTTTAAGTTAGGTGGTTCGGTGGTTCGGTGGTTCGGTAAAACCGAATTACCGAGCCGTGCAGCGGCAACCGAATCACCGTGCCGCGCAGCGGCAACCGAGCGGCTTCGCCGCAACCGAATTACTCCCACTCAATACTCGCCGGTGGCTTGGTTGAGACATCATAGAGCACGCGGTTGATGCCCTTGACCTCGTTCAAAATCCGGTGACTGGTCTCGCGCAGGATTTCATAAGGAAGCTCCACCCAATCGGCCGTCATCGCATCTTCCGAAACCACGGCACGAAGCGAAATCGCCCATTCGTAACTACGCTCGTCTCCCTTGACGCCGACCGTTTTCACCGGCACCAAGCAGGCATAGGATTGCCAGACTTTGTCATACCAACCATGTTCTTTAAGCTTTCCGATGAAAATCGCATCGCATTCACGGATGATATCAAGCCGCTCCTGCGTCACTTCACCTGGGCAGCGCACCGCAAGTCCGGGACCCGGAAACGGATGACGATTCAAAATGTCCGGCGCAATTCCGAGAGAATGGCCCAACTCACGAACTTCGTCTTTGAACAACTCCGCCAAGGGCTCGAGCACTTTGCCTTGTGCTTGCAATTCAAGAATACGATCCACGCGATTGTGGTGGGTTTTGATTTTCGATGCTTTGGATTTCGCATTGGACGCGCTTTCGATCACATCGGGATACAAGGTTCCCTGAGCCAAAATCTCGGCATCCCCCACCGAATCCCAAAACACATCAATGAACAGATTTCCGATGATCACCCGCTTCTTCTCGGGATCGCTCTCTCCTGCCAAGGCCGCCAGGAAACGCTCGCTGCAGTCGACGGTTTCGATGGGAACCCCCATGCGATGAAAGTTGCTGCGAACCTCGTCACCCTCATCCTTGCGCATCAATCCGTGATCCACGAAAATCGCACGGACATTCGCGCCGGCCTCTTTCAACAGCACCGCCAATACCGTGCTGTCCACTCCGCCGGAAACACCGCAGACCACCTGTTTGTCCCCGCACTTTTCGCGAATCCCCTCAATCATCTCGCGTTTGAAATCCTCGATTTTGAAGGGCATCAATGCTTCGGCTGTCAGCAGGAAGTTATGTAAAATCCGCAGACCTTCATGACTGTGGGTCACTTCCGGGTGGAACTGTATCCCATAAAAATTCTCGCCCCATTTCAGAGAGACCGGTGTCTTATGTTGGTTGGTCGCCAAAATCTCCGCGCACGCAGGAATGACTTTTACGGTGTCCGAATGACTCATCCAGACCTGGGATTTTTCCGACAATCCCTCATAAATGCCAGTGCGGCTGGTTGGAAACAGTTCGGCCGGACCATACTCACGGCGATCACTTGGTTCAATGGTGCCGCCGAATTTCAAATTCAACAACTGCATCCCATAACACACTCCCAACACGGGCACATCAAATGCCTTGAGTGCCTCGAAATCAAGATCCGGTGCGTCCGGTTCACTGGTGCTGCGCGGTCCGCCAGATAAAATGATTGCACCCGGCTTGCCAAGGTTTGGGAAATCCTCCAACGCGTAAAGCATCGCAAAAAATCCCAACTCCCTCACCCGCCTCACAATCAACTGTGTATACTGCGAGCCAAAATCGATTACCGCCACATGTCCTTTATCGTGCATATCCTGTGTTTCTAAATCTCAATTTCAAATGTT
>JBIKNX010000079.1:0-11147 GCA_044358435.1 Luteolibacter sp.
CGTCGAAATCTCCGAAGCGTGGGAATCCGGAAAATCCTACCTCAAACCCCAAAACTAACAGACACCAAAAACATCCTTCAGATTGATGCCTTGATCACTTTTACAGAAAAAGATTTACGCAGCCCCCCATGTGACCGGGATCATCAACAGTAATGAGGCGGGCAATCGCGGTGACGGAGGACCGTGCCGGATTTGCTGACAATCCAACGGTAGGTGGACCTGGAATCACAGTCTTCGGGTCGCCTCCACTCAATCAGCACCGTGCCACCATCGGCGGAAAGAGTCAGGCGAGGGCGCATCAGACCCTTGATGAAATCGAGTGCTTCCCAATGTTTCTCTTCCTTGAACTTCGAAGGATCCACGGTGGTGGTCTGAATCATCAGGCCTCCGATATCATTCCAAAACCGTTCGGGTATCGGAATCGCTTTCCCGTCCCAAGTGAGATCGAAACGAGTCAAGAGGGTTCGACCCGGATAAAAATATTCCGGTGCTACCTTGCCTCTATACTGATAAGCCACGAATTTCCCCTGTTCGTTTTTGATCTCGATGAATTCTTCATCTGCCGGACGTACCAGTTGAACATGCAACCTAATATCGGCTTCCTCATTCTCAACCTCGGCCTTCGCTGTGAATTCCAACGCATCGGAGTAGATGGTTTCATACCAATCCATTTCCTCAGGATTGTCGATTTGCTCCTCTGCAGTTGCGACCACAGGGATGGCGGCGCCGAGGGAAGACATGGCTAGAAAAGACCGACGATTCATACAATGCATGCTGCCCGTGCTGAGTGACCTTGAAAAGAAGCTATTTTTTCAATCAGACATCCGATTCAGTCGTTCACGGGCACGATCCATATGTTGCGGTAAAACACCGGATTACCATGATCCTGAAGATTGACTGGACCCTCGGGATTTACTAGCGGAGTTGAGTTCGGCGCAGCGGTGGTGAAATCCTTGCCGAGTTCCAGATCTTCATGAACCAGCGTGCCATTAAGCCTCACCGTGATCCTCGGCCATGCGGTGCGTTTGCCTTCGGCATCGAATTTGGCGGCAGTGAAATCGACATCATAGGTCTGCCAGGCAAGCGGTGGCAGGCACATGTTGAGGCGCGGTTTTGAGATCGAATAAATCCCGCCGCACTCGTTGTCTTTTCCATCAAGACCGAAGGAATCGAGGATCTGGGTTTCGTAGCGACCGCTGTGATAGATGCCGCTGTTGCCCCGACCCTGTCCACGAGCGGCGGGTTTGTACGGCGTGCGGAATTCAAGGTGAAGACGATAACTTGCAAATTTTTGTTTTGAGGTGCAACCCGAAGCAAGAAAACCGTTTTCAACTTTTCCCTTTTCCCATGCCTCTGCCGAACTCCCGTCAAAAAGCACCACCGCATCCTTCGGCGCAGATGCCCCCAAGCTGGGACTCTTGCGCTCGATGCGCGGCAAAACCGATTGCTTGCCGTCCTTGGAAGTCATCGTCCACTTGCCATCCCGAATCGTCGCCGTGATCGATTTGTCGGAACTCTCGAAAACAGTTTTGCCTTCCTTGCTCTCACCCTTGAGAAGCGTGCGGGATTGATCAGACGTCCATCCCAAGCCCGGGAGTCCGCCTTCCAGCAAATAGGCATCAAACGCTCCCCCGCCCAGCGCGACGACCTGAACCCCGTATGCAGCCCCACCTGCTTTTGCACTTCCATATTCTCCCTGAATCGAAAAATCAGGATCTTCACGCAACGCCACATCCGGATCGGTCCAGATCATTTGTTTTGGCTTCTCCTCCGCACGTGCTTGGCAAATGCCCAAGACGAACAACAAAGATGCACAACAAATGACGGAACTCGGTTTCATGCTGAATGGGTTAGCTTTAATGAAATCCCAACTCAAACAAAACTCCAAACTTTGTATTATCATCTTGACATCATTTTTTTTTAGCATCATGATGCTATTTATGAGAACCACGGTGACTCTGGATCGAGATGTGGAGCGGATTTTGCGAGAAACCGCCCACCGCACCCACAAACCTTTCAAGAAAGTGCTCAACGATACCCTGCGGGCAGGCATCGAACTTTCCACGCCTGACCTTAAGATAGAGCCGTTTGTCCTCCAAACCCGTCCCATGGGCCTGCGTGCTGGGTATGATCCAGCTGGATTCAACCGGCTCACAGATGACCTCGAAGCGGAGGCGTTTCTCGAAACCACCCGTAAACTCATGGAGCGCACCCAATGATCCTGCCGGACGCCAACCTCCTGCTCTATGCCTATGACGCGAGCAGCCCCTTCCACGCAAAAGCATCCCTCTGGTGCCAAAACCTCATGGAGGGAGGCACTCCGGTAATCCTGCTGCCGACGGTAGTCTTCGGCTTTGTTCGAATTTCCACCCATCCGAGAATCTACAGCGACCCCTTGTCCGTCGCCGAAGCATCCGCCCATGTCCGATCATGGTTGGCTCGCAAACACGTGCGCCTGCACGAGATGCTAACGGATGACTTGGAAAAGACACTCGTCCTGCTAGAAGCCGCAGGCACCGCGGGAAACCTGACCACAGACGCCCAAATCGCAGCGGTCGCGCTACGACTCGAAGCTGAGGTGCACACGGCGGATCTCGATTTCGGAAGATTCGCGGGCGTGCGTTTCAGTAATCCGCTTTGCTGAAAATGGGGAGAATGTGATGTAAAAAATCAACCCAGCTACTAATCAAAAAATACCGGGTATAAAATTGATAAACGTGCACATTCGTGCTCTAGAATCGCGGTCCCAGCGTATTAAATCTGGAAATCCGAAGTCGTGGATTCCAGATGCAATCCGCACTCAAATTTCTCGCCGTTGAAGCGGGTGCCGTTGGCGGTGCCGTCTTCGGAGGGTTTGGTGCTGTGCCAGTCGCCCATGGTGACGTAGCCTTGTTCGGCTAGGGGATGGCGGGGAAGTTGGTGTTGGTGGAAAAACAGATCCACCTGTGCGTCGGCCCAATCGAGGATGGGATAGACTTTGAGGGTTTTCTTTTGTTGTTCCGCGAAATTACGATCTTGGCGTGTATCGGAGTGAGAGCGGCGCAAGCCGCTGATCCAGACATCGCTGCCGATCTCGCGCAGAGCGCGGTTCATCGGCTCGACTTTTGTCAGGAGCGAGTAGCGGTCCGCACCATCCTTGCCATTCTCCCAAAGATTTCCCCACAGTGCCTGAATGCGCGCGGCGGAGATCGTTGGGTGATAGACCCGATAATCGAGCGGAAATTTTTCCATCAACTCTTCGGCGTAGCGGTAGGTCTCGGGAAACAGGAATCCGGTATCGATGAAGACGACGGGGATTTTCGGCGCGTGATCGTGGATGAGCTTGAGCATCACCGCGGCTTGCAGGCCGAAGCTGGTGCTCGCGACAAGGCGGTTGCCGAGGCGTTGGTAAAGCAATTCAAGCCGCTGACCTGCGCGCAGATTCGCAAGCTCAGCGGAGAGCTGTGCGGGATCGGCTTCAGGTGTGGTTTTCACGGCGAGCATGATATGAAAATTAATTATTAACCGCGAATGAACGCGAATGGACGCTAATCTCTAATAAATAACGAAGAATGAAATGTTCACTGAACGGATGTAATTGCTTGGTATATAACTCAGTGAAAGCCATGGATTTAATTCGCGTTTATTGGCGTTCATTCGCGGTTTGAATTTCTTCAGTTTCGGGCTTCTTCTTTGATGTTCTTGTGGAAATCCTTGCCTTGTTCGGTGGCACTGACGTAGCCGGCGCGGATGCAGAAATCGCCAAAACGCTCACCTTCGTTGCGCTCTTTGGCGTAGTGCTTGATGATGGGAGCGAGCAGCGATTTGACTTCGTTACCGGGGAAATTTTCACGGTAAAGTTTCGACAAACGCTGACCTGCAAAACCACCGCCGAGATAGACGTTGTAGCAACCGGGTGAGCGACCCACAAAACCGATTTCGGAAATATACGGACGCGCGCAACCGTTCGGGCAACCGGTCATGCGGATCGTGATCGCATCGTGGCGCAGTCCGGCCTCTTCGATGACCTCTTCGAGTTCGGTTAGAAGCTCCGGCAAGTAACGTTCCGCCTCGGCGAGGGAGAGCGCACAGGTCGGCAAGGCGACACAGGCGAGCGAGTTCAAACGCAGGCCGCTTTTCAGGTGGCTGTCTTTAATACCGTATTGCTCAAGAAGCTTTTCGATTTCCGGACGTTTCTCAGGCGAAACGTTGGCGATCATCAGATTCTGGTTCGCGGTGAGACGGAAATCTCCGTCGTGGATTTTCGCGATTTCACGCAGACCGGTGCGCATCGGGTAAGTTGGAGTATCGAGCACACGACCACCTTGGATGAAAAGGGTGAGGTTGAATTTTCCATTCACCCCTTCAACCCAACCGTAGCGATCGCCGTTGTCCTCGAATTTGAAATCGCGGACCGGACCGAGCTTGTAGCCGAGGTATTCGTTGAGTTTTTCAAGGAACCACTCGGGGCCATGATCGTCCACGGTGTATTTCAGACGCGCGTGCTTGCGCTCCGTGCGGCAACCGAAATCCCGCTGCACCATGACGACTTTTTCCGCGACGTCGTTGACTTGTTCGACCGTGCAGAAACCGATCACATCCGCAAGGCGCGGGTAGGTTTCCTCGGAGCCGTGGGTCATGCCCATGCCGCCGCCGACCGCGACGTTGAAGCCGACGAGTTTGTCGTTCTCGACGATGGCGATGAACGACAGGCAGTTCGCGTAGATATCGACATCGTTCGAAGGCGGCACCGCGACGGTGATCTTGAATTTCCGTGGCAGGTAGGTTTTGCCATAAATCGGCTCGACCTCTTCCTCACTGGATTCGATTTTCTCACCATCTAACCAAATCTCGTGATAGGCACGGGTTGCGGGCGTGAGGTGATCGGAAATCTGTTGGGAAACTTTCAGGACTTCCGCGTGAACCGATGAGAGGTAAGGGTTCGGGTTGCACATCACGTTGCGGTTCACATCACCGCAAGCCGCGATCGTATCCATCGCGGTTTGATTGATCTCCTTGATCGTGCGCTTGAGGTTGGATTTGATGATGCCGTGAAATTGAAACGCTTGGCGTGTGGTGAGCTTGATCGTGCCGTTGGCGAACTGCGTCGCCATGCGGTCGGTTTCGAGCCACTGCTGCGGAGTCGCCACACCACCCGGAACCCGGATGCGGATCATGAACGAGTAGGCTTTATCCAACTTGTGCTTGCGTCGGTTCGCACGCAGGTCGCGATCGTCCTGCTGATAGGTGCCGTGGAATTTCAGCAACTGCTGATCATCCTCGCTCATCGAGCCAGTGGAGAGATCGGCGAGACCTTCTTTAATCGTTCCGCGGAGGTAATTGCTGCGAATCTTGATGTATTCGTTAGCGGCTAGTTTTTGATCGGACATGGTGATGGGTGTGGGAAAAGATGGGTCAGATTTGACTGATCGGTCGGATCAGTCGGATTTTCTTAATAAACGTCGCGTTGATAGCGCTTTGCTTTCTTGAGGTTCTCAACGTATTCCTCCGCTTGCTCGCGGGATTTTCCGCCGTGGTTTGAAACGATGGAGATGAGGGCTTCGTGAACATCCGCAGCCATGCGGCTGGCGTCCCCGCAGACATAGAAATGCGCGCCATTTTCAAGCCATGCGTATAGTTCCGCACCTTTTTCTAACATTTTATCCTGGACGTAGACTTTCTCGGGTTGGTCACGCGAGAAGGCGAGGTCGAGTTTGGTGAGATTGCCGTTTTTCAGGAAATCCTGCCACTCAAGTTGGTAGAGGAAATCGTAGGTGTAACGTTGGTCGCCGAAGAACAACCAGTTTTTGCCAGCAGCTCCGGTGGCCGCGCGGTGCTCGACGAATGAACGGAACGGCGCCACACCCGTGCCGGGACCGACCATGATAATGGGCGTGTTGTCATCGGCGGGAAGACGGAAGTTTTTGTTAGGCTGAACAAAAACCGGAACGTTTTCACCGATCTTCGCGAGGTCTGCGAGGTAGGTGGAGCAAACGCCCTTGCGGGTTCTCCCGTGGGTTTCGTATCTCACCGCGGCAACCGTGAGATGAACTTCATCGGGATGCGCCAGCGGACTGGAAGCGATGGAGTAGAGTCGCACCGGAAGCTTGCGGAAAATACCGCAAAGCACATCGGCGGACAAACCGTTGGGTGCGAAGTCGAGGATCGCATCGATGATTTCTCGGCCGTCGATGTATTCGCGGAGCGAATCTTTCGCGTCCTCTTCGAGCAGCGCGTTGAGCTTTTCCGAACCGGACGCCTCGGCGAGTTTTTTGAGGACAGCTTTGGAAAGCGCGGTGATATCGAAATCCTCACGCAAGGCATCCGCCAACAGTTTTTTGCCAACACCTTTGACTTCGATTTCCTCGGTGCCGGTGAGTTTCGCGGCGTTGATGATATCCTTCACCATGCCGGGGCAATTCGTCGGCTGCACGGCAAGCGCATCGCCGGGTTCGTATTGCAAGCCGCTTCCTGTTAGAGAGAGCTCGACGTGGATGGTCTCTTTTGTAGAGCCTTCGCCGTTGAGGAGAAGATTTTCGATCACCTCAGATGGAAACGGATTTTTCTTTCCGAACTCCGTGCTGGCCGGAGCGGCAAAGGTGAAAGTGGCAGGTGCAGCAGCTGCTGATGCGGGCGTGATTGCTTGGAGCGCGGTCGCGAACCATGCAGTGTAAGTATCCTCGTAATCGACATCGCAATCCGCGCGTGGCGCGACACGGGTCGCACCCAAAACTTCCAGACGGGCATCAAACTGTTTTCCGATCTCGCAGAATTTTTCGTAAGAGGTATCGCCGAGACCGCAGACGGAGAATTTCACGCCGGCGAGTTTCACATCCTCGGACATAAAAGCTTTGTGGAAACTGACAGCGGTTTCGGGTGCTTCGCCATCGCCCCATGTCGAAACGATTACGAGCAGGTTTTCGACTTTCGCGAGGTCGGATGGAGAAATATCCGACATGTTTTTCATCACCGCTTTGAAACCTTTTTTCTTCGCTTCCTTGACGGCGCGGTCAGCGAGTTGCTCGGCGTTGCCACTTTCCGTGCCGTAAAGCACCGTCAGTTTTCCAGCAGCAGCGGGCGCGGCGGCGGGAGCAACGGCAGACGAACTGGCCGCAAGAAATCCACTGAGCCATCCGCGTTGAAGCGCATCAAAGCCAGCAAGGAGCGAATCCAACGCTTTGCGCTGGTCTGGGGAAAACGGGGAACTCTCGGGAAGCATAATCCTTAGTAATTTACCTTTCTTTGTCAGGTTTCGACGAAAAATTGCATTCTCGAGGGCGAATTAGCAACTATTATTTCAGAAATTTCGTGAGTAGATGAGTAGGCGCGATTGATGATGCGGGCGAATTTAAACGGAGGGAAAAGAGGAAACGGAGGACCCAGAGAATGAAATTAAGAAATTTATGGGCTAATTTTGTTGCGAGCTGATCCATTCGTCCTGCATCCCGAAGGAATGAAAGAAATTAGCGCGGGGTTGAGCTGAGCGTCACCTCGGGTTGGGATGGGAATTCATCGGTATCCTGAAGGGCGTGCCAGAAATAGTGTATACGAAATCATCCCGACGGCCGCGAGCCGCTCACGGGGGTCTGATTTAATTTACATCACGCCCCCGAGGTAGTCGTCGCTATCGCTCCCCGACCCCGCGCTATTTTCTAAGATCCCGTTGGGATCGATTTCACTAAACTCTCCACTTCGGAGTTTCCTATTTGAGGGTTTCGCTTTAAACCTCCCGCATGCCCACCGTACAAGTCGCACTCGGCGATCGTTCTTATCCTGTCATGGTTGAACATAGCTTGTTGTCTTCTGTTTCTGAAATCCTGAAGCAGCAGGGGCTTTCGCATCTGCGGCCGGCCATCATTTCGGACGAAACGGTGGCTGCTCACCACGCGCAGACGGTGATTTCCAGTTTCACCGAGAATCCACCCACCCTGCACACGGTTCCGGCGGGTGAGGCTTCGAAATCCCTTTCCCATGCGGAGGCGCTTTGTCGCGAAATGATCCGCGCGGGGCACGATCGACGTTCGCTCATCATCGCTCTCGGCGGCGGTGTGGTCGGCGATCTCGCGGGATTTGTGGCATCGATTTTTTACCGTGGCATTCCTTTCGTCCAGATTCCCACGACGATTGTTTCCCAGGTCGATTCATCGGTGGGTGGAAAAACCGGAGTGAATGTTGCGGAAGGAAAAAACCTTTTAGGCGCCTTCCATCAGCCGAAACTGGTCATCATCGATCCCGAGACTTTGAAGACCTTGCCGGCCCGTGAGTTTCACGAAGGCTTTGCGGAAGCCATCAAGCATGCGGCGATCCGTGATGCGGCGATGTTGGATGATTTGTTGAAGATCGATCCGGAGAAACGCGAGGTCCCGGCAGAGTTGTTGGCGCGCAACATCGCGATCAAAGCCCGTGTGGTGGAAGCGGATGAATATGAAAACAAGGACATCCGCGCACTATTAAACTTCGGTCACACCATCGGCCACGGAATTGAGGCTTCATTGCCGTATGGTCAGATGCTGCATGGCGAAGCAATCGCGCTGGGGATTCGTGCGGCCTTGGGAATTTCCGAAAAACATTCCGGACTTTCCACTGAGGCTTCCGCGAAAATCCTCGGTTTGCTCAAACATTTCCACCTCCCGCTGACTCTTTCTCCGGACATCCCGACCGCGACCGTGATGGAGAAACTCACCCGCGATAAAAAATTCAAATCCGGAAAAATCCGTTTCGTAACCCTTTCCGAACTCGGCAAAGCCCAGGTCATCGAGACCGTCACCGCTGCCGATTTAGAATCGGCCATCGAACACCTCCGGAAAGGAACCGCGATTTAAAAATCGCGACAACCCCAGAGCCCCTAAGGAATTCATCTCTTCCTTTAAACTTGAATTTTGAAATTTGAAACTTGAACTTTTAAGCGGCGATTGCCTGAAAGTCCTCCCGACACTTGAGGAAAAATTCTTCGATTTGGTCGTCACATCGCCTCCTTACAATCTCGGGATTAACTACGCTTCCTTCAAAGACACCGCGCCGCGCGATGAATTCCTCGCTTGGTGCAAAGCATGGGCCGCGGAGGTGAAACGCGTGATGGCGGATGACGCGTCGTTTTTCCTCAACATCGGCGCCGCACCATCCAATCCCCTGCTCCCTCACCAGCTCATCCTCGCCCTCACCGATGGACCGGAACCCTTGTTTGTTCTGCAAAACACCTTTCACTGGATCAAATCGATCACCGTCACCCCCGTGAATGGCGAGCCCGTTTCCGCCGGGCATTTCAAGCCAATCAATTCCAAGCGCTACGTCAACGACTGCCACGAATACGTGTTTCACCTGACGAAAACCGGCGATGTTCCGCTCGACCGCCGCGCCGCGGGCGTGCCTTATGTCCATAAATCCAACATCGCTCGCTGGGGTCACACCGAAGGCGAAGACCTCCGCTGCCGGGGAAACACCTGGTTCATTCCCTACGAAACCATCCAATCCCGCAAAGGCGAGCGCCCCCACCCCGCCACCTTTCCCGTCGCCTTGGTCGAGCAATGCATCAAAATCCACGGAAAAGGAGAAACCACCTGCCTACTCGACCCGTTTCTCGGCATCGGATCTTCGGCGTTGGCGGCAAAATCTCAAAAAATATCCCATTTTACAGGAATTGAGCTGGATGAAGATTACCTAGCCGTGGCGGCGGATTGTATCCGCCAAGCCGAATAATCCCTATTTAAACAGGAAATGGCGGATTAAATCCGCCGCCACATCCTTTGATTCTAAAGGATTTTCCTTTCGGATGGGTAATTTATTAACTTTTGTCGAATTTCAGGCTTCCCATTTCAGAAATTTTAAATAATTTGGCGCCGTCCCAAGAATTTCTGAGTTTTTTTGAAAAAGTCCCACCGAACTTCGCTGATGAAAGTCAGATGAGTTAGGATTTTCAGGAAACAAAGAGGTTCTTCCATGTCCCAACATGAACCTTACAACCAGCCAATATGAAACATACCTTACCCGGTGCCGGAGGCACCGTGGCGAAAGCTGACGCTGATCGCCTCGCAGACTTCGTGCTCTTCACCCAGCGCAGCTGCATTCTCAACCTATCCGGAGAACTGAACAAAGGAAACGTTTCCTTCTCTCAGTTCTTCCTACTCACCTACTTATCGAGCGAAGAATATCTGACCATGTCGGATATCGCGAAGAAAATGGGTCACTCGACCGCAGCCGCCACCGGTTTGGTCGATCGCTTGGAAAAACTCGGTTATGTCGAGCGCGTGAATGCGGCGGAAGATCGTCGTAAAATCATGGTTCGCATCACCACCAAAGGAGTCGAGCTCGTATCCAGAATGCGGAAGGAAATTGCGATCGATCTCGCAGGTATCCTCGCGGGCATGGATGAAGAAGAGGCGGAAACCGTGGAACACACGAACCGTGCCCTCAGAAACCGCTCACTGATTTAATTTTTTTACGCGTGCTGGGCGAAACCCGCTTGGCGAATTCGATGTGCCTCCGTTACGATCTTGATCGTGACGGAGGTGTTTTCTTTTTTGGACCCGATCCATGAGTTGCCGGGAATCCGTGCATCTTGGATTCCACGGCAGGCAGGCGTGGATGTTTTGGGTGATCGCGATTTCGCGTTGAGAAATCTCGCGCCGCATCATGATCGTTGGATTGCAGATCGATTTCCGGAAATTTCCTCCCGCCACCACGCCGAGCAGATTCATGGTCATCAAATCGCGGCGATCACGGAAACCTCGGACCAGGCGATCGTCCGGCATACCGGAGTGGATGGCTTGATGACAAATCTGCCGGGTCAGTTGCTTGCAATTTACGTCGCGGATTGCGCGGCGATCTATCTGGCCGATCCGGTAACGCGAGCGATCGCCTTGCTTCATTCGGGAAAAAAAGGAACGGAGGGAAATATCCTTGGAGAAGCCGTGGTTCAAATGACCGAGCTTTACGGCACGCGTCCCAGTGATCTCGTTTGTGTGGTTTCGCCGTGCATCCGTCCACCGGATTACGAGATCGATTTTGCCGCAACCATTCGCGATCAAGCCAGTGAATTAGGGATCGCGCAATTTCACGACAGCTGCCAGAACACCGCTGCGGACCTGTCGGCTCATTACTCGTATCGGATCGAAAAAGGCCAGACAGGAAGGATGCTCGCCTTGCTCGCCCTGCGCTAAAAACTCAATTAT
>JBIKNX010000260.1:0-3231 GCA_044358435.1 Luteolibacter sp.
CGAAGACCAATCTGCCCGCCCAAATCGATCTCTACACAACGACGGGCTCGGATTACAAATTTCTCTTCGTCAGCAAAGGGGGCGGATCGGCGAACAAGACCTTTCTCTATCAGGAAACCAAAGCGCTGTTGAATCCGAAGCGACTCAAAGAGTTTTGCATCGAGAAAATGAAATCGCTGGGGACGGCGGCTTGTCCTCCTTATCATTTGGGTTTTGTGATCGGCGGCACCTCGGCGGAGAATAATCTCAAAACCGTCAAGATGGCGACAACCCGTTATTACGACAGCCTTCCGACCAGCGGTAACGAGCACGGACGTGCGTTCCGGGATGTCGAGTTGGAGAAAGAGCTGTTGGCAGCAGCACGCGAAATCGGGATCGGCGCGCAGTTTGGCGGAAAATATTTCGCGTTGGATGTGCGGGTTGTCAGATTGCCGCGACACGGCGCATCCTGTCCGGTGGGAATCGGGGTCTCATGTTCGGCGGATCGCCAAGCAAAGGCGAAGATCACCAGTAAAGGTATTTTCTTGGAGAAGCTTGAAACCGATCCGGGTCGGTTCATTCCAGAGAAATATCGGGATTGGAAATTCAAAGGGGTGGAGATCGATCTCGATCAAGGCATGGAAAAAACTTTGGAAACCCTCTCCAAATATCCCGTTACCACGGCACTTTCTCTAACAGGAACCATCATCGTGGCGCGGGATTCGGCTCACGCGAAGATCAAGGAGATTCTGGATGAAACCGGAGATCTGCCGGATTACTTCAAAAAATATCCGATCTACTACGCCGGTCCGGCAAAGACACCCGCTGGAATGCCATCGGGAAGCTTCGGTCCGACCACGGCGGGACGGATGGATGGTTATGTCGATCTATTCCAATCCAAAGGCGGTTCCATGGTCATGCTCGCGAAGGGCAACCGCTCCCGCCAAGTGACGGATGCCTGCAAGAAACACGGCGGA
Source organism: Luteolibacter sp. (assembly GCA_044358435.1). GTDB lineage: Bacteria > Verrucomicrobiota > Verrucomicrobiia > Verrucomicrobiales > Akkermansiaceae > Luteolibacter. Next base: position 957 of record JBIKNX010000260.1, read on the forward strand.
TTCTACCTCGGTTCTGCAGGCGGACCCGCGGCGTTGTTGGCCAGTGAAAACATACGCTCTCAGGAAGTCGTCGATTTCCCTGAACTCGGTATGGAAGCCGTTTGGAAAATCACGGTGGAGAATTTCCCAGCGTTCATTCTGGTGGATAACAAGGGGAATGATTTCTTCCAGACGATCAACCAGTGCCCGGTGTGTTAGGGGAAATATTCCAACCGCAGATGGACGCAGATAAACACAGATATTAATAATGATCTCCGATTTGACCTGGAACTTTAATACCCATGGCGCAGTTACTTAGGCTGATTTCCTTAGGAAGCTCGATAATTGCGATGTAACTGGTTTTCATAGAGACTTTCTAAACCTGCCCCAACCCTTTAAGCGTCTCGATAATCCCCTCAATTTGATCGACACGTTTCTGGTTTTTACGTCCGAAGTGATTGGAGAGTTCTTCCGGAGTTGCGGCAGGGTTTGTGGTGAGGAGTTGGCGGACGAGGGTGACTTGCTCGGGGAGTTTTTCGGGCCAAGTAAGAGTTGCTAGTTTCAAGTTTTTAGTTTTCAGGGAAGAAGGGGTTTCGGTGCCCGCCAAGGTGGTTTGGGTGGCTTGTTGCTGGGTCGGATTTTGATATTCGGGACGGAGCCAGCGGATGAGACCTGATTTCTCCTCTACGGCGCGGGTGTGGTTGAGGGCGACTAGGCGTGTGAGTAGCTCGGATTCGTTGGTGGCGTTGATGGGATGGAGATCACTCCAGCCGTAGGCTTCCAGAACAGCGGCATCGAGTTCGTCGTGGAGTTGCTGCAAGAGTGTGATCAGTCCTTGATCGTGGATGGTTTTTTCTTTGGCGTTGAGCGTCTCGCCAGCACGGATTTTTTCCAAGACGTTATACATGCCGGTGAGGGTTAGTCCGGGATGAAGTTCTTGCTGACGCTTGCGGTGGGCGTCCAAGCGTTCACCCATATCGCGGATGCAGTGTTTGAGTAGGCCTTCTTCGAGGGCGGGGAAGGGGAAGGTTTCAAAGCAGCGGGTTTTATTGTAGCGAGGTGTTGGACCTAAAAGTCCGCCACTTCTCAAAGACCAAATTTCGTGAATCTGAGATGAGAGAATTCCGTATACAGAAAAGCAATCTGTACCGATGGCAACGATTCCGTGCTCCGGCATGTTTCCATGATTTGCCATCACAAATAAACGATATTTAGATGTCTCGGGTGTCAGTATGAATCTTTGAAGTTCTTTTATCGCTGATCTGACCTCAGTATTAGCACGGCGAAATAGCCACCAATATTTACTTAGTTTTGGATCGCGATTTGTTGATCGTTCAGGGAATACAGTATTGTATAAATGTTGCCAAATGGCTGGTGCTTTTTCCCGAAGTTCGTCCTCGGACACTCCGTGCGTATCGATTACGTAATTTGAGCGAGGCGCTTCTGCGATGTCCCTTCCGCTCCATAGCGGGTGAATTAGTGAAGCTGCAAAGTCGGAATTTTCTGAGAATTTGAGCGCTTCCTTGCTTGTGATTACAAATCCTCTACCACCAAGTATTAATCCTGTGCTGCAAATACGTGAATTTGCTATTAATGGACCACAGGCTGCTAGATCTGCACCAATTTGTAAATCTGGAGTTATTCTGCCCTTGGTGGTGCTAAGATTTACTGTGATCTCTCCATCAGTGCCTGTATCCTCCCCAATTACTTTTGAAAAAACCCCTTCGTCTTTGCCACAAGATGCAACGGTCATCGCGATGCGGACCGCTGCTGCATCCGCAGAATCAATCCAGGGATGATCTGGAATAGCGTAAGCTAAATAAATAGGCTGCTCTTCATTCCCTAAAACCTCTTCTAAAACGCGTCTATTAAATGTCTGGTAAATCGAGTTTGTTGTAATGAACCCAAATCTCTGAGTTTTCTTATTTTTAAGAATGTCAGCCGCATTGCGCCACCAATACATCACGAAGTCAGCGGAGTCAGGGACGATATTATTCCAAGCTTTTCGCAAAGCCTCTGTATAGCCATCACCCAATGATTCACGCATTTTAAGTTTTCCAATAAACGGTGGGTTCCCCACGATGTAATCCGCCTTTGGCCATTCTGCGCGGCGAGGGTTGATGTAATCGAAGAGGACGGTTCTTGCTGTTTCGTCGGGAACTTCTTTTCCAGGCTCTTCAGCAAAATTTGTGGGTGAACTTCGGCTCCGGTAGTTTCCCAAGTGTATGAAACAGAGTGGTTTGTAGCAATTCGAAGCTGCGGTAGCCGTAGGCTTTTCTCATGCACAGATTGATCC
>JBIKNX010000259.1:0-3231 GCA_044358435.1 Luteolibacter sp.
AGGAACCAAAGCCACCGCGTAGGGGGTGGGAACGGCTTTGCGGGCGGCGGCGGTTACCGCGCTCCAATCATCCGGGGGATGGCCATTGACCTCATTCCAGGATTTTACGGCGAGTTCGGAAAACAGACCGATTTTACCATCGATCACACCCGGTCCGAAGTTTGATTGATCCAGAAAAATCTGTAGGCGGGTCGCGTCGTCACCGGTAGGTTTTGGATCAGTGGCGTGATCTCCTTGCAGGATTTTTGGGGCTTTGTCCGAAGGGGATTGAGTTGAAATCGCCGCAGTGGAAGTGACAGGATCCGAAGGAGCCGCGGTTTCCTGTGCAACCGGGTCCGCGTCGACTGGCAGGGCTTTGAGAATTTCCGGCCCGGATTCCTGCGCAGCGAGTGGCGGGGCGATAGTAAAAAGCAGAAATGAAAAAAACAAGCGCATGGGCGGTCAGTGAGGAATCAGAAATGGATTGAGTTTTCCTGCAATCTTCGCCGGTACGATGGCGGTAACAACAATGTCATTTTCATCGTATTCGGTGGAGATGACCTTCGCGTCTTCGTGAAGCAGGTTGAGCAGGTCGCCTCGCTTTTGGGGAATACGGTAATTTTCATGGGTCACGCGATCCGCCAGAATTTTGGAGCAGGCTTTGTAAATGTCATCGATTCCCTGACCCGTCAGGGCGGATGCATGGATGGCATCGGGGAAAGAGCGCTCCAAACAAACCAGAGTCCAAGGATCGGTGACCTTGTCGATTTTATTGAGAACCGTGATGATGGGTTTGCCGACCGCACCGAGCTCCTCGAGAACATGGAGGGTGGTCTCCTGGAATATCTCGATTTCAGGGGCTGTGGCATCCAGCACATGAATGAGGAAATCGGACAATACGGCTTCTTCGAGAGTGGCTTTGAACGCCTCGACGAGACGGTGAGGAAGGTTGCGTACGAATCCCACCGTATCGGTCACGAGCAGAGGTTGGCCATCGGGTAAATCGATGCGACGTGTCGTTGTGTCGAGCGTGGCGAAGAGCATGTCCTTTGCCATGACATCCGAGCCGGAAATCTGATTCAACATCGTGGACTTACCGGCGTTCGTGTAACCGACGATGGATGCGTGGGGTGTGTCGAGTTTTTCGCGTTCCTTGCGTTGGGTTTTTCGTTGTTTGCGGACAATCTCGAGTTCGCGCTTGCAACGGTCGATGCTGAGGTGGGCGAGTCGCCGGTCGATTTCGATTTGTTTCTCACCCATGCCGCGTTCAGCACCGCCTCCGCCGCCGCTTCCGCCGCCGCCACCTTCGCGGTCAAGGTGTCCCCACATGCGAGCGAGGCGCGGGAGGGCGTATTGCATTTTTGCGAGTTCGACCTGCAAGCGTGCCTCACGGGTCTGGGCGCGTTTTCCGAAAATATCGAGAATCACCTCCTCGCGGTCGATGACGCAGAGGTCGGCGAGTTTTTCCCACTCACGTTGTTGGGAGGGTGCCAGATTGTTGTCGATGACGATGACATCGCATTCGTGGGCTTTTGCAAGCGCGACGATTTCCGCAGCCTTGCCCGTTCCACAGAGAAACTTTTTGTGCATTTCCCGGGATTTCGCGAGGACGGATTCGGCGATCTCGATTCCGAGGGTGGACACAAGTTCACCGAGTTCGTCGAGCAACGAGGCGGATTCCTCCTCTTCGCTTTTGTCGAAATAAAGCCGAACCAGCAGGGCCCGCTCGACCATTTCCGGTTTTTGTCTGACTTCAAACATGGATATCAGAGAGTTATGAAAGGTGTGACATCACTGCGGCGGAAAGGGTTTTTCCGTCGGCCCGGCCTTCGCAGAGCTCCTGGGCCCGTTTCATGACTTTTCCCATGTCGGCTTTGGAAGCGGCTCCGGTATCCCGGATAGCCTGCGCGACGAGATCGACGATCTCTGATTCGGAAAGCGCGGTTGGCAGGTATTTGGAGAGGATGGCGATCTCCGCCTTCTCGTTTTCGGCAAGTTCCGGGCGGTTCGCTTTTTCGAACTGCTCGATGGAATCCTGACGTTGTTTGATTTGCTTGCGAATGACAGCCAGGATTTCCGGTTCTTCCAGAATCGTGCCAAGCCCGCCTTTTTCAATCGCCGCATTGGTGATGGCGCTTTTCAGGGCGCGCAGGGAATTAAGAGCGGTCTGGTCTTTGGCCCGCATTGCTGTTTTGATGTCTTCGGAAATTTGATCGGCTGAGTTGCTCATGAAGAATCCATACTTCGGGTAATGGCAATCGCCAAGGAAAACAGCTGGGATAAAAACGGAGCAATGCGGTTTTTATCATGATTTTGGAATTTTCAAAGATTGCAAAAGCCGGCTGATTGTTTTAATTCCAGCGCCTCCCACTATGTTATCGAGAAATTCATTTCTTCCGAGCCTTGCCGGTGTTGTCATGTTGCTGGCTAGTTGCGCGCAAAACCCCAATGATCCTAGGTTGGTTAAAACCCATCCCGAATACAAAAATCCTCACCAACCCGGAACTTACGAGTTTTTCGTGGCGGAGAAAACTTACCCAAAGACTTACGATTCCTGGACCAATGTCCAATTGTTGCCCGAGACGGACGCATCGAATTCATGGTTGCAGATCGATCTAGCTGATCAACGTGGCAGGTTGATGAAAGGCGACGACGTCGTGATTGATTATCCGATCTGTTCGGGCAGATCCTCGCATCCAACGCCTCTGGGGACTTACAGAATCCTTGAGAAGATTCCTGAAAAGAGCTCCAACAAATACGGACGCATTTACGATACCGAGGGTCTCGTTGTGAACAGCGATGCGGATACCACCAAAGACAAGATTCCGGAGGGAGGAAAATTTGTCGGTGCTCCGATGAATTACTGGATGCGCCTGACTTGGGATGGAGTGGGACACCATATCGGTCCGGTCAAACGTTATCCAGCTTCTCACGCCTGCATTCGCGGACCACAGAAAATGATGCCTGTCGTATTTTCAAAGTTGGCGGTGGGTTCCAAAGTGGTGGTTGAGTGATGTCCGTTTGAAACCTTTCAAATGAAAAAGCCCGCAGGTATGTCCTGCGGGCTTTTTTTTGAGGGAAAAGAATCACTCTTCCTCCATGAATTTGTCATGGCCTTTCTTTTTGGCGTCACGCATCTGCTCGACGATGGCCTTCACCTTCTCCATGTCTTTGTTCAGGAATGCGAGCTCCATATCGGCGAGTGTTGAGACCAGTGTTCCCATCATTTTACGATATTCTGCGGAGGCTTTG
>JBIKNX010000080.1:0-11081 GCA_044358435.1 Luteolibacter sp.
TATTCAAAGAAATTTTGAGGCGTCTTTTGGTTCGTTTTCATCTTATCATTCGTGCCTCGCTATGCGGCTTAGCGTGGAGTACTGACGTGTTTCAGTATTTCTTGGGATGATTGATTTCAGGTTTACTTATTGAGTGGAAAATCATTTCCGAGGTAGGTCGAGAAAGGGACTCAGGCGATCCAGGGTTTTTTCGCCGATTCCTTCGACTTTGAGGAGGTCGTTCATTTTTTTGAAGGGTCGGGCTTTCATGATGCGGTTGGCTGTGGTTTCGCCTATGCCGGGCAAGAGCATGAGTTGTTCGCGGGATGCGGTGTTGGGGTTGATTTTCTGGCCCTCGGTGAGTTTGGCATCACTGGTGGCCAGGCTGAGTTCTTCGGATTCCAGTCGTTCCGCTTGCCGTTCGGTCGGGAGCAATTCCCAGTTGGTTTTTTCCCAAACACCAACGCCACGCTTGGCTGCCTGAAGTTCGACGTCCTGTAGGAATGCGCCATATTCCTTGGCAGATTTTCCTTGGTGAGTTTCACGGCTGACTCCAAAAGCCCGGGCGATACCCATGCGGATCAGATGCTCCGACAAATCATCTCCGGCGGAGGTGGTGACGAAGGCGTAGATTCGTTTGTTTTTTCCATCTCCCCGCGCATCGGCGAAAGAGGTGTGGATAGTGAAGGGGGCTTTCAATGCCAGCGCCACTTCATCCGCTGCGGCTTTTCCAAAATCCTTGGCCATTTTCATGGAGGCCTGGGGCGATCCACCCGCCCCTGAGATGCCGAAATAACGGCGCTGAGCGCGGAGGCGTCTGGCATCGGTCTCATCATTCACGTGCCACTCAAAACAATCCGCCCCGTAAAGGCGGATGGTATACTGGTTGCCATCTGGAACCTGAACGAGAAAACTGTCTCCATCAGCCCAATCGGTCGGGATGAGTTTACAGTCTTTCAGGGACGTTAGGACCTGCGCGCCTGCGCATGGAATCGAGATGCAGGCGGCGATCACAAGCAGCGCGATATTTTTGAGGGATGGGGTTTTCATGGGTTTGATGAAATTGAGATAACATGTGGCTTCAATCACATCGGGTGATGCTTGACTAGTTATTTAGGGAAGATTGCGAGATTGGGTGATTTTATTGATCCCAAGAAGCTGAAATGGATTTTCAAATTTCATTCTAATCATTTGGGGTAGGACACTTACAGGGTGAGACTGCTTGTCAGGATGTGATAAATCATGGATGAATTACCTATGCCGAAGTTTACAGATACAGGTCGTGCCGGAAAAACGCGTGGGCCGATGGAGCGGATCTATCACATTCATGAGGCGATCACGGATGAACGGATGCCGAATTGTTCGAGTTTGGCAAAAGAGTTGGAAGTGACGCCCAAGACCATACAGCGCGACATCACGTTCATGCGGGATCGTCTTCATCTGCCATTGGAGTATGACGATCAGTTACATGGTTATCGTTACGCGGCGGATGTCAGTCGGTTTCCGGTATTTGAAATGAAAGCGGCGGATCTTGCGGGGTTGTTTCTTGCGCGGCAGGCCATCGAATCCGTGCGTGGGACGCAGCTTGAACACGCCATGCGGGAGGTTTTTGCGAAACTGACCCGTTCCATCGAGGGAAGCGTGAGGTTTTCATGGGCGGAGCTGGACAAATCGCTATCACGAAAGGCCAGCTCGGTGACACAGACCGATCTGAAAGTTTTCGGCAACCTCGCCGAGGCCGTCATGCAACGATCCGAAGTGGAGTTTCTTTACCGTAAGCTCGGTTCGGAGGAATCCGAGAAACGCAGGATCCAGCCTTACCATCTGGGAGAGGTGGATCAATGCTGGTATCTGATCGGCCGTGACTGTGATCGCGATGGCTTGAGGACCTTTGCGCTACCCCGTCTCAAGGCTTTGAAGATCCGGAAGGAGCGATTCGAAGTCCCGACACATTTTGATGGGGCCGCTTATCTCGGAACCTCCTTCGGCATCTGGACCGATCCCGACAACCCGGATCACCGCCAGTGCGTGCGCATCGAACTCAGAAATTACGCCGCCCGCATGGCTCAGGAGCGCCGTTGGCATCCCAGCCAACAAATCCTTTCCCTCAACGAAAAGGCCAGCAAAGTGGAAATCCGTTTCGAGGTTGGGCGGCTTGAAGAAGTCATGCGTTGGGTTCTGAGCTTCGGCAGCCAAGCCAAAGTGATCGCCCCGCCCGAGTTGGTAAAAATGGTCCGCAACGAAGTGAGTGAGATGCGGAAGCGATGAGAGGGGTGGGTCGGTTCAAATCCGCCCGAGGCCCGCATTTTTTTCAAAGTGGATTTGGAATAACATCTGGTGGCTTTGGTTTGAATAGATTTTCTGGCTAAGTAATTTTTTTCGGTTCATGGATAGCACATGCCCAATCCATGGACCGGAATCGGAAATCCCTACACGCGCAGCGAAGTTTTGGAACGTTTGCATGATACCTTGTCGAAGGGTGAGGCGATCATTGCCGCGGGAGCGGGAACCGGAATCAGTGCGAAGTTTATTGAAAAGGGTGGGGCGGATCTGATCATCATTTATAATTCGGGTCGGTTCCGGATGATGGGTCATGGTTCGACGGCAGGGTTGATGGCTTATGGCGATGCGAACGCCGTGGCGATGGAGATCGGCGAGTATGAGGTCTTGCCGGTAGTGAATGAAATTCCCGTGATCTGCGGCGTGCACGCGACCGATCCGCGTCGTCGGATGTGGCATTGGTTGGGGAAGGTGAAGGACATGGGTTTCTCAGGAGTGAACAATTTTCCGACGCATACGATCATCGACGGGCATTTTCGCGGGGTTCTGGAAGAAACCGGGATGAGTGTGAAAAAGGAATTCGAGATGGTGGCCTTGGCGCGGCGGATGGATTTATTTTCGATCGTTTATGTGGGAAGTCCCGAGGAATCGGTGGAGATGGCGAAAGCCGGTGCGGATGTGATCATCGCGCATGTCGGGACGACGGTGGGTGGATCGATCGGCGTGACCGATGCGGTCATACCGTGGGAGGAAACCATACGCCGCACCCAGGCAATCATCGATGCGGGAAAATCCGTGCGCGATGATGTGTTGTATCTTTGTCATGGTGGACCGATCAACACGCCGGAGGATGCGGATCGGGTGATTCAATCGACCGACTGCGTGGGCTTCGTGGGGGCGTCTTCGCTGGAGCGGATGGCGGTTGAGCATTCCCTGACCGCTTTGACCCGCGAGTTCAAGTCGATCAGATTGAAACGATAAACCCATGGCCACGATTGCGATTTTAGGGACCTTGGATTCCAAAGGTGAGGAACATGCCTTTGTCGCGGAAATCGTCCGGTCTCGAGGTCATGTGGCGTGCTTGATTGATGTCGGCACGGGCGGTGAGCCGTGCGTCGAGCCGGATGTGACGAGGTTTCAGGTTGCGGAAGCGGCGGGTTTGGATCTCGCGGCCGTCATCGCGAGAAAAGACCGGGGAGAAGCGGTAACGGCGATGAGCCGGGCGGCACCCGTTCTGTTGGCGAAGCTGCAGCGTGAAGGGAAAATCGATGGCGTGATTTCGTTAGGTGGCGGGGGAGGAACGGCGATTGCGACTGCGGCGATGCGGGCCTTGCCGATCGGTTTTCCAAAACTCATGGTATCGACTCTGGCGTCCGGAAATACCTCTCATTATCTGGGCACGAGCGACATCACGATGATGCCGAGCGTGACGGATGTGGCGGGATTGAACCGGCTTTCACGAATCATTTTCACCCGTGCGGCCGGGGCGATTTGCGGAATGGTTGAGGTGAAGATCGATCACTCGGCGGAAAAGCCGTTGATTGTCGCGTCGATGTTCGGAAACACCACCGCGTGTGTGACGGAGGCGAAGCGGATTCTGGAGGAAAACGGTTATGAGGTCCTGGTTTTCGCGGCAACGGGTGCGGGTGGAAAATCGATGGATGCGATCATTGATTCGGGAATCGTTGCGGGCGTGCTGGATCTGACCACGACCGAGCTTGCGGACGAGTTGGTGGGCGGAGTTCTGACCGCCGGACCGGATCGGCTCAACGCCACGGCGCGTGCGGGAATTCCCGCGGTCATCGGGCCAGGTTGTTTGGATATGGTGAACTTCGGTGAGCCGGCTTCGGTTCCTAAGAAATTCGTATCGAGGCATTTTTACCATCACAATCCTCAAGTGACCTTGATGCGAACCACGGCCGCCGAGTGCGCGGAATTGGGAAAGATTTTGGTAGAAAAAACGAATGCCTGTTCCGCGCCGACAGCCATCCTGCTTCCGACCCGGGCGATCTCGGTGATATCGGCGGCAGGGCAGTCATTTCATGATGCGGCGGCGGATCGGGCATTGTTTGATGCGATCAAAAACGGCAGCAGGCATCCGGTGATTGAAATGGATTTGGAAATCAACGATCCGGCATTTGCGCGCGCTTGCGCCGAGAAGCTGATGCGGCTCATGGGCAAAAGCTGAAATGGCGTAACGCTGAAACGGCTTGGATTGACGCGGATGGGAGAAACGATTGAACTCTCATTGGTTTGAATGTGAAGAGCGACAAGATTCCGGAAAGGGATGTTCAGGTGTTTGGTGCGAAGACCCGATATCGGGTGATTCGTGCGGATGTCGGTGATTCGCGCTCATGGCTTGATGAGGGACATCATTGCTCATTGATCCGGCAGCACCATATATCGCATGTGGGGATCATGGATGCGGTTGCTCCGTTTGAAGTCGTGAGGACGAACCTGGGCGGGACCTTCATGATCGCGTGCATTGAGGGCGAAGGAGTGGTTCTGGTAAACGGCGGATGGAAAAAGATCCGGGCGAACCAGGCGTGTTTGCAGCCGCCGTTCATGATGAACGCGATGAAGTGCTTGCCGGGCAAGTCATGGAAATTCGCCTGGGTGCGTTATGATGAATCGCGCGAGGTGCATCCGATCATTTCATCGGAATCCCCGGTGATCGGTTCATATGCCAGCGGAACGCTGCAAGCGGCGGTCGAGGGTTTGTATCAGGAATCCGGAGGTGAGGCATCACCTGCGTTGCTGCATCATTGGAGCGAATTGATTCATCGGTATGTGGTGCGCTTTGCCCAGCCTCACCGTCAGGACCCGCGGCTTTGGGATGTGTGGAGGCGGGTCGAGTCGGATCTTGGTCGTGACTGGACCTTACCTGAAATCGCCAAACTGGCCCGTATGAGCGGGGAACATTTGAGAAGGGTTTGCCAGAAAGAACTGGGGCGCAGTCCTATGCAGCACCTGACATTTTTGCGATTGCAGAGAGCCCGGCATTTGTTGTCGGTTACGGATGACAAAGTGGAGTTTGTTGCAAAGGTGGTGGGCTTTGACAGTGTCTCCACATTCTCAAATACATACAAGAAGTGGGTGGGTTGGAGACCGTCTGAGCAAAGAAGATTCAAGGTCTGATCCTGCTTCGCTCCTCGAGCTATGAAGGTCAAGAGGTCGATGCTCTATTTTATCCAATCGCACCAGCGGTTCTGGCTTTGATGTTGACTCCACTACGTTCTGTCCAAGTCTACACGGCTTCGCCAATATCTGATTGGCTCATAATGATTGGCTCTGCTTTCAGACGTTCATTCTTCTTAGATATCGATTCGAGATATGGATGGCTGGATTGGAAAATTCGATCTGGCGTGTGATGAAAAACCCATGTATCACTCTCATCGATCATGGTCAGACACATTGCGTTATTTCAGTTCAAGGCAGGGGTTACTCAGGAGACGATAGACGAATGTTTCGTCGCGCTTCAGGGGATGAAGGGAAGAATACCGGGGATCGTGAGCTTCGAGCATGGCCCCTATGAAAGCCCTGAGGGTCTCAATGATGGATTCACGCATGGTTTCATCATGACATTCGACAGTCCTGAAAACCGGGATGCTTATTTGCCCCATCCGATTCATGAGGAGGTCAAAGGCCTCGTGGTGCCATGTTTGGAGAGAGTGGTGGTCTTTGATTATGAATTGCCATGAGGCGAAAGCATGGAAAACGGTATCACGAGGCTTTACGAATGATCAAATCCGGCTAAACTGGGCGTGAGATTTTATTCCTCCTGATGCCAAGTTTGTCCTTATATTCAAAAAAACATTTCAATTTGCGCCACACATCGCCTCTGGCAGTAGCGGCGCTGGCTTCTTTCTTGTGCGCTTGCAGCACGACAAATTTTCAAAGCCGGATTGCGGCGAATTCCAATCCGACAGCGGGTGCCAAGACTCCGCTTCCGGATTTGCTCAATGATTCCGGTGAGCCGATCAATCGCGGTATCTGGCTGGCCAATGAGGGGCTTTTGGTTGGAGTCATTCACCCGACTGCCAAGGTTTATCGGATGATCGTCCCGTCAAGAGCGCGTGAATCCATTCGGGATTTTGGCCACAACCTCGCTTATCCGGGTCGGGTTGTGAACCATCTTTTACAGGGCCGTTGGGATGGGGCGGGGAATGAGTCCCTGCGTTTTGTGACGAATTCCACGGTGGGCTTTGCCGGGTTTTTTGACCCCGCCAGTAAATGGAACATGCCGAAGTCCGAGGCGAGCTTCGGTCAAACTTTCGCAAAATGGGGTTGGAAACCGGATCATTATCTGGTGCTGCCATTTTTCGGTCCGAGTGACGAGCGTAGTGCGGTGGGCTTGGTGGGAGACAAACTCTCCGAGCCTCTCAATTATTATCCGCCATACGGCATCATTTCGCCGGCTGTCACTTACAATTATCTGACCGATCACAGCGAAAATGCGAAACGCGCGCTCCAAATGGATGCGGATTCTTATGCCACCGCCAGAATCGTATGGACCTACAGTGCCAAGGACGGCACGCCTGACTTGCAACTGAAAGGGCCGATCGATCTTCCGACCTTGCAAACATTCGGTGCTGTGAAATTCGGCCCCCATCATCCCGATTTCATGGCTCAGGGTCGTGAGATCTCGGTGAAAATTCCTTCCACGGGTCGTCGAATGAAAACCACATACTGGGTGCAACCCAAGCCCGCACCGTTGGTTTACATTTCACCGGGGCTTATCTCGCATCGGCTTTCCTCGATGACGGTGGGTGTGGCGGAACGCCTCTATCAAAATGGCTATTCGGTGGTGACCACGACCAGTGTGTTTCATCCGGAATTCATGAGCACGGCATCGACCGCCGCACTGCCGGTTTATCCGCCGGTGGATCGTCATGATCTCCTAACAGCCATGACGGAAACGGATCGCGCGTTGAGTGAAAAATATCCCGACCGGTTTACCCAGCGTGCGATGCTCGGGCTCTCGATGGGCGGATTCATGGCATTGCAGATCGCTGCCGGGGAGTCGCAGTTGAAATCCGGACAAATGACCTTTGATCGTTATGTGGCCATGGATATGCCGGTGGACATCATGTATGGTTTCAAGCAGCTGGACAGCTACGCGAATGCCCCCTTGAAATGGCCGGAAGCAGAACGCCAGCAGCGGGTCAACAACACGATGCACAAGGTGAGCTATGCCGTGTTGCGTAAAAACAAAATGGAGCAACCGGTCATTTTCGATGGCGATGAATCAAAATATCTCATCGGTCTGTCATTCCGTTTTGGCCTGCGTGACATCATCTACAGCAGCCAGTCGAGACATGATTTCGGGGTACTCCGGACACCCGTTTCCAACTGGCACAGGGAGCCGGTTTATGACGAGATTCTTCAATATTCCCTGGGTGATTATTTCGAGAGATTCGCAGTGCCTTATTATAAGAAAAAAGGAATCGGCAGGGATGAGCTTGTGAAACAGGTGAACCTGAGAACACAAGCCGGCAAGCTCCGCGAGCAGTCAAAAGTCCGCGTTATCGTCAATGAAAATGACTTCCTGTTGCAGCAGGATGACATCTCTTGGTTGAGATCGACGTTTTCAAAATCGCACCTGACGGTTTTTCCTGACGGTGGACATCTCGGTAATATTGGAGAAGCGAAAGTCCAACAAGCGATCATGAAAGCTCTGGACGGATTGAAGTGAATGCACCGCCATCACCCTCGCCGCTGCGGTTCCGTTTGTTCTAAATCAGCGAGTTGATCTGTTTTGCCTAACTGAGTGTTTTATAACAGTGAGTCAGAGATGTCGTGCGCGTATTCCCGAACCGTGATCCGGGCGTTCAACCAAGTGACGGACGCATGAATCGGAGTTTACGGATCTTGCGGAATTGGCTTGGGAAAATTTTCCAAGGAAATTCCGATAAATCCGCTCAAGTCTTGACCAAAAGCCGATATTCACTTGTGTTGGGTTGCGCGTCCGCTGCCTCGTCTCCATCCTGCCAGTGCAGAACTCACCGAGGCGGTTGCTCTCACCAAGCATGTGATGGCAAAGGCTCCTGTTTTTATTTTTACCAATTATCCAATTCCATGACCACCCAGCTCACCGGCACCTCATTCATCGGCTTTTCACGTTCCTCAGGCACCCAACCTTGCGGGCAAGCGGTGAACCCCGCAACGGGCGAAGCCCTGGCTCCAGTTTACCTTTCCGCGACAGCGGAAGAAGTCGAAAAAGCGATGACTTTGGCAGCAGCCGCGTTTCCCGTTTACTCGAATTTGCCTGGAAAAACCCGTGCGGCTTTCCTGCGTAAAATTGCCGAGAACATCGAGGCCGTGGTCGAGGATATCGTGGTTCGCGGACCCCAGGAAACCGCGCTTCCGGAAGCAAGAATGCGCGGTGAGACCGGTCGCACCACCGGTCAGCTCCGTTTGTTTGCAACCCTTTTGGAAGAGGGCTCATGGGTTGATGCCCGCATCGAGCGTGCCCAACCGGATCGTCAACCGGTTCCGAAGCCTGACCTGCGATCGATGCTTCGTCCGCTCGGTCCCGTTGCGGTTTTTTGCGCGAGCAATTTTCCTCTCGCATTCTCCGTGGCAGGTGGTGACAGCGCTTCGGCTCTTGCCGCAGGTTGTCCGGTGGTGGTGATCGCGCATTCATCGCATCCGGGTTGCGCGGAAATTGTCGCCAACGCGGTGATCGCTGCCGCCAAGGAATGCGGTATGCCGGAAGGGGTTTTCTCGGTTCTCTACGGCGGTGGCCGTTCAGTGGGTCAATCCGTCGTCAAGCACCCGGTCATCCAGGCCGTTGGGTTCACCGGCTCACGTGCTGCCGGCATGGCGCTGATGGAAACCGCGGCAAATCGTCCCCAGCCCATTCCTGTTTATGCGGAAATGAGTTCGATTAATCCGATCGTGTTTTTACCGGGCGCGCTTGCGAAAGGTGAATCGGCTCTCGCGGAGACTTACTACGGCTCGCTCACACTCGGTGCCGGCCAGTTCTGCACCAATCCGGGTCTGGTATTTTTACCAACTGGGCAGGGGGATGAATTTCTCGCGAAACTCAAGAGCCTTGTTGAAGCAGGTCAACCCGCCACCATGTTGAACGCGGCCATCTGCAAAGCGTTCGCCGATGCGACCGGATCTTTCTCCAACATTTCCGGTGTCAAGGTTCTGGCACTCAGCGCCGCTGAAAAAGCACATGGCCAGTGCGCGCCTGCGGTATTCACCGTGGAGATCGAAGACTTCCTGAAAAACGAGCACCTGCAGGCTGAAATGTTCGGACCGGGTGCTCTGATTGTGCGGGGAAGTGTTCCGCAAATCGAAGCCGCGATTGCGAAGCTCGAGGGTCAGCTCACCGCCACGGTTCACGGCACTCCTGAGGAACTCACCCAACATTCGGGAATCGTCCAGGTCCTTCAACAACGCGCAGGTCGCCTGATTTACAACGGTTTTCCAACTGGAGTGGAAGTCTGCTCCAGCATGGTTCACGGCGGTCCGTTCCCTGCGACCTCCGATGGTCGTAGTACTTCCGTCGGCACGATGGCGATCTTCCGCTTCTGCCGCGCTGTCGCATGGCAAGGCTTCCCGGACGCCGCATTGCCTGCTGAATTGCAGGCAGGCAATCCGCTCGGGATCAAGAGAATGGAGAATTGATTCGAAAGGAACCGCGATTTTTAATCGCGACCCAGTCAGCGAAATAGGAGCGGGGGTGCCATCACCCCCAGAGGTGGTGTATGTCTCACCCTCCTTCATGTTTCAAACGGTGAGACACCGTTCAGTCTTATGCCGTGGGACACGGCAGCTCCTCATGCATACATTTCAGCCGCGATTAAAAATCACGGTTTTTCCGGGTCAAATCCATGAGTTTCAAAGCATTTCCCGCAAAGGGTTTTATTGATAATCATTCTCAATTACAGGGTCAGATTAATTTTACATTTATGAAAGAAAAACGCTTGTGAATTTTTTCACAATCTCCCAGTCTTCGCGCGGCTTACCACCTTACTCACTTAGCTCTCATGGCGAATATTTTTCCACGTTGGTCGAATCTACTTCCTTTCAAAATCGCATTTTGCCTTGGCACCATTGGTGTTGGAGTGGTTCTTGCGGTAGGTTACTACGCAACACCAAAGGCCCAGGTTGTCGGATATCAACCCTCGCAACCGATTCCTTTTTCTCACAAAATCCACGTTGAACAGCTTGGTTTGGATTGCCGTTACTGCCATTCATTCGTGGATGTTTCCGGTCACTCCAACGTGCCAAGCGGCAATACATGCTGGAACTGCCACCAGCACGTTCAGAAAGACAGTCCGAAACTTGCTCCGCTCCATCGCTCCATGGATGTGAATTATCCGGGCTATGATGGCAAGCCCATCCAGTGGGTGCGCATTCACAAGGCTCCCGACTACGTCTATTTCGATCACTCCGCTCATGTGAACCGCGGGATTTCCTGCCAGAGCTGCCACGGCAATGTAAATCAAATGGAAGTGGTTTATCAGGCCGAGCCCCAATCCATGGGCTGGTGCCTCGAATGTCACCGGGCTCCTGAGAATCACCTCCGTCCGCTTGAGGAAGTTTTCAATTTCCATTACGGCGATGCCGATGTCTCTAAATACACCAGGGATCAGGGAGTCAAAACCACCTTGGATCTCGGTAAGAAGCTGAAGGAACAATTCTCGGTTCATCCCAAGACCTCTTGCGCTACCTGCCACCATTGATCTCTCCAATTTCAAAAAACATCTTTCAGCAGCCCTGATATGAGTAAACGCATTTTGCAACACCCCGCAGTCCCCAAAGACGAGACCACCGTCTCATGGCGCAGCACTGGCCAACTTGAG
>JBIKNX010000261.1:0-3224 GCA_044358435.1 Luteolibacter sp.
GCCTTGCCTTTCGTGGTAAAACGCTGCATAGCCCCCGCCCCTCAAGCCTCTGAACGCCTCATTTTATGTCATTGAAAATTCGCAATCTCGCCATCATCGCCCACGTTGACCATGGGAAAACCACCCTCGTCGACCAACTTCTCCAAGCCGGCGGCACCTATCGTGAAAACCAAGCCACCCAGGAGCGAGCGATGGATTCCATGGATCTTGAGCGAGAAAAGGGCATCACCATCAAGGCGAAAAATACCGCGATTCTTTGGGAAGGCTACACGATCAACATCGTCGATACCCCGGGTCACGCCGATTTCGGAGCCGAGGTTGAGCGTGTGATGAAAATGGTCGACGGTGTCTTGCTTGTGGTTGATGCGGCAGGCGGTCCGCAAGCCCAGACACGTTTCGTGCTTCGCAAAGCCCTTCAGGAAGGTCTCAAACCGATTGTGGTGGTGAACAAGGTCGACCGCCCGCTTTCCAATCCGCTCAAAGTGCACGACCAAGTGCTTGAACTTTTCCTCGATCTCGATGCCACCGAGGAGCAGTTCGAAGCTCCATTCTGCTACGGCTCCGCCCGTGACGGTTACTTCATGGATCATCCGGATGACGAGCGCAAGGATTGCATTCCGCTGCTGAAAAAAATCATCGAATTCATTCCGGAGCCGGCAGCCGATCCTGCGGCACCCTTCCACATGCTGGTTTCCAACATCGAGTGGGACAGTTTTGTCGGTCGCGTGGCGGTCGGAAAAGTTCTCGGTGGTTCCGTCAAAAAAGGCGATACGATCTGGCTGCACCGCAAAGACGGCACCAAGCAACAATCCAAGGTGATGAAAACCTTCACTTACTCCGGCCTCGCGACCGAGGACTCCGAGGGTTGCGGCGCGGGCGGCATTGTCGGCATCGCCGCCGGTATCGAGAACATCGACATCGGTGAAACCCTTGCGGCCTCGGCTGACCAAGTGGCGCTTCCTTTTGTGGAGATCGACCCTCCAACCGTTTCCATGGAGTTCTCGATCAACGACGGCCCGCTCGGTGGCAAGGAAGGTAAGCACGTGACCTCACGCGCCATCCGCGAGCGTTTGATGCACGAAATCAAAACCAACGTTTCCCTCCAGGTCGAAGACACCGACCAAGCCGGCGTGTTCAACGTCTCCGCCCGTGGCGCGATGCAGATCGCGGTGCTTGTGGAAACCATGCGCCGCGAAGGTTTCGAAGTCTGCGTTTCGCGCCCGACCGTGATTTATCGTCGCGATGAAAACGGCAAGCTTCTTGAACCGTTCGAGACCCTCTACATTGAATCTCCCGGTGAATACACGCAGGGTATCCTGAAATCCCTGATCAACCGCAAAGGCATGATGGAAAATATGGAGACCGAGCCCTCCGGTGAAACCCTCATCACCGCCCTTATCCCGACCCGTGGTCTGATCGGTTTCGAAACCGAAATCGTCAACCTCACTTCCGGCCATGGCATCATGTCGCACCTTTTCCGTGAGTATGGCCCACACGCCGGGGAGATCGTTACCCGGACCACCGGAACTCTGGTTTCCATGGAAGCCGGAGTCGCCACCACCTACTCGTTGCAAGCGCTTGAGGATCGCGGTGTGCTCTTCGTGGGCCCCAACGATGCCATCTACGGCGGCATGCTCGTCGGAGAAAACCCACGCGTGGGTGACATGCCGGTGAATCCTGTGAAAGAGAAACACCTCGATAACATGCGTTCTTCCGGTAAGGACAAAACCTCCAAGCTCACCCCGCCGATCCGTTTCTCACTCGAGCGCGCGATTGAATACATCGATGCCGACGAGCTCGTCGAAGCCACTCCGCTGAACATCCGTCTCCGCAAACGCATCCTCGACGAAGGTGCGCGCAAGCGTGCGGCAAAAGGAATCAAAGGCGAAGATCGCAGCAACCGCGGGAGGTAAGGTTCCGGTAGGGTCGTTTTGATAAAACGACCGCTATCTGGCTGGCTCAACCCATTCGGTCATTTTATCAAAATGACCCTACCGAATATCCCATGTCCACCCATCTCATCCGTATCTCTGAAGTCTTCGCTCCGTTGATTGGGGAGATGCTGGGGATTCTTGCGGTGGAGAAGGTGAAGAAACTGGGCAGCGAGTATTACCTGATCCAGACCGAAGCGGAGGAATTGATCAAAGACTCTGCCGCCTCGCGGTTCATTCGGTTTCATGTGCCCATCGAACATTCATGGCCTTGCAATCCGGAGAAAATGGAGGGTTTCATCGAAAAAGCCGCGCAGACGATTTACTATAAATTCGAAAGTCGGAATCCGCAGACGATTCTCGTGGGTCAGCTCGATCCCGGTGCGCCGAAACGTTATTACAAAGCCCTCGCATCGAACCTGAGAGGGCGGGCGTTGCAGGTTTTCGATCTTCCCGAAAACGCGCCGAAGTCAGCGGAGGAACAGGATGCTAACAAAGAGACCTTGTTTTGTTGGGTGGGGAAAGAAGGACTTTACTGCGGGATTGCTACTCCACGTGCCGCCGGTGGACTTCATCCGGGTGGAACGAAATACATCGCACAAAATGCCGATGATGCCGTCAGCCGCGCAGGTGCGAAGATTGCCGAGGGTTTGCATTTTCTTTCCATGTATCGGAAGTTGCCTTGGGAAGGCGCGCATTGGTTGGAACTCGGTGCGAGTCCCGGTGGAATGACTTCGGAATTGTTGATGCGGGGATACGAAGTTTCCGCCATCGATCGCGCGCCGCTCGACAAGCGCCTCGCGAATCATCCGAATCTGAGTTTCTTGAGAGAAGACGTTGCCGAATTCGTGCCGCCACGCGGGATCAAATACGACGCGATCCTGTCCGATATGAACGGATCGCCGCGCCAGGCGATCACGTTGGTGACGCGCTTGAAGGATTTCCTCCGGCCCGGTGCGCTTGCGGTGTTTACGTTGAAAACCACCGGCGCGGAAAGTATCGCGGAGATTGAGAAACTGGAAAACGATGTGTTAGAAATCGCGAGAGGAAACGGCTTTTCCCTGATCGTGAAAACGCATCTGACGTATAACCGCCAGGAGTTCACGTTGTTTTTTGAGAGGGATTAATGGCAGAGCCTACTGGAGAGCCTGCCTCCGGCTGGATTATCCATTTGGTAGGGCCCACGCCGAGGGCACAGCGCGAAGCGAGAATGCATTCGATCTTCAGAGAAAATACTCATTTCTTACTCTTTCCGTAAGCGCCCAACAGAACCCCTCTATTCAAGGATAGCAT
>JBIKNX010000262.1:0-3219 GCA_044358435.1 Luteolibacter sp.
GTTTTAGCTGGTTTGTGATTAATCATCCGGGCGATCCTGAGTGGGATCGCCCGCCAGCGAATCTAAAAAAAATCACGGTCTATGGGATGACTGTGATTCGCGATTGAATCTTTTCCAAGAAAACGAAACGCTACCCGCATGCTTCAAACCACCGCCGACCTCAAAGCCCTCCTTCTCAAGAAATCCGTCCGCACCGGGACCTTCACCCTGGCCTCGGGAAAACAATCGGATCTTTATATCGATTGCCGTGTCACCGCCCTCGATCCGTTCGGTGCGGCGATGATCGGAGACCTCGGTTGGCATGCGGTCCGCTCCAAAATCCATTCGGAAAAGCTCTCCATACAGGCCATCGGCGGCATGACGCTTGGTGCGGATCCCATTTCGCTTGCCATCGGCATGGCCTCCGCCCGCCAACATCCCGATGAGGCACTTCAGGTTTTCACCGTCCGAAAAGAGCCCAAAGGCCACGGAGCCGGCAAACAAATCGAAGGAAACTTTGCTTCCGGGCAGAATGTGATCGTTGTCGATGATGTCATCACGACCGGTGGATCCACCCTGAAAGCGATCGATGCCATCGAGCGTGAGGGCGGTCATGTCAAATTCGCCATTGTCCTCGTGGATCGCGAAGAAGGCGGACGCGAAGCCATCGAGGCCAGAGGGATCCACGTCATCCCGCTGTTCACGCGGACGACCCTGCTGGGCTGATCACTTCTTCCACTTTTCCCAAGGCTTTTTTTCAGCCTTCTTGGTTTCTTGCGGCAGCTCGTCATCATAGAGCGAGCGACCCGACCAACGGAGCAGTCCTGCGATTTCCTTGGCTTCCTCCAGCAGCTCTTTCATGCGCTCCACGGTCAGTCCGGGCTCATTCAATGCGGCTTTGACTGCGGCATCTCGTTTTTGGAGGACCATGGATGAAAGCATGCCAATCGCCTCTTCGGCGGATTGCAGACCATTTTCGATTTTGATTTCGACTTCGCCCATTTCCTGATGCAGCGCCAACTGCTCGCTCTTGCGCAAACCTGCCACAAAAGCGTTGACCGCTGCGTTCGAGGAAGGATCCGGTGCGGCAGACAGGATTTTTTCGAGCAATCCGATCCCCTCTACCCAAGCCTTGGCTTGGTGAAGGGTCTCGAATTGTTCAGTTAAAAAATGTTGGGCAGGCGCGGACCGGATCGCAAGGTGACAGAGATATCCGACCGTGCGATCGAGCGGCATGGCCTGAACAGCCGCTTCCTCGGATGGTCTCGGGTCATCGCGATTCATCGTCCTGCCTGCAAGAGCCTTGGCTTTTTTTGCAGCGAGCCCGATGTTTTGCCTGAGTGTTGCGGAGCCCACTCCAAGCAGCGACGCCACCACATTGATCTGTTGGTCACGGGCCGCGTGATCACCCATCACGGCCAATAACTCGGTGCAATCTCGGGTCATTTCAGTCCTACCTTCCGCCGTTTCCAATCGTCCGTTCTTTCTGCCTGACTCGATCTTGAAATCAAAAAAATCCCGCGCTTTCCCGACTTCCCTCCTGAAGCCCTCGATACCGTGAGCCTTGAGATATGTATCCGGATCGTCTCCGGCAGGCAGCTCGACCACTTTAACGGAAAGACCTTCCGGGCTGAGTTCACGAAACGCCCGCTCGCAGGCTTTCATTCCCGCCAGATCCGCATCAAAGCACAACACCGCCGTCTGCGCGTAACGCTTGAGAATGCGGGCATGTTGCGAAGTGAAAGCGGTTCCCAATGGAGCAATGGCGTTTTCAACACCTCGCTCATGGCAGGAAATCGCATCGATCTGACCCTCGCATAGAATCACGGTTTTTTCCTTGAGTATCGCTTTTTTCGCCTTGTCCAAGGCAAACAGCACGTTCGATTTTTTGAAAATATCGGTCTCGGGCGAGTTGATGTATTTTCCGGATTTCGGATCATCCCTCAGCTGGCGGCCGCTGAACGCAATGACATCACCCACTTCATTTCGGATGGGAAACATCAGACGATCACGAAAACGGACATACAATCCCGCGGCCGCCCTGTTTTCGTCACGCAGGGAAGCAAGACCCGATGCCACAAGATCCTTTCCGTTGAAATTCCTGCTCCGTGCCCAATCAAGGAAGGTTTGTGGATTATCCGGCATCCATCCGATTTCCCAACGCCCTGCCATATCCTTTCCAAAACCCCGGCTTTTCAGATAGTCCCGCGCGTGCTGGCAGCTTGGATCGGTTTTCAAGAGCTCGTGGAAAAAAGCCGATGCCTCACGGTGCAGGTCCAGCAACCTGCCACGGGATTTTTTCGACGCGCGTGCCTGGGGATCATCGGGTTCTTCTTCAAGATGCACCCCGGCCTTCGCAGCAAGTTTTTTCAGCGCGTCCATGAAAACCAAACCCTCGTGATCCATCACGAAACCGATCGCGTTCCCGCTCTTGCCGCAACCGAAGCAATGAAAGAACTGCTTACTGGGACTGACGTTGAAAGAGGGTGATTTCTCGTGATGAAACGGACAGTTCGCCTTGTAACCCGTGCCTGCCCGTTTCAACGGGATATAGGAACCGATGAGGTCGACGATATCCGTGGCGGCCAGCACCTGCTCAATCGTTTCTTTCGCAATCAGACCCACGGCTCAGCTCGCCTTCCCGGCGTGTTTTTTACTTCCCAATTTCTGCTCGAGAATCGTCCACTGCTCGCGACTAACGATGTAACCGACACAAGCCTCACGTCCGCAGAGGCAAGGATGATCCTCATAACACTCCACATCAAAACCATAATCAAAGGTCAGTTCCTCACCTTCCTTGATGTCGCGCAGCGCGTGAATGTAAATGCGCTTACCCGTCATCCATGCCTCGCAATTCGGCTCACAGGAATGATTGATCAGACGCGCGGTATTCCATGGCACATTGCCGTCTAGATCGTATTTATCCGTTAGATTGAATATATAAACGGCCGCGTCGCCATGTTTCAAGGAACGCTCCTGTTGCAAGGTTCCCCGCACGCCACTCTCCTTCTTGTTGATCAATTCACCCACATATTCGATGATCCGTTCATCGGCCATGATGTCACGCGTCGCATACACACCGCGACCGTGAATGGTAGATCCACGGACCTCGCAAAGATCACTTTGAGCACGATTCCAGAATTTCAGGAGCAGCTTGTGGAGTTCCCTGTCACTGAGCTTCGTTTTGCGTTTCTTATCGGTTTTCGACATGCGGATGGAGTTATTTGATCTGTTTCTTTT
>JBIKNX010000082.1:0-10977 GCA_044358435.1 Luteolibacter sp.
ACGATCCTGTTTCCGGTTTTGGTTTCCTTGGCATTCTTTAACTCATCCACCGCACAGACCTGCCGTGAGGTGGTTCGGGATGCTTCCGGGCGGGTGGTTCAGACTCTTGAACGGCAGAAGCAGGCGGGTGATACGGAGCGCACGGTCATTCGAGATGCGTCGGGACGGTTGATCGGAACGGCGACCACAAACTCCAGTTTTGGCAGCACCGCCCGCACGGATTTCCGGGACGCCAGCGGCAGGTTGACGGGAAGTGCGACGACCCAAACGAACTCCTACTCCAACAGTTCCAGCACCACTTACCGGGATGCCAGCAGTCGCTTGACCGGAACCGCGAGCACCACTCACAATTTAGGCTCCGGCGCGCGCACGCAGTTCCGCGATGCATCGGGTCGGTTGACCGGAACCCAAACCTCCACCGGACATTGCTACGGACCTTCGACCGTCACTCAACGTGATGCCTCGGGCCGGCTGATAGGAACGAGCACCTTGAGCGGCAAATGCTCAGGAAGCACATCCACGCCATTTCCTCCTGGGGAATTGAAGAAATGATGGAGCCGCTGGTCGGATTTGAACCGACGACCTGCTCATTACGAATGAGCTGCTCTACCCCTGAGCTACAGCGGCTTTTCACATTTCCGCGATTTGATCGCGCTTCGTGAGAGCCAATTCGTTTTATCGGGATGCGATCCGCTTGCAACTAAAAATCCACCGCAAAGATCCTTGCATCTTGACGAATCACTGCGACCCGAAGCACGATTCGACCATGTCAAAAGCCAAGCATTTCGCCGGATTGGATATCGGAGGTTCGACCATCAAATCGGTGATCATCAACTCATCCGGAGATCAGGTGGGTCCCATCGTGGAAGTGAAAAGCCATGTCAAAGAGGGCTACCGAGCCACATTCAAACAACTCGAAGCCGCTCTCGATGAGTTGACCAAGAACGCCGGAATCGAACGCACGGACATCGGTGGTATCGGCCTGGATGTCCCTGCCCCTTCCTCAAACGGCGTAATCTGGGGAAAAGCCAACCTCGGCGATGACTGGGTCGGGACGGATATTTGCAGTGAGCTGAACAGCCACCTGAACCTTCCCGTTCACATGACCAATGACTGTAACGCCGCAGCCGTGGGTGAATACGCGATCCGCCACAAACACCTCGGCGCCCTGCTGCTGGTCGCTCCCGGCACCGGCCTCGGCGGCGGGTTCGTT
Source organism: Luteolibacter sp. (assembly GCA_044358435.1). Classification (GTDB taxonomy): domain Bacteria; phylum Verrucomicrobiota; class Verrucomicrobiia; order Verrucomicrobiales; family Akkermansiaceae; genus Luteolibacter. Next base: position 1,214 of record JBIKNX010000082.1, read on the forward strand.
CTGCCCGGCGGAAAACTTTACGAAGGTGCCAACGGACTCGCCCTTGAGGTGGGTCACATTTCCGTGCCGTTCACCGAAGACGACGGCTCGCTTCCCGCATGCAGTTGCGGTCTCAAAGGCTGCCTGGAAGCGTGGGTTTCTCTGGTCGCCCTCCGCCGCAGGCTGTCGATCGAACTCCAGAAACCCCAATGGAAGGATCATCCCCTCAACGCAACCGAAGCGACGATCGAGGAAAAAGCCTTCAAACTCCGCACCCTCGCGGAAAACGGCGACGCCCTTTCCATCCAGCTTTTCAAACAACAAGGTTTCATTCTCGGTTACGGCATCGCCGATCTTGTTAGAACCTTCGATCCCGGTCTGGTCGTCATCGGCGGTGGACTCGCCGAAGCCGGATTCCGCGATGATTTCCTCGCGTGGGTCCGTAATGGCTTCGCCGATCGCGCTTGGCCGATCTATCGCCACAGCCCTATCGATCCGGAAAAGGAAACCACCCGCTTCGAATGGGCGGAAGGTGGCGATGCCGCCGCATCCATCGGCATGGCCTACACCGCCCGCGAACTGTTTTCTGTTTGAAGAAAAATGAACAGCTAAGAACACAGAGCTTGGAATTTGCACAGGGAGTCTTTATCCTCCATTCTCTATCTGCGTTCATCCCGTTCATCTGCGGTTAAATTCATTTTCTAAAAAAATCCAAAAAATCTCTAAGGATCATTCCTTTGGTGTGTCTTTACCTAAGAAGCATGCAACCATTGATCCATGGAACCCCTAACCTCCAACTCCGCCGCCCGTAAAAGCGGTGGAGCCGTCGCGGTCCTTTCCTCTCCCTCAAACCCAAGAACCATGGAGGAAAAACCCACCCTGCGCCAGATATACGACGCCGAGGAATCCGCCCTCCTGCGTTACGCCTTCGGCATCCTCGGGCAACGCGAGGCTGCCGAGGACATCGTCCAGGATTCTTTCATGCGTCTCCATTCCCTCTGGCACGAAGTCGAAGCCCCCCGCCCCTGGCTTTTCCGCTGCGTCCGCAACCTCGCCCTCAACCACATCCGCGACAACAAACGCACCACTCCCATCGAAACCCATCCTCAAAACTCCGTGGAATTTGAAACTCCAGCCCTCGATCCCGATGCCGCCATGGGCAAACTCGAAACCATAGGCACCCTCCAACTCCTCATCGCCGAACTCCCCGAACCCGACAAAACCCTCGTCTCCCTCAAATACCTCTCCGGCCTCCGCTATGAAGAAATCGCCCGCCAAACCAACCTCACTGTCTCCAACGTCGGCTACAAACTCCACCACATCCTCAAATCCCTAGCCATCTCCCTCCGCCACCTAGGCATCGAATCACCCGAAGGCTGAAAGTTTCAAATCTCAAATTTCAAGTAATTAGCCAATCCATTCTCCTTCATTCAAAAATCCAAAATCATCAATCGTAAATCCCTCTTCTCTTTGCGTTCCCTCCGCGACCTCCGCGACTATCTCTAATCGCACCAGCGATTCTAAATCCGACATTCAGACTTTCGACTTTCGACCCTCTTCAGATTTCCAACCTCTTCATCTCCCCTGAAAACTGAATACCAGCAATCTAGCAAACTTCTCCCAGCATGAAAGACCTCCACACAAGCCCTAACGAAAACCTCGAAGCCCGCATCACCGCGTGGGTTCTCGGCGAGGCGTCTCCCTTCGAAGCCGCCGAGCTCGAAGCCCTCTGCGCTGCCGATCCCGAACTCCAACTTTTCCTCAACCGCACCAAAACCCTCCACTCCCTCCTCCTCGAAACCCCTCCCTCTAGCGCCGACCGCTTCTGGAAACTCTCCCCACCCAAACGCGAGAAGCTCGACCTCATCATCGGCCCTAACAACTCATCCCGCGCAATCGAGAATTCCGTCATCCCCCGCGCCACTTACCGTACAATTTTCGGAATCGCAGCCGTCCTAGCCGCAACCCTTTTCATCAAGCAGTTCATTTTTTCTCCCACTAAAGAACTGCCACTCACGATGGCTTCTGCAAGTTCCGAGACGAATTCGGAAATACCGGCAACAAGTAGAATGAACATCGACTCACTCAACATAGATGTGGCTGATAGAATAGATTCCGACATGCTCCAGAAAACAGGACGCGACTCTGGTCACGTTGCCGGAAGAGGTGAAGAAAGCCCATCAGCCCTCCCAGTGGCTTCAGATGCGTCAGCTTTAGCTGATTCATTGGCCTTGAACGATCGACCGCTAAGCGAATCGTTATATCAATCGGATATAGAAAATACATCGGAGAAAAAAACCTCATCCGCAATCGTGCCAGTTACACCCGAAGCTAATCCAAGTATCGAAGCTAATCTGAGCAGATCCAATCCCCAGAAACGATCACTCTCAACTGATGTAACCGCGGCTTTATCTGCAGCGGCTTCTGCACCGCTGGCGCAAACAGACAAAGATGAAGCAAGATTTGAACTCGAGCAAAATGATACAGGAAAAGATACTGCACTAGAAAAACGCGAACTCCTTTCCTCCCACTCCACGGTCGCGAAATTCATCGGCATCAAAGACCATGAATGCTTGGGTAAAACAAGTTTATGCCCGGATCGATGTGGTCATTCCGGCAAACTCGCCACCTTCGAGATCATCGAATACCTCGATTATCAAAAACCCGGCGAATACGGCGACCCCAAACAAACCAGTTTCCAAATCCTTATCAGAGACAATCAAGGAAACGCAAAAATTTCTGCCGAAATCCTCGCTACCATCGAATCGCTCAAACCCCACACCAAAGTCAAACTCTCCTGGAATCACGATTGCGTCACCAAAGACAAATCCAGCTCCCCCGAACACCCCATCACCAAAATCAAAGCTGAGCAATAACTCAAAAGTCAAAGCGGTTAAGACTTAGTCTTATTGGATCATGTTCGCTAATGCTCACACTGCTTGGTTAATTTTTGATTTAAAGAGGGGTGAATCATCCTCCTTGACTCTCCCCTTATTCCCCAAACACCCTGCGGCGCACCTATGTTCCTCATTTCCATCCCTGCCCTGCAACGCAACACCGCCATTCTGCGCGAAGTGGCGGATCAGGCGGGTTGCAGGATCATTCTCGCTCTCAAGGGGTTTTCGTGTTGGAAAGCCTTTCCCTATTTCAACAAAGATCTGGATGGATGCTGTGCTTCGGGACTCTGGGAAGGCCTGCTCGCGAAGGAACATTTCGGAAAGCACATCATCACCTACTCACCTGCTTACGATGAGGACGACATCGACCAACTTTTGGAATTCACCCATCACCTCGATTTCAATTCCCTTTCCCAATGGTTCCGCTTTCGGGAAAAAATCTTCGCACACCCGCGATTCATTTCAGGTGAGGTAGTTTGCGGACTCCGGATCAATCCGGAACACTCCACCGGGCAAACTCCCATCTACGATCCCTGTGTTGCCGGTTCACGCCTCGGAGTCACTGCGGATCATCTGGTCGGCGCCGATCTAACCGGCATTTCCGGTCTGCATTTCCATACGCTTTGTGAACAAAACTCACCCGATCTCGAGTCCACGCTTCAAGCCGTGGATGAAAAATTTGGTGATCTGCTCCGTTCCAAACAGATCACCTACCTCAACATGGGCGGCGGCCATTGGATCACCAAACCCTTCTATGATCGCGACCGACTTATTCGTCTTGTGAAGCAAGCACGGGAAGCATACGGCGTGGATGTCTGGCTCGAACCCGGCGAAGCGGTCGCCATTCACGCCGGGGTGCTCCGTGCCACGGTCATGGATGTATTCGAATCCGCCGGACATAAACTCGCCATTCTGGACATCTCCGCCACCGCACACATGCCGGACGTCATCGAAATGCCCTACCGGCCTGATGTGTATCTTGTTGAGAAGTCAGAGGCCAGAGACCAGAAACCAGAGGTCTTGAATCCAGCAGTTACTCTGGAGGGCGAAACCTACCATCTTGCCCAAGATCCCCAATCTCCCAATCTCCCAATCTCCCAATCTCTCTTCACCTACCGCCTCGGCGGCCCGACCTGCTTGGCTGGCGATGTCATTGGCGACTACACTTTCCACCGCGAACTCCGCGCCGGCGATATCCTAGTGTTCGACGATATGGCTCATTACACCATGGTGAAGACCACCACCTTCAACGGAGTGAAACACCCGTCCATCGCCCTGCTTCACGAGAACGGCCGGATTGAAACGATCCGAACCTTCTGCTATCCCGATTTTCGCAACCGACTTTCGTGAAATATCTTTACCCGACAAACGGTATTCATTGATATATCGCCAGCAAGCAACCGGTTCTTGTCACTTGCATCACATCCTTCCCTCACCTACCCTAAATCCATGAGCACCTCATTCCTCGGCTTGATTGGCCCTATCGGCGGACCTGAAATGATCATGATCTTTGTCGTGATCCTCCTCCTTTTCGGAGCTAAGAAACTCCCGGAACTCGCGCGTGGCGTGGGCAAAAGCATGGGTGAATTCAAGAAAGCCCGTGAGGAATTCGAACGTGAAATCACCCGTTCCGAAGACGAGGTCAAACGTGAGAAAGATGCCGACAAGACCGCCCGCGTCAAACCGGCTGCCAACAACCAGTCTCACGACGTATAATCCCTCCACTCGAGGCCTTGTTTGTTTCTCCGGCCTGAGCCCTCTCATCCCCTCCCCCCATGCGTAAGTCTTCACCTTGGCTGCGCTTCGCCTGTTGCCTGGGTTTCACGATCCTGATCTTTGCAGCCACATGGTTTTCCCAACTTGCGGAAACACCTCCGTGGAAAACATCCGCCGCGACTACCGCGCTTGAGATTCCGCCTGATCAGAGGGTTAAAACGCGACTCGCTGTAGATCATTCCTGCGGCGCGTTTCGTTTCGTTTCCTACAACTTAAAAAACTGGCTCGTCTCCAGCCAGAATCCTGAAAAATCACCGGAGTCCAAAAACGCCATCATCGACATACTCGCCGCCAGTGGCGCGGACATCATCGGCCTTTCTGAAATCGGCAGCGAGGCGGATGTTTCGGAAGTCCGGGAACGACTCAGAAAAGCAGGACGGGATCTTCCCTACTTCCATCATACCGGAGGCACGGATCCCATTCGCCACCTCGGCATTTTGTCGCGCTTCCCCATCACCGCCAAACATTGTCCCGATATCATGATCGGCCAGACCGGGCATGCCATGCAACGCGGAATCCTTGATGTGACTATTGAAATCGATCAACAACCCATAAGATTCATTGGCATCCATCTGAAATCAAAACGAATCGTCCCGAACTTCGATCAGGCGGAAATCCGCATTTCAGAAGCAGAACATGTCAGGAAACACCTCGATTCCGTTCTTTCCCAGCAAACCGGCACGCGTCTGATCGCTTATGGGGATTTCAACGATCACATCGAAAGCCTCAGCACGAAAATCATTCTCGGAGATTCCCGAAGTCCGCTTTACCTGACACCCGTCAACGTGGCTGACCAGCGCGGTGAAAAGTGGACCTATCATTACAGTTCACAGGACAGCTACGACCGCATTGATTTTGTCACCGTCTCAAAAGCGTTGAAAACAAACATCGACCGTGACCATTCAAAAATCATCGATACTCCCAACTGGGAGCAAGCCTCCGATCACCGCGCCATCATGGTTGGATTCCATTGAATCGACATTCGGAATTCAGCAATCAAAACAAATGGACAATAGACGGACCAACTAAAGTCTATTCGACCACGTCATCGTCATCGACAACGGATTCTTCATCGACTGGCACCGCTCGGAGAATTTCAGCTGGCTCCAATGGCATGATTTCGGGATCTTCAATGGGGATGGCTTTGAGAATTTCTCCCTCTCCTTGCACAACCTCACCACTTTCACCCTCCGCAATCACCACAACGGCCCGTTTTGGCGGCTCAATGATCTCCTTGATCTCATCTTTCAGCGGTTCGAAAAAGTTTCTTACCATCGGAGCCGCCATGCGGCCACCGGAGACCCTTTCTCCCGGTTTACCCTCGTATAAAACCGCAAAAGCATAACGCGGATTATCATGGGGAAGGAATCCGGCAAACCAGGCAAGGCGCTGATTCAACTTGGGCGGACCCCATTGCGCGGTTCCGGTTTTGCCTGCCAATGTCGTATACGTCAGATTTCCGCTGCGTCCCGTGCCGTATCCCTGAGAAACCACATCCCGCATTCCGGCTCGAACCACTTCCACGGCATGGTAATCAACACCGAGCCAGTTTTTCCGCTCGGGTGGCATCGCCTGAACGACCCGACCGCGATTGTCCTGAACTTGGGAAATCAACGATAACTTCGGCAATGCCGTTCCATTTCCGATTCCCGCCATCATCTGTGCGACTTGTAGAGGTGAAGCCAAAAGACTGCCTTGCCCGATCGACATGTTCGCCGTGTCTCCATTCAAAATCCGCCGACCCTCGTTTTTCATCATCCATTCATGGGTCGGAACAAGTCCCGGAGTTTCTCCGATCAGAGGCAGACCCGATTTTTCGCCCAAGCCCAAACGATTGGAAAGATCCAGAAAGACGGACGCGCCGGTCTCGATTCCAATCTGATAAAACCAAGTGTTACAGGAACGGGCGAGTGCGCGTTTCACATCAATCGCGCCTTCCGGAACCATCGTCCAGTTTTTGAAGGTATGGTTACCCAAGGTCATGGCAGGCGGACAATCGATGAGTTTGTTTTCATCGACGATTCCACGGTCCAGCGCTGCCAGCGCGACGACCGGCTTGTAGGATGATGCCGGTGGGTAACAGGATTGGAACGCACGCCCGAAAAGCGGCGTTGCCGGATCATCCTGAAGAGCTTGGAATTCCGTCTCGCTAACGCCGGGGATGAAGCGGTTCAGATCAAACGTTGGGCGCGATGCCATCACCAGCACTTCTCCGGTGACAACATCAATGACCACAAAAGCCCCGCGCTGACAGCCCTTTGCGAGCACATCCTCCGCGAGCTTCTGCCATTTCAAATTCAACGTCGTGACCAGCGTGCCGCCGGGCAGCGGACGTTTGACCTGCTCTTCCAACAGCTTGTTGCCATTCTCGTCAAACAACAGGCGCTTCATCCCGTCCACCCCCGTGAGCTGCCCGTTGAAGAGCTTTTCAAATCCGGCACGCCCCTCGCTTTCCTCCCACAGCGGATCATTGAAATTGATGGGTCCGGTGGGCAGTTTTCCCACACTGCCCGCGTAACCGATAATGTGCGCAGCCAAACCCTGATGCGGATATTTACGGCGGTAAACCGGCGACAAGACCATCCCATCCGGCAATTTCGAAACGATCTTCTTCCCCTCCTCTTCACTCAACATCCGGCTCAGATAAAGCGGCAACCAACGCCGGTGCCGGTAATGGTCATAAAGCTCATCATCGGTTTTCGGATAAGCCAAATCGATCACCCCATCCAACTTGCCCATTCGTGAGCGGGCCCAGTCCACCACATAGGCCCTGTCGACATCCTGAAACTGCTGAAACTGCAACGCGACCTGATACGCCACTTCATTTTGCGCAAAGGGCTCGCCGTTCCGATCCACAATCTGCCCGCGTGGCGCGGGAATTTTCAGAGAAATGACCCGCGCGTCCTTGCGATTCAAAATCGATCCCTCACTCGCGGATTTCTTGGCCGCAAGCGATTCAGCGAGCTTGACGGCATCATCCGAACCCGCCGCCACGGAAACCTGAGGCGTTTGGCCAAAAGCCGATTCCGTGAAGCACGTGAAGCACGTCAGGCAAACCGCGGCAATGATCCGAATAAACTTCATCAACGCGAAAAACATAGGGTTCTCCACCCGCCGGGGCAAGAACCAAGAACCTCTCAATGTCTGAAGTGACGGTGCCCGGTGAAGACCATCGCCATACCCGCGGCATCCGCTGCGGCGATCACCTCATCATCCCGCATCGATCCGCCGGGTTGGATACAGGCGGTCGCGCCGGCATCGATGGCGGATTGCAATCCGTCGGCAAACGGAAACATCGCATCCGAGGCGACGATGGATCCTTGCAGCGACAAACCGGCTTCCTTGGCTTTCCAAATCGCTATCCGCGAGGAATCCACCCGGCTCATCTGGCCGGCACCGATTCCGAGCGTGCGGTCGGCATTGGCATAGACGATGGCATTCGACTTCACGTGTTTGACAATACGCCAACCAAAGCGCATCGCGCGGATTTCTTCCTGGGTCGGTGGACGCTTGGTCACGACTTTGCTTTCCAAATCATCCAGTCCCAACGCGGTGTGATCCCGATCCATCACCATCAAACCACCCGGACACGAACGGATCACAGGCGCTTTTTTAGCGGACAGATAGGCATCGTTGATCTTCATCAAACGCAGGTTTTTCTTCTTCTGCAGCAGAGCCCGCGCATCGGGTTCGAAATCCGGTGCGATGATGACATCGGTGAAAATTTCCGAGATGACCCGCGCCAACTCCAAAGTCAGCGGACGATTGGTGACGATCACCCCGCCGAACGGCGCTTGTCGATCCGTCTCAAACGCCTTCTGCCAGGCCAGACGCAGATCTTCGTCGTCTTGGCCGACTCCGCACGGATTCGTGTGTTTGAGAATGGCCACCGTCGGGCGCACGAAATCCAAAATCAGATCCGCTGCCGCTTCGATATCCAGAATGTTCGTGTAGCTCAGCTCCTTGCCCTGGACCTGGCTGAAGCATGAAGCGAAGTTTCCATACAACGAGCATTTCTGATGCGGATTATCCCCGTAGCGAAGCTCCTGCTCCAACGGTAAGCTCACGGTAAAGGAACAACCCGTTCCCTGCCTGCATTGACCGAGGAAATTCGTGATCGCTCCGTCATACTGTGAAGTCCGGAGAAACACTTTCACCGCAAGCTGCTCGCGAAGTCCTTTGGTGGTATCACCCTGATTGTTGCGCATTTCCTCCAAAACCACCGGATAATCCTCAGGAGAAACCACCACCGTCACGTGGGAATGGTTCTTCGCCGCGCTGCGCAACATGGATGGACCCCCAATGTCGATGTTTTCGATCGCCTCCTCCAAGGTCACTCCCGGCTTGGCCACGGTTTCTTCAAAGGGATACAAATTCACCACCACCAGATCGATCGCAGGAATTCCGTGTTTAGCCGCATCCGAGATATGATCCGGATCATCCCGACGATGCAACAAACCCCCATGAACTTTCGGATGAAGCGTTTTCAGCCTGCCTTCGAAAAGCTCCGGCGCGCCGGTGTATTCGGAAACATCGATGACCTGCAGACCCGCATCACGCAGCGCTTTTGCGGTACCGCCGGTTGAGAGCAGCTCGACCCCAATTCCTGCGAGTCCTTTCGCAAATTCTACCAAACCTGTTTTATCAGAAACCGAAAGCAACGCGCGGGTAATAGCCATATGGTGTGATTTGTGTTGTTCGCCCGATCCCCGAAGGCGACCGGACACACACCCCGTAACCAAGCCCTCCCGAACACGCAAGCGGGAATCCATTAATTTGACCGCTACCAATGAAATTCGATCTCAATCAAATGCTTTGGGATCATCCTGCAGACGGGATAGCGCCATTGCATCAATTCGATCTTTCTCACGAGTCGATTTCGATTTCCAGCCAATCAGGGATGCTTTTGAAGCCAATTTGATTTCATGCCCCGCCACACGGAATATGTCCGCATCTATCGCCACATCATCATACTTTCTGGAATCCATCCTGGTGAAAATATCGATCTGACATTGTTCGACCTCCTCGATGATTCGAATCGCACCCTCTTCATCCGTGAAATCATCGACTGTAAGCTCTTTGGCAAAACCTTCGCCGTAATTTGCCAATCCG
>JBIKNX010000264.1:0-3156 GCA_044358435.1 Luteolibacter sp.
TTCCGGAAAACTCGCGGGTTACGCCACGGATGTGTTAGACGAAGAGCCACCCGCCGCCGACCACCCGCTGCTGCATCACCCGAAAGTCATCGTCACCCCGCACATCGGCTCACGCACGTTCGAATCCGTCCCACGCCAGGCGATGAAATCCCTCACCAATCTCATCAACGCACTCTCCGGACAAGGCGAGACGAACTGCGCAAACGGGGTGATTTGATTCAAAAAGAAAGGAACCGCGATTTGCAATCGCGACCTCGTAAGTGAAATATCTTGAACTACGCAGCCAGTTGGAGTCGCGATTGCAAATCGCGGTTCCTTTCAGGGAGGCAAGGCCAATCAAAAATGGTCCGTCCCTTTTCGCTAAAGTTCAGCTAGCCTTTGCGATTCTGCAAAATCTGCTCGTATAGCTCATAGACCACATCACGGGTGCATCCGTATTCCAGCAAGATTTCATTTGCTGAAACCTGACGGTAGATCAAGCGCAGGCCACCGATGCGGAGCCGGTTGAAACCTTCCAGAGAACCTTGAAGTCCCTTGATGTCGCCTTTGCCTTTGGCGAGATCGCGCAAGGCAAGTCGCACTCGGCGTTTGGTCTGCGGTGGCAGTCCGACCAACCAGTCGGCCACTTGCTCAGAGGCCGAAATTTTCATCGTTCAGATCGAGCGGGCGATAATGGGTTTTGCCTTGTTTGGCCGCTTGAATGGCCTCCATCGCAGCGGGATTACCCAGCACATCCAAGGTTTCCATCAACGCTTCGAAATCCTCAACCGGCAGAGCAACAACCACCGGTTCATTGCGGTTTGCGATGACAAAACGCTCTCCCGACCGGCAGAGTTTCGTCAGGCTCGCTTGAGCCTCTTTCATGTTGTACGTAGCGACCATAAGATTTGTATATACCGTAATTGGCCGATGCGCAAGACGCAAAAACGAAAGGAACCGCGATTTTCAATCGCGAACTCGTAAGCGAAACAGGAGCGGGGGTGTCATCACCCCCTGAGGCATGAGGGTGTCTCACCCTTAGTGAGGAATCAAACGGTGAGACACCGTTTAGCCTCATGCCGTGAGACACGGCAGCTCCTAAAGCATTTTCAACCGCGGCTCACCTTTTGCAAAATCGCTCACGATCTTGTCGGTCGTGCGGCCGGTAGAAACTAAGCCACCGATGATATCGTGGGGCTGCGTGGGGTTTTGGAGATGGTAGACATTGAATTTGCACATGCCGGAATTGATCTGACCGCAAGGCGCAAAAAAGAAAGGAACCGCAGCCAGAATCAAATCTCTGTTTCATTTTGAAATCGGCATGGCGGATACAATCCGCCGCCACGTCACAAACTCCGCTCGCGAATCTCCGTCAGCAGTTCGTCGATGAACTGTTGCTCGGTTTTTGCGATCGGTTCTTCCTGACCTCGCACGCGGAGGGAGACAGTTCCATCTTCAACTTCCTTTTGGCCGAGGATGACCATGTTCGGGATGCGCTCCATGCGGGCGTTTCGGATTTTCGCACCGACTTTATCAGCCGAGCGATCGACCGAAACGCGGATTCCCAGGTCGGCGAGTTTCGCGGCGAGGGTTTCCGCGGCCTCGAGAGTCTTTTCGGAGATCGGCAGGATGCGGACTTGTTCTGGGGCGAGCCAGGCAGGGAATTTGCCTTCGAAGTGTTCGATGAGCAGGCCGGTGAAGCGTTCCAACGAGCCGAAGGGCGCGCGGTGGATCATGACGGGAATGTGCGGCTTGTTGTCCTCGCCGATATAGGAAAGCTTGAAACGGACCGGAAGGTTGTAATCCACCTGAACCGTGCCGAGTTGCCAGTCGCGACCGATCACGTCTTTGACGACGAAGTCGATCTTCGGTCCGTAGAAGGCGGCCTCTCCGATTTCCTCAGTGTATTCGACACCAAGGTGAATGACGGCTTCGCGGAGGGCGGCTTCGGCCTTGTCCCAGTTTTCCGAGGAACCGACGTATTTGTCGCTATCCGGATCACGCAGGGAGAGGCGGACACGGTAGTCGTTCATGCCCAGGGTTGAGAGCACCTTTTTCACGAGGTCGAGGCAGCCTTTGACTTCGGCAGCAACTTGGTCGGGCGTGCAGAAAAGGTGGGCATCGTCCTGAGTGAAGCCACGGACACGGGTCATGCCGCCGAGTTCGCCGGATTGTTCCCAGCGATACACCGTTCCGAATTCCGCGAGCCTGACAGGAAGGTCACGATAGGAATGGTGATCGCTCGCAAAGATCTTGATGTGATGCGGGCAATTCATCGGCTTGAGCAGATACCCTTCGTAAGTTCCCTGCTCGAGACCGTTGATCAGGGTCGCGCAGGTTGCGTCTTCGTCAGCGAGTTTTTCCAAGGTGTCGCGCTCTGCGATCGGCGCGAACTGGCTTTCCTGATAATAAGGGAAGTGACCGGAAGTGCGATAGAGATCGAGCTTGCCGATGTGTGGAGTGAAGACTTGGGAGTATCCTTGCTTGTCGAGTTCGGCGGTGATGAAATCCTGAAGTGCGCGACGCACGATCGCACCTTTCGGTTTCCAAAGAACCAGACCCTGGCCGACGGCCTCGTCGATGTGGAAAAGCCCGAGCTCGCGGCCGAGACGGCGGTGATCGCGTTTTTTCGCTTCTTCGAGACGAACGAGGTGTTGTTCGAGTTCTTCCTTGTTTTCAAAAGCGGTTCCGTAAAGGCGTTGGAGTTGGCCTTTGGATTCGTCACCCATGTAGAACGACGATGAGACCGACATGAGTTTCACATTCTTGCACTTCGAGGTGTAACCCACGTGCGGGCCGGCGCAGAGATCGATGAAGTCACCGTTTTGGAAACAGGAAATTTGCTCACCTTCGGGAATCTTGTCGATCAGATCGAGCTTGAACCGGGACGGGTTGCCTGGGCGTTCGGTAAGGCCGCCGAGCCGACCTGATTCCGCCATGGCTTTGGCCTCTTCACGGGAAATCGCCTTGTATTCGAACTTCTGGTTTTCCTTGGCGATTTTTTTCATCTCCGCCTCGATTTTCTCGAAATCGTCGGGCGTGATGCGGTGAGCCATTTCAAAATCATAATAAAATCCGTTTTCGATCGGCGGGCCGTAAGCGAACTGCGCATCCGGCCAGATTCGGAGAATGGCGGTGGCCATCACGTGCGCGGCGGAGTGGCGCACGCGCTCAAGG
>JBIKNX010000083.1:0-10802 GCA_044358435.1 Luteolibacter sp.
AGCCCGCTTCTCCGACGGTAAAGGCTCATTCTCGAATCGGTCTGTTGTGGACAACTTTCAAGAACTTCTCGCAGCTACACAGCGCTCGGATGCCAGTTCAACCCACAGATTTTGCGGAAGAGGCTTTTTCTTTGATTTACCTAGCTTAGCCCCCAACATCCCCGCATGAACCCGTCGATGCCGAAACTCCGAGAAGCGATCGCTTATTGGTTGAAACTCGGGCTGATCAGCTTTGGCGGACCGGCGGGGCAAATTGCCATCATGCATCGGGACTTGGTGGAGAAGAAAAAGTGGATTTCCGAAAGCCATTTTCTGCATGCGTTGAATTTCTGCATGCTCTTGCCCGGACCGGAGGCCCAGCAGCTCGCGACCTATCTTGGCTGGCGCCTGCATGGTTGGAAAGGCGGCTTAGCGGCTGGGGGTTTGTTTGTTCTACCATCCGCAATCATTCTTTTCGCGTTGAGCTGGCTCTACATGGCAGGCGGCGATTTACCGTTTTTGAAAGCTATCTTCTATGGTCTCCTACCTGCTGTCATCGCGGTCATTCTCTCGGCAGTCATGCGCATCGGCGGAAAAACCCTGCGCAGCGGATCGCTGTGGGGAATTGCCGCGCTTTCATTTCTCGGGATCTATTTTTTCAACATTTCCTTCGTCATGATCATTTTCGGAGCGGCGGCCATCGGTCTGATAGGCCATCGATTTTTCCCGGAACAATTTCCTGCGAGCAAAAGCCACGGTTCTTCGCATGATAAAAGCGAAGAAGATTATCTAACACTTCCGCCCTCACAGAAAGCCACATGGGCTAGGAGTCTGATGATTGTGTTGGTTTGCGTGCCACTTTGGGCGTTGCCGATTCTGTCGCTTGGTATTTGGCTAGGCTGGGAAAGCACCCCTGTCACCCAAGGTGTGTTTTTCAGCAAAGCGGCGCTGGTCACTTTTGGCGGTGCGTATGCGGTTTTGCCCTATGTGGCGCAACAAGCGGTCGAGAATTTCCCGTGGCTCACTCATACGCAAATGATGAGCGGGCTCGCCCTCGCGGAAACAACGCCGGGTCCGCTGATCATGGTTTTGCAATTCGTCGGTTTCGTCGGTGGCTGGCAAAATCCCGGCGATCTCGCCCCACTCGCCGCCGCAAGCATCGGCGCGTTCATCACCACATGGGTGACTTTCGTCCCGTGCTTTCTTTTCGTCTTTCTCGGCGCGCCCTATGTCGAAGGCCTGCGCGATATGCCGAGGATCGGCGCGGCTCTAACAGCGATCACCGCCGCGGTCGTCGGTGTGATCCTCAATCTCGGTGTGAAATTTTCCGCGCACGCGCTCTGGCCGGAACATGGGAAATTTGATGGCTTCATCGCCGTCCTCGCGATCGCCGCGTTCCTTGCCATGTGGCGTTTCAAAATCCCGTTCACCTGGGTGCTGGGAGCTTGCGCGTTGCTGGGCCTGGCTTCGTTGGGGTGGAAGTGAGTCGAGATTAAATCGGGCAATTTTTACCACTGAGGAACAGAGGAAAAAGGAGAACACTGAGGAGTCATTTTCATAACGTATTTCTGTGTCCTCTCTCTATATTCTCTGTGCCTCTGTGGCAAAAGCATGCCCGAAAACTGGAAAGACCCTGTCTTAGCCTCCTGCTCTCAAAATCCGAGAGCTTACTCTCAATTGAGGTTTAAAATTTAAAGTCTAGAGTTTCTCTTGGTAGTTGAACTTTGAAACTTGAAATTTAGAATTTGCACATGCGCACGCTTATCAAACACGTCCTCGCCCGAACGGAACCTACAGATTCTATTGTGGTAGGGGGCTGGGTTCGCACCCGACGCGATTCGAAAGGATTTTCATTTATTGAGCTTAATGATGGCTCTTGTCTGGGAAATCTCCAGATCATTGCAGATGCAGGAATACCGGGTTACGAGGACATTTTTAAAATGGCGACCGGTGCGTCGGTGAACGTTTCTGGAAAGCTAATCGCTTCGCCCGCGCAAGGCCAAGATTGGGAAATGCAGGCGACTGAGATTCGATTGGTCGGCGAGGTACCCGAAGATTATCCCCTACAGAAAAAAGGCCATACGCAGGAATTCTTACGCTCCATTGCCCATCTTCGTCCGCGCACGAATTTGTTTGGGGCTGCGTTTCGTATACGCTCCCGTATGGCGTATGCGATCCATCGCTTTTTCCAAGAGCGCGATTTCGTCTACGTCCATACACCAATTATCACTGCAAGCGATTGCGAGGGCGCGGGGGAGATGTTCCGGGTCACGACTTTGCCGGATGATAAAATCTCCAAAGACACCGAAGACTTTTTCGAGAAACGCGCCTATCTCACCGTCTCGGGCCAGCTTGAGGGCGAGACTTTTGCCTGCGCGCTTTCCAACATCTACACCTTCGGGCCGACCTTTCGTGCGGAAAATTCCAACACCTCACGCCACGCTGCGGAGTTCTGGATGGTCGAGCCGGAAATGGCGTTCTGCGATCTCGCCGGCGACATGGATTGTGCCGAGGAAATGATCAAATACCTTGTCACCGAGGCGCTCGCCGATCCCGATCTCTCTATCTTCGAAAAGTTCGTCGACAAAGGCCTGCGCGCACGGTTGGAGCATGTGGTCGAAAAACCCTTCCAACGCATCACCTACACCGATGCGGTGAAGTTGTTAGAAAATTCCGGTAAGAAATTCCAGTATCCTGTGAAATACGGACTCAACCTCCAATCCGAACATGAGCGTTGGTTGACCGAAGAATATTTCAAACAACCGACCACGGTTTTCAACTACCCGAAAGAAATTAAACCCTTCTACATGCGCCTCAACGAAGATGGAAAAACTGTCACTGCAATGGATTTGCTAGTGCCTGGCATAGGCGAAATCATCGGTGGCTCACAGCGTGAGGAGCGATACGATGTTTTGTTAGAAAACTTCAAACATCACAATATCGATCCCGAATCCTACGCTTGGTATGCCGACCTCCGGAAATACGGCACCGTCCCGCACGCGGGTTTCGGCCTCGGTTTCGAACGATTGTTGATGTTTGTCACCGGCATCCCGAATATTCGTGACGTGATTCCGTTTCCGCGTACGCCGGGGCATTGTGAGTTTTGAAACCGGCGGTTCCCGATGGCTTCCTCCAGTGCAGTTCCAATACAGCTACAGATTTTTGGGTTTTCTAGACCTCGTATTCATGCATCAGGCGCCTCACATCCTGTGCCTTTCCGAACAGCACAAGAATATCATCAGGTTCGAAAACGCGGTTGGGTTGCGGAATTCCCAAAACTTTGTGAATGGAGGCGTGTGTTGAAGCGGAGGAGGTTGCGCGGCTTTTGCCGATGGTCACCACGTTGAGCTGATATTTGTCCCGCAGAGCGACTTCCTGGAGTGTTTGCCCGACCATTTTCGCAGGCGCGTTGATCTGGGCGATTTCATATCCCCCGCCGAGTTCCAATGTGTTCAGAAGATCGGGGGTCTTGAGGGAGCGCGCCAGCCATGCGGCAGCCATCGCTTCCGGGATGACAAGCTCATCGATTTTGAGAAGTTTGAGCAATCTGCCATGAAGCGGATTGATGATCCGACTGATGATTTTTTTCGCTCCCAGTTGCTGGACGTTTGAAGCGATGGAAAGCGAAGCTTCGAAGTCCTCACCGATTGCGATAATCACCGCATCACAAGCTTCGATGGGAATTTCATGAAACGCGTTCAAATCCGTGCAATCCGCCTGGATCAGAAACTCGATTTCATCTTTAAGCTGGTTGATGTGCGCCGGATCATTGTCCACAGCTACGATCTCATGTCCCTCCCTGCTCAGCTGCCGCGTGAGGTGAGTGCCGAATGTTCCAAGGCCGATAATGCAGAATCTCATGTTGAATATGGAGGTTAGTTTAACAGAATGTCTTCGTGTGGTTTTCCTGAGGCAGGACGTGTGTCGGGAGGAATCAAAGTCGCCATGACGGTCAGAAGGCCGATTCTTCCGACGAACATGTTGAGAATCAGAAGGGATTTGCCGCTGTCGGAAAGCAAGGGAGTCAGATCAACCGAGAGACCGACCGTCGCGAACGCGCTGATGAGCTCAAACAGCAGACGAATGTCCGAAATTCCGTTTTTTGCCTCGAGATACTGGAAGACCATGAAGTTTCCGGTCAGCCATATGAAAGCCAGAAGAATCAGCCCCAACGCTTTGCTGCCGGATTCGCTGGGAATGGTGCGATTGAATGCGACCAAGCCACGTTTGCCCATCCGCAGTTCGTTCCACAAATGACCGAGTCCCAAGGCAACCACGGTGGTCCGGATGCCACCGGCGGTGCCGCCGGGAGAACCGCCGATCAACATCAGAATCATCAGCACGTTGAGGGTCATCGGGCCGATCGCGCTCATCGAAACCGTGTTGAAGCCCGCGGTGCGTGCGGTCACCGAGTGGAAAAAAGCGGTCATGACTTTCCCTCCGTTTTCGGGGCCCTTCCATAAAATGAATTCGGATAGGAGTATGGCCAAAGCCCCGCCGACAATCAATATCGCAGTCGATACCAGGACGATGCGGGTATGAATGCGCAGGCGGTGGAAAGCATGTTCTTTTTTGAAAAGTTTACGATAACGTGACATCACCCACTGACAAAGATCTTCAACCACCAGCGAACCAAGGCCGCCGGTTGCGATCAGCAGCATGATGCAGACCTGCCAGATTCCGTTTCCCTGAAGAGGTTTGCTGGCCAGTCCATCGGGAAAAGTCGAAAATCCCGCGTTACAGAATGCCGAGACGGAGTGAAATACGGAGTGAAAAACCCGTTCATTCCAGGGCATCGCGGCATCCATGCCCGAGAGAAGAACTGCGGCTCCGGTCAATTCGGCAATGAACGTGAAGAGCACGATGAATGTGAGGGTTTGGCCGATTCGTGAAAGCCGGTTTTCGGAAATCATGCGGCCTAACAACAGGCGGTCATGCAGGGAGAGGCCTTCGAATAAAACCACCGCCGCGAAAAAGGTAAGGGTCATGATCCCGAGGCCGCCGATCTGGATCAGCATGAGGATGATGACCTGTCCGGTCTGACTGAAAAAAGTCGCGGTGTTTTGGACGGACAATCCAGTTACGCAAACCGCACTGGTGCTCGTGAACGCGGCGTCCAGCCAAGAACATGTCTCAGTAGCCACCACGCAACGGGGCATTTTCAGAAGAAGGGTTCCAATCAGGATGATGGCGAAAAAGGAACCGATCAACATCATGCCGGGATGGAATGTGCGCGCTGTGAGCCGGTTTTGGTAATGGATCATGGAGGCGATTCCGGAGGATAAGACCCCTAATTGGATAAACACGTGCCAGCCCGTGGAGCGGGAACCGGCACCACGGAGCTCCTGTATCAACAAGCCCATGGATACAAGAAATACCAGAACCGCCAGGGCTTCATGCATGATCATGCGCCGGCGCTCCTGCCCGCGGCATTTGATGCCCCACATCAGCCAACTGCGTTCCAAGGCGAAAACAAATCCCGTGACCAAAGTCAAAGTGTGTTGCCACTCCGTCACGAAGCCCGTCCAGCCAACCAGACCGAGAAAGCAAACCACTGAAGTGAGCATCAACAGCGGATGCAGTATCTGCCGGCATATTTTCAGCCCGGTGGCGATTTCGCCAGACTCACTTGCTTGATTCATGCCCAGAAACACCTACTTCCGGAGGAAGCCGATGAAAAGGATAATCATGCGCAGGAATATTGACGTTCGCACCAGTTTTGAGTCGCCATCAGCGGCAAGTTCAACCATAAGCAGCCCATGATTTGGGCATGGATTATTTTCATCGGTTTTGTTTTTGCCATGTTGGCACTCGATTTGGGCGTTTTTCACAGGAAATCCCACGTCGTCGGCTTCAAGGAATCACTCGGTTGGTCCGCGGTTTGGATCACACTCGGGCTGTCCTTCTCGGTTCTGGTGTATTTCGCTTATGAACATCATTGGTTCGACCTCGGTAACACCGTCGATGCCGTGGACAAGGTGGTGAACACCGGAAAATTGGCGGCGACGAAATATCTAACCGCTTATGTGGTCGAGAAATCCCTGAGCGTGGACAATATTTTCGTCATCGCGATGGTGTTCAGCTCGCTTGCGGTGCCGGCGCGTTATCAACACCGCGTATTGTTCTGGGGAATTCTAGGCGCATTGCTCATGCGCGGCGCCATGATCGGACTCGGCTCGGTATTGGTGCAGAATTTCCACGCGATCCTCTATGTGTTCGGCGCCTTCCTGATCTTCACGGGAATCAAGATGTTGGTGATGGAGGAAAAGGAAGAGCATCCGGAAAACAATCCGGTGGTGCGCTGGATACGCAAAATTTTTCCCATCACCCGGGATTTTCATGGCCAGCATTTTATGGTCAGAGCGGGCAGTGAGTGGTCGCGTGAAGCTTCGGAACCCGGAGTCGAGCTGAAACCCGATCCCATCGTCGAGTCCGCACCTGCCGGCAAATGGCTGCTCACGCCGCTCGCGGTCGCGCTCATCCTGGTGGAAGTGACCGATCTCATTTTCGCGGTCGATTCCATTCCCGCGGTCTTCGCCATCACCGCCGATCCGTTTCTCGTTTTCACCAGTAACGTTTTTGCCATTCTCGGTCTGCGTTCCTTGTATTTCGCGCTCGCGGGACTGATCAGCAAGTTCCGTTACCTCAAGCCCGCGCTCTCACTCATCCTGGTATTGGTGGGTGTGAAAATGCTCGCCGCGAAATGGCTCAAGGTCTGGTTGGGTGATTCCTTCAACCTGACCGTCCTCGCCGTGATCCTTGCGATTCTCGCCACCGGTATCATCACCTCCCTCATCGTCGGTGCCAAAGACGAGGAAACCCCGCAACCCTGATCCACAGAAATCCAGCCGATGCAGACGCTTAAAGATTTGTTGGATCTACTCCTTCACATTCAGGATCATCTGAATGCCTTCACGCAAAATTACGGCCTGTTGGTTTACGTATTGTTGTTCCTCATTGTTTTCTGCGAGACAGGTCTGGTGGTGGCGCCGTTTCTTCCCGGTGACTCTCTGTTGTTTGCCGTAGGAGCTATCTCCGCTGATCCGGACTCCGGCATCAATGTTTGGATTGCGGGCATCGTTCTTCTCGTTGCCGCCATTTTGGGCGATACGGTGAATTATTGGATCGGCAACAAATTCAGTGGCTGGGCGATCAGGAAGTTTCCAAGAATCATCAAGCAGAGCCATTTGGACAAGACTTCGGATTTCTTCGCCCGCTACGGCGGCAAAGCCATCATCATCGCACGCTTCGTACCCATCGTCCGCACCTTCGCACCGTTTGTCGCAGGCTCGGGATCGATGGATTATAAAAAATTCATGTATTACAACACCACCGGCGCATTGCTCTGGGTCGGTTCGTTACTTCCCGCCGGTTGGTATTTCGGAAATTTCCACATCGTCAAAGAAAACTTCGAACTCGTGGTTTTCGGAATCATCGGAATTTCCATTTTACCGATGGTTGTTGAAATTGCACGGGCGAAATGGAAACGGCAACGGCCGCCGGTTGGCTCACCGGATTAGACTGGTTCTCAAAAGTCCGTGCAGCAAAGGGAGATTTTTTGGTTGGGATTTCATGCCGCTTCGCGGAGGTATTTTGAACGTTCCGGCCTGCGAACGCCGATTTCTGCGTTGTTCTTCGGTTGTGGATACTGATCCACGCCCTCATCACGCCTTGAACTCGTGCGCCCGCAGACTCGGCCTTTCCCGCACGGACTTTTGAGAAACAGTCTAACTCCGCTTCGGTTGAGTCGCGGTCGATGTCAGGCGGTCGATATAAGCGAGTAGCAACGCGGAAATCACAAAAGTCATATGGATGGCGACCTGCCATAACAGCACTTTTTCCG
Organism: Luteolibacter sp.; assembly: GCA_044358435.1. Lineage (GTDB taxonomy): Bacteria > Verrucomicrobiota > Verrucomicrobiia > Verrucomicrobiales > Akkermansiaceae > Luteolibacter. The sequence continues at coordinate 7,823 of JBIKNX010000083.1, forward strand.
ATATCCGGTCGGCTTCGATAAAGGTTTTGAGCAAGTGGATCGATGAAATGCCGATGAGAGCGGTAGCAAGTTTCACTTTGAGAATTCCGGCATTCACGTGCGACAGCCATTCCGGTTGATCCGGGTGTTTCTCAAGATGAAGCCGGGAAACAAAGGTTTCGTATCCGCCGACGATCACCATGATCAGCAGGTTTGCGATCATCACCACATCGATCAGACCCAGCACGGTCAGCATGATTTCCGTTTCGGTAATCTGCGTGGTCTTTTGAACGAGATGCCAGAGTTCGACGAGGAAGTGGAATACGTATACCGCTTGGGCGATGATCAGTCCCAAGTAAAGAGGCGCCTGGAGCCAGCGGCTCAGGAAAATGAGATTTCCCAAGACTCCGTGGAGTCTCTGAGGCTGGTAATCGCTGTCATAAATCGTTTCGTCTGACTTTTTCATAAATGCTCGAAGTGAATACATCCAATGATGCCACATGTCGCAAGGCAATCATAAAGCCGACAGGCTGTGTTGAGAAAATTCAAATCCCGACACGGAGTCAAGCCAGTGGCCTGTCGTCGAGAGAAGTTGATGGTTGGCGCATGGCGAGAACCTTGTCCAATCGGGTGCTGTCCATGTCGACCACCTCGAACGACCATTCTCCAGAAGTGAGGCGGTCGGTTTCCTTCGGGACGCGGTTTAGCTCATTCATGAACCAGCCGGATAAGGTCTGGAACACATCGCCCCCACCTTCAGGCAGGATGAAACCTTCGAGTAGTTCGGGCAGTTTCTCGATTTCAAAGAGCCCGTCGATCAGCCAACTACCATCCTCGCGTTGTTTGACAGGCATGGTGAGTTGCTCCTCTATGGACGGCACGTCACCCACGATCGTCTCCATCAGATCGATCAGTGTGACCATGCCCATGACGCTGCCGAACTCGTCGAGAACGAATGCTGCGCGTTGTCCGGATTTACGGAATGTTTCTAACAATACACTCGCCCTCTGGGTTTCCGGCACCAATAATGGCGGATGCATGATCGCGGCAAACGAACCCGTTTCTCCCGCCGCAAGCTGGCCATAGATATCCTTGATCGATACCGCTCCGACCAAATTTTCCCTGCGTCCCTGATAAACCGGAAACACGCCCTGCGTGCTGTGCATGATCGTCGGCCAGACATCGTTGTGCTTTGCGTCGCGTTCGATCCATACGATTTTCGAACGGGGAATCATGATATCATAAGCGACCAGTTTCTCGAAATCGATCACGCCCTGCATCATTCGGGATTCGGTCGGATTGATCGATCCTGTGGTCATGCCCTGCCTGACCAGTACCGTAAGCTCCTCACGGGACATGGCAGTATCGGCGGTTTCTCTGATCCCAAAAATTTTCAGTAATACGCTTGTGGACCATGACAACAAACTCACCGCCGGAGAGGCCATGGCGGATATGGCGGCCATCGGCGCTGACATTCCGCTGGCAATGCTTTCCGGAAACTTCATGGCTAAACGTTTCGGAACCAACTCTCCCACCACTAGCGAGAGATAAGTGAGAATTCCGATCACGATGGTCAGCGAGATTGGTTTGGCGTATTCGCCGATGAACGGTAAAGTCTGAATGCCCCCCGCCAGCTGCGTCGCTACCGTGCCGCTACCTAAAGCACCGGCTACAATCCCCACCAATGTGATTCCGATTTGCACCGTGGAGAGAAATCGATTCGGATTCTCGGACAGCGTAAGCGCACGCGCCGCGCCCTTGTTGCCCTTGTCGGCCATGGTCTGCAGCAAACCCTTGCGAGAGGATAGGATCGCGATCTCGGTCATGGCGAAAACACCGTTGGCGATGAGCAATATGAGGACGAGGGAAATTTCGAGGGTGACTGAATTCATTGGCATGAGGACATTCTATAATCGTGCTGAATCTCCCAGAAAATCGCATGATTGTCCAATACGCATCTTAAACGAGTCTGCGCGCTTGTCGCGCACCATAAACAATTCCTAGATTAAGCCCATGACACGAAATCTTTTTGCCGCCGCCATCGCTTGTTTCATCGCCCTGACATGTTCCCATGCGCAGGACGCGCCGAAAAACATGAAACTGTTCCTTCTCATCGGCCAGTCGAACATGGCTGGACGCGGAAAAATCGAGGAGCAGGACAAAGTCGAGAATCCTAACATTCTCATGCTGACGAAAGACCTCAAATGGGTCGTTGCGAAAGATCCGGTGCATTTCGACAAAGCTGCCGCGGGAGTGGGCCTCTGCTCCGAGTTCGCTCGTGACATTCACAAGGCGGATCCCAAATCCACGATCGGCCTCATTCCTTGTGCGGTGGGCGGCTCATCCCTCGATCAATGGCAGCCGGGAAATCCTCTGTATACCACGGCGGTTGCGCGCGCGAAAGAAGCAATGAAACAAGGAAATCTAACAGGTATCCTCTGGCATCAGGGCGAGTCGGACGCAAAAGCCGATCTCATCGCCACCTATCCCGCCCGTTTTCAAACGATGATCACCCAGCTCCGAACGGACCTCGGCGCGGAAAATGTCCCCCTGCTCATCGGCGAAGTCATCCCCGGCCACGGCAACCACGATGCGGTCAATGTCGCTCTGGCAGAAACCGCGAAGAAGACTCCCAACGCCGCTCTCGTCAGTTCAGCTGATCTCGGGAACAAACAACTTCACTACAACTCTGCCGACTACCGTGCTCTCGGCAAACGTTATGCCGAGGTGTTTTTGAAAATGGGAAAAAAGTGAGGGAAATATCCCAAACTCATTTGAACAAAAAATAGCCCATGATCACCAAAATACCGAACCAGCAAGACCATATCTGCGTGAGATTTAGTGAGCGTCCTCCGGCTGTCTCCGCTGGATCATCCGGATGGTAACCGAAAAGCCCTTCATATTTCAGGCTCTTCAGCAAAATTTGTGGGTGAACTTCGGCTCCGGTAGTTTCCCAAGTGTATGAAACAGAGTGGTTTGTAGCAATTCGAAGCTGCGGTAG
>JBIKNX010000084.1:0-10798 GCA_044358435.1 Luteolibacter sp.
AGGAAGGGAACGATGTCTGTCATCTGAACCAGGATGGACCTGATGATGGTGGTGAAGAAACCGCGGTTGATCAGATAAGGCGCTTCGTTGCTGCGCATGGCGAAGCTTTCTTTGTCGCCGCCGATGCCGTTGTAGAGATTGTAGAAGGCGGTTCCGAGGGGATTTCCGGTAATGCCATAGTTGCGCAGCATGACAAACACCGAAGGAACGATCAGGATGATGAGAATGTAAACGCCCACCAAACCGCGGGGGCGGAATGCGATGGCGGCGAAAATGACATAGCCGAGCGCGATCCAGACGGTCAGGTAATGGGTCATGGCCAGCAGAGTGAAGAACATGCCGGCAAAGATCGCGGATATGAGGGAAATACGTCCTTCGATGGATTCCTCCACAGCCCGGTAGGCGAAATAAATTCCACAAGTGAAAAGCAGCAGCATCAGCATCTGAGGCAGGCCGCTGAGCGAATAGTTCCAGAATGCTTCGCAAAACAACATCAGCAACGCGGTGACTCCCGCGATCTTGGGATCAAAGATTCGCAAGACCAGCAGGTAAGTGACGCCGATCGACAACAGAAAACAAGCCGTGGAAACGGCGGCGACCACACGATCCAGCGGGAACACGATTTCTTTTTCCGACATCTGCCAGCGATCCGCATCGTTTGCGCCGATGATTTTGAAGATGGCGGCATTGAGGAGCGGGTTGAGCGGTGAGTGGTAGGTGTCCTGGTAATTGGTATAGGGAATTTCACGCTTTTGAAATTCCTTGGTTGTCTGATAGTCCAGCGGGCGGATCATTTTCGTGCTCAGGCCGTTGCCGCGTGAGAATTCACGGGCGATCTGGGCCTGATCCATGGCATGTGGAGAATTCAGTCCGCGAAACAGGGTGAACAAATTCACGAGAGTCAGCAGGACGAGAATGACCAGAAACAGACTTCTTTTGATCCATGTGCCGGATTCCAGGAGGGATGTGGAGAGATTCATACGGTGGTGTTTTTTTGCGATCGACTAAATACCTAATTCCTTGAGTTTTCGTTGCAGAGTGCGGCGGCTGATTCCGAGGAGCTCGGCCGCGCGGGAGCGGTTGTCCTGGGTTTGGGCCAAAGCTCTCCTGATTGCCGCTGTTTCAAGGGTATGCAAATTGAAATCGACCGGTCCCGCAAGGTTGTTGTGGGTATCGCAGGCTTTTTTTTCAGGGCGTGGATTCGCCGTGTTCAAGAAGGCAGGCAGGTGCCGGATATCGATTTGATTGTCATTCGACATGACCACGCCGTGCTCAATGACGGTGCGGAGTTCACGGACATTTCCGGGCCATGGATAGGAAATGAGCAGATCCAGGGCTTGATCGGTCAGAGCCTTGAGAGAGCGTTGGTTTTCCTCGGCGAATTCCTTGAGGAAAGTGTTGGCGAGCAGGACGATGTCCTCAGGCCGATCGCGCAGCGCTGGCATCTGAATGGAGACGACATTCAGGCGGAAATACAGGTCTTCGCGGAATGTTCCGGCATCGACCATTTGGCGGAGCTTGCGGTTGGTTGCGGCAATGACCCGGACATCGACTTTGATCGTGGAGTTCGAGCCCACCCGCTCGATCGTTCGCTCGGAAAGGGCCCGGAGAAGTTTGACTTGGGTGGCCGGATCGATCTCGCCGATTTCATCAAGAAAAAGAGTTCCTCCGTCCGCCTGTTCGAAGCGCCCGATCCGTTTCTGTGAAGCGCCGGTAAAAGCGCCTTTCTCGTGACCGAAGAGTTCCGATTCGAGGAGTTGGGGTGAGAGTGCGGCGCAGTTGACGACGACCATTTTCGAGGCGGGCCTTCCGGAAAGGTGATGGATCGCATGAGCAACGATTTCTTTGCCGGTTCCGGATTCACCCTCGATAAGGACCGTGGCACGGGTTGGTGCGACCTGTTCAATCAGATCCGAGACATGCTTGATTTCCGGAGATTTGCCGATGATCCGTGATAGGCTGCCGGCTTTTTTGACCTGTTGGGTGAGCTGGACGTTTTCGGTTTCCAGATTGCGTGTGCGAAGGGCGCGTTTGAGCAGCATTTCGACTTCATCCAGATTCAGAGGCTTGGTCACGAAATGAAAAGCTCCGCGGCGCATGGCCTCGACCGCGGTATCGACCGAGCCGTAGGCGGTCATCATGAGGATGGTTGGAGGAGATGAAAGCTTCGAAGTGGCATCGATCAGGTCCATCCCGGAGTCGCCGCCGAGCCTGAGATCGGTGAGGAGCAGTTCGATGGGCTCGTTTTTCAGAATAAACAGGGCCTCGGTATTGTTGGAGGCCAGATAGACATCGAAATCATCCTCCAACGCCGAACGCAGCCCTTCGCGCGTCGCGCGTTCGTCATCAACGATGAGGAGGGTGGGAGCCATTGAAGAGTGAGTTGGAAAGAGTGAGGGGTGAAATGAAGAGAGGTGACAAGTTGACGCAGTATAGTGACAGGAGGGTAGGCGTCAATAGGAGGGTTTTCTACCAAATCAAAAGACAGGTCATCTCACGCATCAAACGTCGGAGCAGGCAGTAACCGTGGGCTCGGGGCGGTGTGGGGCAGATGAATCAGGATTGAAGTCCCATCGTTCGAGTTTGAATGGATTTCGATTTCGCCTCCGTGTTCGCGGATAATGCGGCGGACAATGAGCAGGCCGAGGCCGGTACCGGCGGATTTGGTGGTGCGGTAAGGCTCGAACAAGCTGCCCATCTGCTCGGGAGGAATGCCAGTTCCGTTGTCGGAAATGGAGATGATGAAATCGGTTTCCGTGGAGCGAGTTTTGATATCGATCAAGCCATCGTCGCCGGAGATGGCTTGGTAGGCATTGCGAAGGAGGTTGTAGAAAACCTGTTGGAACTGATCGGGATCGATCAATGCTTTCGGCAGGTTTTCCGATAGATCGAGATTTACCTCAATGTTGCGGGAAGTGATCTCGGGTTCTAACAGGTTGAGAGTTTGGCGGAGAATCGCGTTGAGATTCTGAGGCTCACGACGTGGGGTGGTGGGGCGGACGGCGTTGAGGAATTGTTTCAGTATGGAATCCAGTCTCTGGATTTCCTGACGAGCTGTCTGCATGTTTTCCGTCAGGCTCTGGCGATAAGAAGGTGGAAGTTTCCGGATTTTACGCTCGATCAATTGGAGATGAATATCGAGGGAGTTGAGCGGATTGCCGATTTCATGGGCGACCCCCGCTGCGAGCAGGGTAAGCGCGTTGAGACGTTCGGATTCGATGTTTTCCTGGGTTTCGGCATGGGTGCTGGTTGTATCGCGGATCAACATCACATGACCGAGCGGGAGCTCGAAATTTTTCGGATCGTCGATGGGCGAGAGGTAGAAATTGAGCCGGCGATGCTCCGGGTAGAAGACCTCGATATCACGCGAAACGGATTGGCTGGAGCCGTTCAGGCACAGCTTGTCGAGTCCGCGTATTTTGGATGAAATCGTTTCCCCAAGCGAGTTCGCGGGATCCAGTCCGAAAAATTGGCAGGCGGCACGGTTGAGGAACAGGATTTTGCCTTCCGGATCGAGGATGATCAGCCCTTCTTGCAGCGCCTCGAACACATTCTCAAGAAAGCCTTTTTCCTGAATCAGGCGAGTGACGATTTGCTGGATCTCACCGGGCTCGACCCGGTCGAGCCGTGACACAAGTTTTTCAAGGAATCCGGACTTCACATCGGGATTATGGGGAATTTTTTTCGATATGGCGAATTGAAATTGTTTTTGGGGACAGGTTCGCAGCGCGACTGGAGTCGCGCGGTCCGATTGGATGATTTTACCAGAAAATGGGTTGCAGGAGGAGGGAGAGCTGGTTGAATGCGGATGCCTGCGGGCGTAAAACAATTTTAGAGACGATGAACAGAAAACTGAAAATGGGCATGGTAGGTGGCGGACGTGGTGCTTTCATTGGTGCGGTGCACCGGATGGCCGCGAATCTGGATGGTAAAATCGAATTGGTGGCGGGCTGTTTCTCATCAGATCCCGAGAAGTCCAGGCTGTCGGGTCAGGATTTTTTCCTGTCGCCGGATCGGGTTTACGGATCGTTTGAAGAAATGGCCGATAAAGAAGCCGCGCTGCCCGTGGGGGAGCGGATTGATTTTGTAAGCATCGTGGCGCGGAATGATCTGCATTACAAAGTGGCGAAGAAGTTTTTGGAAAACGGCATCCATGTGATTTGCGAGAAGCCGCTGGCATTCTCGAAAGCGCAGGGCGAAGAGTTGAAAGCGGTGGTTGACAAGAGTGGTTTGGTATTCGCACTCACCCACAACTACACTGGCTACCCGATGGTGAAGGAGGCCAAGGCGATGGTTGCCGAGGGCAAGCTCGGGAAGATTCTCAAAATCGTCGCCGAGTATCCGCAAGGCTACGCGATCTCTGCTTACGACGAAGCCGCCTCGGCAGGTGGACAAATTTCCAACTGGCGGATGGATCCGAGCATTTCCGGAGTTTCCAACTGCATCGGCGATATCGGCACGCATGCGGAAAATCTCGCTCAATACATTTCCGGGCTGCGCTTGGAAGCGGTTGCGGCGGATTTGAACACGTTTATTCCGGGACGCAAGTTGGACGATGACGGTTCGATGCTCTGCCGCTACGAAGGTGGCGCGCGCGGCGTGCTGTTCGCATCGCAGATTTCCACGGGTGATGAGAACAATCTGAACATCCGGATCTACGGAACCAAAGCGTCCATCGAATGGCATCAGGAACATCCCAACGAACTGATCGTGAAATTTGCCGATAAGCCGCGTGAGGTCTGGCGCCGGGGCAACAGCTACAACGGAGCGGTGGCGCAAAAATACACGCGTCTTCCGTTCGGTCATCCTGAGGCGTTCATCGAGGCGTTTGCGAATGTCTATCTCGCCGCTGCGGAAGCGATCACGGATGCGGTTCAAGGCAAATTCAAAGGCAACGAAGCGTATGATTATCCAACCGTTCAGGACGGAGTGGACGGCATGGCGTTTATCGAAGCTGCTGTGAAGTCCTCCCAGAACAACGGCGCCTGGACGAAGCTGTAAAAGCAGCTGTGATCTTCGGACGCCGTCTTGGTTTTTAGGTAGGGCTGAATCGCCGAGGCAGCCGCGCGAAGCGATGTGACTAGGATTTGACTTAGTCTGTTTATATGATTGATCGCTTCGCGCGGCGCTCTACGGCGAGAGCGCCCTACCTATATGATTCCTCGCTTCGTGCGGCGCTCTGCGGTGAGAGCTCCCTACCATTAAACATTCTTTATGGATTTTCTGTTGATATATCTCGTAAGGGGCTAACTCAGTAGTCTAGATTTCAGGTGATGATTTCTGATAAATGTATTAACAGACCGGTCATCTACCAATTGTTCGTGAGGACTTTTGGCAACCTTTGCAAGACCCGCACTTTCGACGGCACCCTTGCGCAGAATGGCTGTGGAAAATTCCGTGACATCAATTCAAAGGCTCTGACAGCGATTCGTGAAATGGGCTTCAATCATATCTGGCTCACCGGAGTGATCGAGCAAGCTAGCGGCACGGCATACCCGGATCGCCCCGCGGATCCGCCGGATATTCTGAAAGGTAGGGCGGGGAGTCCGTATGCGATCCGGGATTATTTCGATGTCTGTCCGGACTACGCGGTGGAGACGGATCGCAGGCTGGAGGAATTTCGTGAGTTGGTGGATCGTTGCCATTTGGCGGGTCTGCGGGTGATCATCGATTTCATTCCGAACCATGTGGCGCGGAGTTACGGGTCGGATGTGAGACCGGAGCTTTCATTTGGTGCGAACGACAATCGCGATGTGTTCTTTGATCGCGACAATCATTTTTTCTATCTCGATGAAACGCATCCGGGCGGTGGGGCGCCGTTGAAATTGCCGACGGTTGGAATGGAGGGTTGCACGGGTCGATTCGAACCGGAACGGGAGTTCGGAAGGGTGACGGGAAACAATGCGGTGACCTGGGAACCCTCGGTTCATGATTGGTACGAAACCGTGAAGTTGAATTACGACCATGATTTCACCCAAGGGCGGGACACCACTCATTTGCCCAAGGCGGATGCGAGGGAGGATGAGGTTCCACGCACGTGGCGGACGATGGATCGGATTCTGGCATACTGGCAGGAAATGGGGGTCGACGGATTCCGTGCCGACATGGCACACATGATCCCGGTCGAGTTCTGGACATGGGTTATCGGAAGAGCGCGCCGGAGAAATCCAAGCGTTTATTTCGGAGCGGAAGCGTATGATTCGGATCCCGCGAAGCTTGCCGATGAAGATGTGATCGATGCTTTGTTAGATGCGGGTTTCGACGGAGCTTATGACCACCCGACTTATAAAATTCTCCAGGGCATTTATGAATCCGGAAAATGGGCGAACGATCTCGATGGCGAGATTTTCACGGGTCGGAGATTTCATCAATGCATCCGCTACCTGGAAAATCATGACGAAGTGAGGATCGCGAGTCCGCAGCATTGGGGCGGGCGGGGGATGCGGGCTGGGAAACCTGCTGCAGCGGTGATGTTCGGGATGAGTCGCGCGTCCATCATGTTTTACAACGGACAGGAAATCGGCGAGCCGGCGATGGGCGCCGAGGGCTTCAGCGGAGATGACGGCCGGACTTCGATTTTTGATTACACCGCGATGCCGGAGTTTCAGAAATGGGTGAATGGTGGGAAATACGACGGGGCTCTGCTTTCAACCGAGCAGCGGGATCTGAGAATATGGTATGCGGACTTGTTGCGGATCTTGAAAGAGCCGGCGTTTGAGCGGGGAGAGTTCTTCGGCCTCAATTACGCGAACCGGGAAAACCATGAATTCGGTCATTGGATCTACGCGTTTCTCAGGCGTGATGCGGCGAGTGGGCAGGCATTTTTATGTGTGGCGAATTTCCATCCGGACCTGAATTTGGAGGTGAAAGTTCGTTTCACGCCCGAGGCCCTGGCGTTTTTAGGAAATGCCGAATCCGCTGTATTTTCATGGTTGGGACGCTTCGGAGAGTCGCGCGAGATCGCGGCATCCGGTGCCGATATGCTCTCCAATGGACTGGATATGGGGAAATTACTATCCTGCAGTGCCTGCTATTACGAGTTGAAATGATGGGGCGGAACGGTTGAACTGTCGGTCATGGATTTTGAAGCGAAAGCGCGTGCGGTCATTGAAATGGAAGCGGAGAGCCTGCGTGAGATGGCCTCACGACTGGGTTCGGAGTTCGGCGAAGCGGTGAAGTTGATCCGTGGATCGCTCGAAAACCGTGGCAAGGTCGTGATCGTGGGAGTCGGAAAATCCGGAAATGTCGGTCATAAAATCGCTGCCACCCTGAACTCCACCGGAGCGACGGCGGTTGTGCTGAATTCGCAGAACGCCCTGCACGGCGATCTCGGCTTGCTCTCCGACGGGGATGTCGTTCTCGCGCTATCCTATTCCGGAGAGACGGAGGAGCTTCTCGGTTTGTTACCGTATTTGCGGGCTTTCGATATCAAAGTCATTGCGCTCAGTGGCAAGCGTGATTCGTCCCTATCGAGAGCCGCCGATGTTGCGTTGGATACATGGGTGGAGCGTGAGGCTTGTCCGATGAATCTGGCGCCTACCTCGTCTTCGACCGCGATGCTCGTGATGGGTGATGCGCTGGCGATGGTGTTGTTGGAAGCGCGAGGGTTTTCTGAAAACGATTTTGCGCGTTATCATCCGGGCGGCTCCCTGGGAAGGGCGTTGCTTTTGAAAGTCGGCGATGTGATGCGCCGCGAGGAGAGAATGCCGATGGTGGGAATGTCGGCACGCGTGATCGATGCGGTGGCGGAGATGAACCGGAGTCGGGCCGGAGCGTGTTTGATTTTGAGCGCCGACGGCAAACTGGCTGGAATTTTCACCCATGGAGATTTTGCGAGGGGTTATGAGAAAAACGCATCGCTCGGCGAGCTCCCGGTTGCGGATCTGATGACGCGGAATCCGATTTTCCTTACCGAAGATTCACTGGCGGTTGAGGCCGTCAAACAAGTCGGTGAGAAGCGCATCGATGACATTGTCGTGGTGAATGCGGAGGGAAAACCGATGGGTTTGATCGACGCGCAGGATTTGGCGAGGTTGAAGCTGGTTTGAATAAGGAGAGGCGACATTCCTGTCGACTGCCTATATTCCGGGTTTTATTTTGACAATTAAGCCAATGTGGTATTTCTTTCTATCATGAAAACTGCCAATGTTGCCGATTTAAGAAATAATTTTCAGACCATTGCGGCTTGGATTAATGATGGCGAATCCGTTGAAATTAAAAAACGAGGTCAACACTTCGCCACGTTAGTTCCATCATCTCGTGGGCATGCCAAGCCTATGCCTAAAATAGACTTTGCGGGCAGGTTGAAAGAGATTTGGGGAGATAAGGTTTTTACAAATGATGAAATCAGAGAAATGAGGGAAGCACAACTTGAAGGGGAGGAAGGGTAATGGTTTATCCTGATACTTCATTTCTCTGTTCCATATACGTTCCTCAGCGTCACTCGGCTACCGCTATTTCTTACATGGAAAAATTGGAAGCCCCTTTAGGAAGCAGTTCTCTTTTGTTTTTTGAATTCAGGCAGTCCATTCAATTTCAGGTTTTTCGTCATGCGAAAGATAAGAATCAGGGTTATCCATTAACTACTGCACAGATCGCACTAGCTGCGTTTCAGTCGGATGTGAAAGTTGGGTTATATCAGCATGCAGCAGTGGATTGGGCGGATGTTCATAGAGTTGCGGAGCGACTTGCATTTCAATACACACTGAAGAATGGACATCGTAGTTTTGATATTTTGCATGTCGCTACTGCGCTTCACATCGGAGCCAGGGAATTTTTAACCTTTGATGTGAATCAAAAAAGACTCGTCGAAGCGGAAGGTCTCGTTGTTCCGTTCTGACGTATTTTTAGATTAAAATGACTGAACAACTCGATGTTGTGATCGTAGGAGGCGGCCCGGCTGGACTACGGGCGGCGGAGGTCGCGGCGATGTCGGGTCGGGCCGTGACGGTTTTTGACGGCAAGCCATCGGTGGGGCGGAAGTTTTTGGTTGCGGGGAAAGGCGGGCTGAATCTGACACACGGGGAGAATATCGAGGCTTTTGTTTCGCGATACGCGGGTGGGAAAATTTGGCAGGATTTATTAGAAGATTTCAGTCCGCAGGATTTGCGTGAATGGAGTCATGGCTTGGGACAGGAAACCTTTCAGGCGACGAGCGGTCGGGTTTATCCGAAATCCCTGAAAGGCGCGCCCGTATTGCGTGCGTGGTTGGCGAGGTTGAAATCGTCGGGCGTGGAGATTCGACCCAAACACCTTTGGTGTGGAATGAAGGAGGGGAATATTTTGGTTTTTGAAAACGGTGTTGAGGTTCAGGCGAAGGCGATCGTCTTCGCGCTTGGCGGTGGATCGTGGCCGAAGACGGGATCGGATGGGGGATGGATTGCGAAATTCCAAGAGTCGGGAGTGAAATGTGAACCTCTGGTTTCGTCGAACTGCGGTTGGGAAGTTGATTGGCCAAGTGGATTTTCTGAAAAGACCGAGGGATCGCCGCTGAAAAATCTGGTGGTTTCTGCGGGAGGAAAACAACTTGCGGGGGAGTTGTTGGTCACGCGTTACGGTTTGGAGGGTGGGGCGATTTATGCGTTGGGGCGAGAGTTGCGGGCGATGAAGGCTCCATTTTTAGAAATCGATTTCAAACCGACCTTTTCGAAACAAGAATTGTTGGGAAAACTGGGTGATGCTGGCGGAGATCTTCTCGATCTCGCGACGCGACGTTGGAAATTGAGCGGAGCGGCGCGTGAAGTGATCGCGTTGCAATCGGTGGCCAGCGCAGCGGAACTCGTTGAACGCACCAAAGGTTGTAGGATTTCTCTCACAGGTCCGCGTCCCATTGCCGAAGCGATTTCATCCGCTGGAGGAGTATGCTGGGATGAGCTCGATGAACATCTGATGCTGAAAAAAATCCCCGGCGTGTTTGTCTGCGGTGAAATGATCGATTGGGACGCGCCGACCGGTGGGTATTTGTTGCAAGGATCGTTCTCGACGGGCACGCGTGCGGGGAGTGCGGCGGCGACGTTTGCCGAGTCATTCAAAAATCCCACTGAATCCCTGCGCCGAAATGAATGAAATCTTTTAGCAGTGCATCGCCGGGTGCGGTGGATGATTTGTTGATGGCCCAACTGTAGGTGGTGTGGGCGACTAGGGAAACGGATTCGGTGAGGTTGTATGAACAGGCGATTTGGAGCGCAAAATGGTTTGCTCCATCGTGACCGTCCGAAACGTAGCCTTGATTGATTCCGAAGATGGACGAAGGGATGATGTTGAAGCTTTGCGAGATTTCGAATTCGCGTGAGGCGGATAGTTCGGCGAAATAGCCATCGGCATCGAAGGAGTGGTAGATGTCGGCTGAGATTTCGATTTCCGCAGGTAAGCCGGTCCAAGTGATGCCCGTGCCGATTTCATTGTCATGGCTGCCATCGAAGGGAAAAATGTAATGTGTGTAACCGATGTAGGTTTCGAAATCTCCGAAAGTTTGGGTCAGTGCGAGGCTGAGCTGGAGTTCATCGTAGGATTGATCGGGAGATTTTCCATACCAGAAACCTGCCGCGAGGTGTTCGAGTCCAAACTCAAAACTGCTAGCCCAGATGGAGTCGCCATCAAGGGCGTCGCGACCTTCGGAGAAGTAGCGGCTTTCCCAACCTGTATGAATGTGGAATTCAGCGGCATCATGCGCGTGCGGACGTTCAAAGGGTTGCTGCGGATCCGACTGGTGGGCGCTTGATGTAAGGTTTGTCAGAGCAAGGATCGAGATAGCGAGTAATGGAATGGATCTGTGGTTCTTCATGATGTTGGGTGTTGG
>JBIKNX010000086.1:0-10698 GCA_044358435.1 Luteolibacter sp.
TTGGCCGGAGTGCAACGTAGGCAATGAACATCCACAACCGAAGAACAACGCAGAAATCGGCGTTCGCAGGCCGGAACGTTCAAAATACCTCCCGCGAAGCGGCATGAAATCCAAACCAAAAAATCTCCCTTTGCTGCACGGACTTTTGAGAACCAGTTTAACTCCATTTTATCTCCGGAAGACGGAACAAACCACACACCTTTTCCAAAAACCTCTCGTCCGTCTCATCAAACGCGGCTGGCGTATTAGAATCCACATCCAGCACCGCGCGGACGTTTCCATTCGAATCGAACACCGGCACCACGATTTCCGATCGCGTCGTCGCCGAGCAAGCGATGTGATCCGGTTCGGCATGGACGTCTTGAATATTCAGCGTTTTTCCCAATCGGGCGCATCTGCCGCAGATTCCTCGCTCAAACGGAATCACCAAACAACCGTGTCCACCTTGATACGGACCGACCTTCAAAACTCGAGGCTCAACCACCCGGTAAAATCCGGTCCAATTGAAATAAGGAAAAGCATGATGCAGCTCGCAAACGATGGTCGCCATCAAAGCGATTTCATCCGTCTCACCAGTCACCAACGCCATGATCCGCTGATAGATTTCATTACATGACTTTTGTTTGTCGAAAGATTCACTCATATCCGTTTAAACACGTTGCAACTTCAGCGGGTAGGTTTTTCCGGATTTGAACTGGGCCACATAAAGCGAGCCATCCTTGCCTACTGCCAAATCGTGGGGATGTTTGAAAACACCACCCTGGGAAGCCATTTTTTGTAGCTTGCCAGTATCGTCATAAACCGACTCGGTGCCGCCGATGTTCGAAACCACCTTCATGTTCTCGTCCAAAACGGAAATGAACCCGGGACTCTCGCGATCCGCCGGCCAGTTGTCCGCGAGATGCGGAATAAAATAATGTTTTCCCACTTTTTCCACATGACGAGGATTACCTCCGGGCAAATCGATTTTCGAGATATGAGCGCCATCCAAGCCGATCCGCATCAAATTCTGCTGATCGCTCATGGCGAGCAACAGACTTGGTTTTCCTTGGGCATCGACATCAAAAATCCCTCCATGCGGCCCCCAGTGCGGAATCCCACCCTCTTTTCCCCCGAAGATCTTTTTCAACTGACCCGCTTGACCGTAGTGAACGATGTGGTCGCGGCCATAACCATCGAGTACATAGAAATCACCAACCGGATCGTGCAAGGTCCATGAAGGTTTATACTGTCCGGCTTTGTCGTATTTCTCCGTGCCCTTCGGATATTCCCACTCATTCAAAATCTCTCCCGAGGAAGTTGCTTTGAAAACCTTGTTCAAATCCAAGTCTGTGAAATAGAGAACTTCTTTTCCGCCCTCCCTCACCAAAGAGAGGCCATGGGCGCCGGGATAGTCTTTTCCCCATTTGTGCAGAAGTTTTCCGGACGCATCATAAACGATGAAGTTGTTTTTTATCTCGTTGGTCAGAAGGATGATATTCCCTTCGGCATCGCAGACGATTCCATGGCAATGATCGACAGGAGTCTCCTCACCAAGCACCCCCCAACCGGGAACCAATTCATAACGGAAATCCCCATGTCCATGCTTGACTGGCGCACTTGCCGCACGCGCCATGGCGGTCGATGTAACCGCTGCGCCGGCAATCGTGATGAATTTTCTACGTGAGAGTGTCATGGCTTTGTGGAGAAGATCCTCTACCGCAGAGAACCCAGAGATCACAGAGAAATTTATCTGTGGGTTTTCTCTCTCCCTGTGTTCTGTGCGGTTAAATTCCTAAACCAAAATCTTCTTCACCACATGCCCATGCACATCGGTGAGGCGGAAATCACGGCCTTGGGCACGGAAGGTGAGCTGGGTGTGATCGAAGCCGAGCAAATGGAGAATCGTCGCGTTGAGATCGTGGACGTGGACTTTGTCTTCGACCGCATTGAAACCAAGCTCGTCGGTTTTTCCTATTTCACATCCGCCTTTCACACCGCCGCCAGCCATCCACATCGTGAAAGCGTTGGGGTGATGATCCCTGCCATCGTTACCACCTTGGACCATCGGCGTACGACCGAACTCACCACCCCATACGATGAGGGTATCATCCAACAATCCGCGCTGTTTGAGATCCTTGATAAGCGCCGCACAAGCCTGATCGACATCGCGGCAGTTGTCTTCGAGGCCTTTCTTAAGATTGAAATGCTGATCCCATGACTCGTGGAAAAGCTCGACAAAGCGCACGCCACGCTCGATCAGGCGTCTCGCAAGCAGACAGTTGTTGGCAAACGAACGCTTGCCTGGCTCGGCACCGTACATTTTTTGGACCGATTCCGGCTCCAGAGAAATATCGGTGACTTCCGGTGCGACATCCTGCATGCGGAACGCCATTTCAAATGCCGCAACCCGGGAAGCGATCTCCGGATCACCTACCGACTCGTAGCGTTTTTGGTTAAGTGCGTTAATCGCATCAATCGTTTGGCGTTGCTGCTGGCGGGTGATGCCTTTTGGATTGGAAAGATACAGCACCGGTTCACCTGTGGAGTTGAAGGTCACGCCGTCGTGCACGCTCGGCAGGAACCCTGAGGACCAATTGTTGTTTCCACCCGACGGACCTTTGGCGCCGGATGAAAGAACCACAAAACCCGGCAAGTTCTGGTTTTCCGAACCCAGTCCATAAGACACCCATGAACCTAACGACGGACGACCGAATTGCTGCGAACCGGTGGACATCAGAATCTGCGCAGGGGCGTGGTTGAAGGCATCCGTGTGCATGGAGCGGATCATCGAAATATCATCCGCACAGGAACCGATATGTGGCAGCAAATCCGCCATTTCCATTCCACATTTGCCGTAATTCTTGAATCCGAACTTGGAACCCAACAGTTTGTTCTCTGGGCGAATGAACGCGGATTGATAACCTTTCAACAGCTCCGGTGGCGGATTCGTGCCGTCCATCTTGCGCAACACGGGCTTGTTATCGAACAAATCGATGTGGCTCGGCGCGCCACCCATGAAGAGGAAAATCACGTTCTTCGCCTTGGCGGGGAAATGCGGGGCTTTGGGAATTTGTGGATTCTGCAAGACCTGGGCAGCGGATGCGGTGCCCTTGCCCAGCATCGAAGTCAGCGCGATCGAGCCAAGGCTCAACCCGCAATCTTTCAAAAACCAACGGCGTGAAAACGAGCGCTGGGTGTCAGCAAGAGTGGAGAATGGTAATTGCATGGGGATGGGGGTGATCTTTTTCTCTAAGCGTGAGATTCGGGATTCGGAGCTTGGAAATTAGTTCTTGGTGATGGTTTCGTCCAGGTTCAGCAGCACGCGGGCAACGGCTGTGGCCGCGGCCAACTGATCGAGAGGATGGGCGGACAAATCAACCGTGACTGGCTTGTGATTTTCTAACAAAATTTTCATTTGTTCCTGATCCATGCTCAAAGAGGACTCATGGAACGCTTTCAGCGTGGCCAGCTCCTCAGCATCCGGAGCACGGGACGTGCAGATTCGGAATGCGCGAGAGATCCTCTCCTCGAGCGATCCCTTGTCAGTCAGCATCCGGTGTGCAAGACCCAGAGCGGCCTCCACGGAAACCTGCTCGTTGAGCGTGACCAAAGCCTGCAGTGGGGTCGTGGAGAGCGTGCGGCGAACGCAGGAAACGGAACCGTTGGGCGCATCGAAGGTTGTCAGCATCGGATATGGCACCGAGCGAAATCTGAACGTGTAAAGCGCGCGGCGGTAGCGTTGTGAATCCGTTTCCACCACCCAGGTTTTCGGGCCATAGGAAACCGGTTTCTGGAAAAGGTAGGCTGGTGCCGGCGGATACACACTGCGGCCGCCCATTGAAGTATTGAGCAGACCTGATGTCGCCAACTGGATGTCACGCACGGTTTCCGCAGGAGCGCGGAATCTCGACGCGCGAGCCAGCAGCCGGTTTTTCGGATCAAGCTCGCGGAGTTTACCACTGGCGTGGGAATCCTGCTGATAGCTTGCGCTATTGGCAATCAAGCGGTGCAGATGTTTCATGTCCCATCCGCTCTCCATCAACTCGCATGCCAACCAATCGAGCAATTCGGGATGGGATGGCCTTGCTGCTTGGTGGCCGAAATCCTCCGATGTTTCCAACAGGCCGATTCCGAAATACGCCTGCCAGACACGGTTCACGAACACGCGGGCCGCCACGGGGGATTTGGGATCGACAAGCCATTTCGCGAAAGTCAGCCGTGACCCGGCATCGCCGGGCGGCAGAGGATGCAAGAAAGCGGGAACGTGAGGTTTGACGACATGCTTGGGATGGGTTTGCTCACCGCGCTCGAACAAGCGCGTTTCGCGCGGGGTTTTTGATTCCCCCGCCACCAAGGCCCATGTCGCCAGCGGGACTTTTGCGTAGAGCGCTTCGATCTGTTTGGTTTGCTCGGAAAACTCTGTCTGGTTTTCACGCCAATGCGCGAACAAGCGGGCCTCTTGTTGCTCGGTGCGATCCTTCGCCGGCGTTTCCAACGCCTCCAGAACCAGAGGTGGAAGCTGATCGAGCGCGTTCGGTAAAGAAGAAGAAACGGACAAACGGACGCGACCCAGATTATAGGTCATGTTGTCATCGGAATTGAAACCACCGTGATTGAGCGAGAGCGTGTAATTGAAATAGATTTTTCCCTCTCCCTCCAAGGGTTGCTCCAGCTCAAAAGTCAGCACTGCGGGATCGTTGTTGCGTGCCGGATCTCTCTCATGCGTCCATGCCGTTTTGTTATTGCCATCCAAAGCGAAAGCGACCGGCCCCGTGCGCCTGTCATCCGGTTTTCCCTCCGCACTGCTGGGAAAACGTGTCGGATCCAAAGCGACTTCCGGTGGATTCACACTCGCCACCGGATTTTTAAATTTCAGCTTCTCCAGCTTCGCCGCGTCTTTGCCACCTTTCAAAATGAACTCAGTCAGCGCACCTGTTCCGCGAGTGGATCGTCCCGGCCCGTTCATCGGCAAATAAGGATCGTTCATCACCTCGAGACGGGCAGAACGGATCACGCTCAAATCAGATGAGCTGGTAAACGACTCGCCGCCACGGGTGTTGGCATAGCCCATATTGATAACCGACTTGTCTGCCAGCGGCCAAAATTTCTGTCCCGAATCACCGAGTTGATAAAGCTCAAGTGCCTCCCACTCGGTCCGCGGCAGAGCGAGCATTTCACGCTGCCATGCTTGATATTTTTTCTCAACTTCGGGTGATGAGTTGCGAGCCTTATGATCGATCTCAGCGATTTTTTCTAACAGCTCATCCACGATCTTTCTTTCATCCCTTGTGTAGGCGGCAATCGATGTCTCGCTGATGTTGTTCAGATACGCGAACATGCCGTAATATTCATCATGGGTCAGCGGATCATATTTGTGGGTGTGGCACTGTGCGCATTGAGCGGTCAGGCCCAGCACGGATTTTCCAATCGCATCGATCCGGTCGAAAATTCCTTCGACCCGGAATTGTTCGGGCTTCGCACCACCCTCTTCGTTCACCATGGAGTTGCGTAAAAAACCCGTGGCGATGCGATCGTCCTGGGTTGCGTTTGGAAGCAGATCGCCAGCGATTTGTTTTATGACAAATTCGTTATAAGGCATGTTTTGGTTGATGGCCGAAACCACCCAATCGCGATAGAAGTGATGATACCGCGCCAGGTCTTTCTCATAACCCGCGGAGTCCGAATAACGGGCGGCATCCAGCCACTCACGCCCCCAGCGTTCTCCGAAATGGGGACTGGCGATCAGACGTTCGATATCCTTTTTCACATCGACCGGCGCATTCAGCTCCTCGAGCGCTGGTGGGAGACCGACCAAATCCAGCGACAAGCGCCGCAGCAGCATGGCCGGAGGCGCGGCTGGCGCGGGCTCCAGATTCTCGCTTTCCAAACGGGCCAACACAAAGGCGTCGATCGGATTTTTCACCCATGACTTGTTTTTGACCTGTGGCACCGGCGGCCTCTCTGGCGTCTGAAATGCCCAGTGCGTGCCCCACTTCGCGCCTTGGTTGATCCAGTCACGGATCAGTTGCACCTTTTCAGGCGGCAACCGCTTTTTTTTCTCTGGCGGCGGCATGACTTCCTTCGGGTCCGTGTGCAGGATGCGCTCCATAATCAGAGATGCCTTTGCATCACCCGGCACGATGGCTTTGCCGCTGTCGCCTCCTTTGAAAGCCAGCTCCTGCTTGTCCAAACGCAGACCCCCCTCGATTTTCGCCTCGTCAGGACCATGGCAGGCATAACAATTTTCCGATAAAATCGGCTGAATCTGCGTCGTGAAATCGATCTTCTCCGTTGCGGCGAAAGAAGGGAGGCTACTTAGCAGAAATAAAAAAAAGGGGGAGCGATGCATGTGCAGGTAAAATACGTTTCTAATCGGTGATTTTCTATGACAGATTCATCTTTTTATGGTAGATTCCGATCATAATGCAGTATCCAGTGCCGTCCTTAATTTCCTCTCTATACTCGATATTTGAGCATTTACCCTCCGTTATTTTTTATGTTAAAGACGCGCAGGGAACCTTTATTCACTGCAATTCCCGATTTGAACAATTCCACGGACTTCGCGCGGGGCAGGCGCTTGGATTGAATGATTTTTCGCTCCATCGTCCCTCCATCGCGAGCCGCTACCGCAACGAGGATCGCAAGGTCATGGAGACAGGAAAACCCGCCGTGAACCGCATCTGGTTGGTTCCAAATGCAAACGGGGTCCTGCGCTGGTGGGTTTCCAATAAATTTCCCACCTACGATCCCATAGGAAACATCAACGGCATCGCAGGCGCGATGTATGAAATGTCCGATGCAAAAGGCATGACCGAACCTTTTGCCAGGATTGAACCCGCACTGAAACTCATCCATTCGGATCCACATTCCTCCCTGGCCACCGCCGAACTCGCTGCGGCCTGTCATTATTCGGAAAGCCAGTTCAACCGTGTTTTCCGCAGCCTCACCGGGCAATCCCCGCGCCAATATTTACTCCACCACAAAATCGAGATCTCCAAGGATCTCCTCGCACGCACGGATCAGCCGCTTTCCGAAATCGCTTTTCAATCCGGGTTTTACGATGCCAGCGATTTCGGGAAACGTTTTCGAGAAATCGAAGGCATGACGCCGAGACAATACCGTATACAGCTCCAGAAACTGATTTTTTAAAACTCCGGTCTGATAGAAACGTGGGACACCGCATCAAATGAAGAATCAATGGTTCCTTCAGGAAACCATCAAATACGGATTATTTCGCTTCGCTTGGGGCTTACACGACGAGATCACCCTGTTTTAAAATCACAACTGAAACAGATCTTCCGCAGGGATTTTGCCCATCGACATCTGGGCTTCGCCATTGTTCGCAAGGTGCACGAGGCAGTGATAGACCGATTCCGGATCGGCATCGACTTCGAAGGCAACCTGTTCCGCGTGTTTCGCCTCGGAAACCAAACGACCGCGTACGCGACCGAGCAGATCCAGAAAAACGGCGGCGGCGGCTTTGCCGGCCTCGACACCGGGTTGGTGGTAGGCGTTGATGTTGACCAAAGAAGCGTAGAAAGAAACCGCGCGCTCGAACAACGCGATCAGCATTCCCAGCGTGAACGGCGTGACCTCGAAAATCGAAATCGTCAGCGATTTGCGGCCGTTTTCGTAAAGCGCGTTGCGCGTGCCGCGAAGGAATCCTTGCAGGTAATCCTGACTGGTGTTTCCGGGATCGACCTCGATGGATTTCCCCTGACGGCCATGACGGACCTCGATGAACGTCGCGAAGAAATTGTTCACTCCCTCGCGGAGCTGCTGCACGTAAGCGTGCTGATCGGTTGAACCTTTGTTGCCATAAACCGCGATACCTTGGTTGACGGTCTTGCCGGCGAGATCCTTTTCCTTACCCAAAGACTCCATCACCAGCTGCTGGAGATATTTGGAAAACAACACGAGAGAATCCTTGTAAGGCAACACGACCATGTCTTTTTCACCACGTCCTTGGGTCGCGCTGTGCCATGCGATCGCGAGCTGCATCGCGGCGTTTTTCGCGGTATCCCGATTGCGGGTTTTTTCATCCATCGCCGCCGCTCCAGCGAGCATCGCAGCGATATCGAGACCCTGCAGAGCGGCTGGTACTAGACCCACCGTAGATAAAACGGAAGTCCGGCCTCCTACCCAATCCTCCATCGGGAAACGGGCGATGAATCCCTGTCCCACCGCGTAACGGTCCAGCTTGGAGCCTTCACCGGTTACCGCAACAGCGTGTTTTCCGAAATCGATTCCGGCTTTATCGAACGCCGCCTTGGTTTCCAACATCCCGTTGCGGGTTTCAGGAGTGCCGCCGGATTTGGAAATGACCAAGACCAAAGTCTCGGCAAGTTTCAGAGTGGAGAGGGTTTCATCAATGCCTTGTGGATCGGTGTTGTCCAAAAACGCGAGCGGAAGTTTGGCTTTCTGGCCGATCGCCTGGGAAACCAGCTGCGGGCCGAGTGCCGAGCCACCGATTCCGATCAGCAAAACCTGTTTGAAAACCCCACCCGCCGCCGTGCGGACTTGGCCGGTGTGAACTTGCTCGGCGAACTTTTTCAACGCTTTGATCGGCTCGGTGATTTGGGTTTTGATCTCCGCGCTTGGCGCAATCTCAGGTTTGCGCAGCCAATAATGACCGACCATGCGGCCTTCATCCGGATTCGCAATCGCACCGCTTTCCAACGCGGCCATGTCATCGAACGCTTTCGTAATGTTTTCCTTGAGCGCGATTTTCTCGCCCGGCTTTATATCCATCAAAGACAGGTCCAATGAGAACCTGAGGTCTTCATATCTCACCAAACTTTCGTTGTATTCTTTCCAGCTCATGTTGTTCGTTCGTATTTGCAGGGGATTAAAAATTCAAGATCGACCTTACGGGATGCGCTCCGAGTTTTTCGCGTCCATTGAGAAATGAAAGCTCGATTAAAAAAGAAATCGCCACGATTTCCGCGCCGAGCCCTGAAAGCAACTCCACCGCAGCGGCGGCCGTTCCGCCTGTGGCCAATAAGTCATCCACGAGCAAGATCTTTTCGCCGGGCATCACCGCGTCCTCGTGAATCTCCACTGCCGCCTCCCCATATTCCAACGCGTAAGCCGCCTCTTTGCATTTCCATGGCAGCTTGCCTTTCTTGCGAACCGGCACAAAGCCCGCACCCAAACGATCCGCCATGGCAGCCGCGAAAATGAATCCCCGGGCATCAATTCCAGCGATTTTATCAACCTTCACCCCTCCAGCCGATGCACAAAGTAAATCAACGGCGGCACGGAAAAGCTCCGCATCAGCCAGGATTGGCGTGATGTCCTTGAACACGATTCCTTCTTTGGGAAATCCATCGATCTCCCGAATCGCATTTCTAAGTCGCTCAACCATTCCCAACCCTCGCCCGCCCACCGCCATGAATCAAGACCCGAGAACACAAGCTGAGGGAAAATTGATGAAGCGAGTAAAGAATACGACCATCCATCCAAGGAGGGTCTGCCCCGACACATCGGAACGACCCTACCACCTAACGATTTGAAAAGAAGGCGGCAAAATGCCGCCTCTCCTTATCAGTCATCCTCATCTTTCGCTCCCTTTACTCTGACTTTTCCGCGCAGCTTCGCTTCGATGAAATTGTCGATATCGCCGTCCATCACATCCTGAATGTTGCCTGATTCCTCGCCGGTGCGGAGATCCAGGACTTTCTGGTAGGGCTGGAAAACATAGGAGCGGATTTGGCTGCCCCATGAGACATCGCTTTTTTCGCCGTAAGCGGCTTCGGCTTCGGCGGCGCGTTTGTCTTCTTCAATCTGGAACAGTTTTGCTTTGAGAATCTGATAGGCGAGTTCCTTGTTGGCACCTTGAGTGCGGGAGGCGGTGGATTTGATCAGGATGCCGGTGGGAAGGTGACGAAGCAAAACTCCCGTCTCGACCTTATTGACGTTTTGTCCGCCCTTGCCGCCGGAGCGCATGGTGCTGATCTCAACATCCTTGTCGGCGATCTCGATCTTGATCTTGTCATCGACCTCCGGGGTGGCGTCGATCGACGCGAAGGAAGTATGCCGTTTACCCGCGGAGTCGAAGGGTGAAATGCGCACGAGGCGATGCACTCCACGTTCGTTCTTCAGAAAGCCGAATGCGTTCTCACCGGTGATCTTGATCGTTGAGGAGCGGAGGCCGGCACCGTCGCCGTCCTCCCAATCCAGGGTTTCGACCTTGTAACCTTTGCGTTCGGCCCAGCGGGTATACATGCGATGTAACATTTGCGCCCAGTCGCAGGCCTCGGTGCCGCCGGCACCTGCCTGAATGACGAGGTAGCAGTTGGCTTCGTCATTGGGTCGGTTCAAAAGCGTTAGAAGCTCGAATTCACGGATATCCTTTTCAAGCTTTGCAGCTCCATCGATCGCCTCTCTCGCCAGATCTTCGTCATCAAATTCTTTGGCAAGGGCAACACCTTCAATCACATCCTTGCAACGGCTCTCGAGCGCGAGAAAGCTTTCCAGCTTTTTTTTCAACCCGGCCGCTTCCTCGGAAATTTTCCGAGCCTTGTCGGGGTCATCCCAAAACGCCGGAGCACCCATCGCTTCTTCCAGCGTCTGGATTTTATTTTCCAAAACGGGAACGTCAAAGATACCTCCTGAGTTTTGACAGGCGGCTGGAAATGCCGTCCGTATCAAGCGCCAGGAGGTCAGCGGTAGGAAGTGTGGACATGAGAGCCGAGAACAAATCCCAACAAGACC
>JBIKNX010000087.1:0-10688 GCA_044358435.1 Luteolibacter sp.
ACTGAGAGTCTCTCGCGCCGTAGCATTTCGCGACGGCGGGCGAACGCTACACACCTCCCCCACCTTGCGTCAACAGGTTTTCACGTTTTTTTTGAAGTTTTTTCAAACCCTCTACAATCCCATGAAATACTTGGGATAAAAGCGCTCCAATCGGTCCAATTCATTGGCGAATCTCTCTCAAATCGACCGAAAATTGCTATCCCGTCCATGAAAAACCCATCGCCAACCGCCCAAACATATGCTTCCGCTTAACGACTCCGGCAATGCATCTCAAATTACTATATATCCAGTAGCATGACATACCAAGCTCCGGAAGGAATGCCCTTCAGAGGCGGACCGCGAACTTGACCTTACTGCCGATAGGATAAGCTTGTGACGGCACCAGTTGCATGCGGCGATGGATGCCTACGAGCAATCCCACAGCGGCAAGACTGAAGATCAGACTCGTTCCTCCGTAACTTACGAATGGAAGCGGCAGGCCATCGTTTGGGAGAACGGCGGTGGTCACGCCGATATTGACGATGGCAGGAACCACAATGACACAGGTCAATCCCAGGGCAATACAGCGTTCAAAAACCTGTTTTGCCTGCAGCGCGATTCCGATTCCACCGATCGCAATCAGCACATAGCAGAGCACGACGCACAATGTCGCGATCAGACCGAGTTCCTCTCCGATCACGGGGAAAATGAAATCGATATGGGCAAAAGTCAGAGTTCCGAACTTTTCGACACCATTACCAAGCCCGACTCCCCAAGGTCCGCCATTGCCCAAAGCCAGAAGTGCGCGCCACTGTTGCATGCCGCGATCGAGTTGGTGAATGGGATTTTCCAGATCGAGCCAGGCATCGATCCGTCCCCGGCGGTTGGAATCATTGAGGACAAACCACACGGCGAAGGATATGGCCAAGACCGCCGTTGGAAGCATGAGCAAGATGCGTGTGCCGACACAAAACATGATGGCTCCAACCGTCACCGCCAGCGCCAGAGCTGTTCCCACATCCGTTTCAGCGCCAATCAAACCAATGGGAGCAATCGCGATCAATCCGGGCATGATGAATCCACGCCAGAAAGTTTTCACTTCGGTTTGCCAACGTGAGAACCAGGATGCGAGAGCAACGACCAGAGCGATTTTGGCTGCCTCGGAAGGTTGGAACTGACCCAAGACAGGCAGCTCAATCCAGCGTTTTGATCCATAGAGTTCGACATTGACCGCCGGAACAAAGCAAAGCACCAAAGCAACACAACTCGCGACATACGCGAGGGGAGTCAAATATCGAACCCACTCCAGAGGCACTCTTGCCATCACGACCGCGGCAAGGATGCCGATGCCGACCATGAGGGATTGCCTGGTAACAAAATAGTAGGGGGATTCCAATCCACGAACCCAAAAACCCGTACTCGTCAGCATTACGAGGCCCAACCCACAAAGGAAGGCCACGGCGATGATCAAGAGGGTTGAACTGTATTTGAGCACGGATGGGGGTTTTTTGATAACCTGCTGCGGTCGGGACTTGAAAAGAATCAGGGGATTTTGAGCACCTGCCCCGCTCTGAGTTTGCTTGGATCCGAGATACCGTTCAGGCTCATCAGCTCTTTCTCGGTCAGGTTGTATTGCTTGGAAATTCTCCAGACGCTCTCACCGGACTGAACCGTGTGGGTTTTGCCCGCGGTTCCGACCTGCACGGCTTTTGGTATGGCTTTGGGCTGATTTGCGGGGTCGTGTGAGGTATTGGGTTTGGGTAAAATCTCAAGCAGTCCGAGCTCGGATTGATTCGGAGTTGTCTGATTGCGAATTTCCTCAACTTCTGCCGGCTCGACCGCGACAATGCGTTTGGCTTGGGGAATGCGAAGCACGGCACCCGCACGAATGTCAATTCCGGGGTTGAGTTTGCGCAGCTCCGCTTCATCGACCTCGAAGTTACCGGCGATGATCGCATAATTGTCACCCTTTTTAACTAAGTAACGCTTGTCTACGCTGCTGAGTTGCGGGAGCCGATCCGTTCTTTCCGGTGATGCGGCGGCTGGTGCGGGATGATCGGCCTCGGTTTGATTTGCAACCACGGGCGCAGCGGTTCTCTCTGAGAGGTATTGCTTGTGAATGAAGATCATGCCGATCGCCAGAATATGGATCGCAAAAATGATCGAAAGCGAACGCGAGACATTGATTCCGGAATCATTGAAATCTTCGGGCGAGGCGGATGCCGCGGATGCCCGCTGCTTGCGAAATTTCGTTTTGTTGAAAAGACGAGCATAAATCGTCTTTTGCACGGGTTTGCGACGAGTTGGTATTTGATCGGATTTCATGGGATTTGCTTGGGATGATGTTAATGAAGTTGTTGAACGATGTCTCTGAAAACATTTCCGCGGTGTTCATATCCTTTGAACTGGTCAAAGGACGAAGTACCCGGGGACAGAAGGATGGTGGAACCGCGCGGCGCGACAGCACGCGCGTGATGGATGGCCTGCTCAAGTGTTGATACGCTGGAACTTGGCACAACCGTTCCAAAAAGACCGGCAAGAGGAAGAGCGATCTCGCCGAACGTTATCACTTCCAAAACCTGTTTTTTAAGGAACGGCAACACGCTTGAGTAATCCAAACCTTTTTGCTTGCCGCCTGCAATCAGGATAACCGGTCGGCTTTGGGAACGGATCGCGCATTGCAGGGCATGAAGGTTGGTTGCCTTGGAGTCATTGAGGTATTCAACCCCATCAAGCGTCCGGATCAATTCACAACGATGTGGCGGAGGCGCGTAGCCATGAAGCGCGCGACAAATGGTATCTGTATCAATCCCGAATGCCATGCATGCCGCCATGGCGGCCATCCCGTTCTCCGCATTGTGAAGTCCGCGCAAGGCCGTTCCGGTCTCGATATCCAAAATCTCTTTCCCACGGTAAACAATCTTCTTCCCATCCGAATGGAAATCGGCATCCGCGCACTCCGTTGAGAAGGTGATGACCTTGGGAACCACCCGACCCAAGTCCTCTCCGTATCGGGCAATCACGGTGTCCTCTGCCGTTTGATTTTCGAAAATCCGGAGCTTGGCGTTTTTGTAGGCTTCAACCGTAGGATACCGATCCATATGATCCGGTGCGAAATTCAACCAAATGGAAACGTTCGGGCGCAGCGTATGAATGGTCTCAAGCTGAAAGGATGAGAGCTCCAACGAAATCGCGGCCGGAATTTCGGATCCGAGCAAAACCTCGGACAAGGGCACACCGTAATTTCCGCACGGCGTGCCGGTCTTGCCCGCTTCCCTGAGAATGCGGGAAACCAGTTCTGTGGTTGTGGTCTTTCCGTTGGTGCCTGTGATTCCGATAATGCCTCCGTGATAGAATTTCGAGGCGAATTCCGTCTCCCCCATCAAAAAGGCGCGAGCCGCAAAAGCCCGCACCAAGGGTGAAAAAGTATCGATACCCGGGCTCAGGACGATGATGTCGGCAGAGAAATTTTCCGCATCACGAATCGTCAGGTTGGGGTGAACCTCGACGCCCGCGGGAAGGTTTTCAAAAACTTCGGGACCGCCTTCATCCCACATCGAAACTCTCGCCCCCTCGCGCAAGGCCAGGGACGCCGCAGCAACACCGGAACGCCCGGCACCGAAAACGGCGACATGCTTTCCGGAAGTTGTGAAGGTTTCATTCATAGCGTTCATGATCCATCAGGCGATTTTAAGCAGGGCGATTCCGAACAGGGCGAGCATGATGGATAGGATCCAAAAGCGTATGATCACCTGGGATTCATGCCATCCGAGCAACTCGAAGTGATGATGAATCGGCGCCATTTTGAAGATGCGTTTTTTCCGAAGCTTGAAGGATCCCACTTGGAGTATGACCGAGAGCGCCTCCATCACGAACACTCCGCCGATGATGACGAGCAAGAGCTCCTGTTTGGTGCAAATGGCAGCCGTTCCCAGCGCACCGCCGATGGCAAGGGAACCCGTGTCTCCCATGAACACTTTCGCCGGATGACAGTTGAACCAGAGAAACCCGAATGACGCCCCAGCCAGAGCCATGAGAAAGACGGCAAGCTCCTGCAAATGGTGGTTGTGCGGGATGACAAGGTATTCGGTCGCCAAAAAGAAATGGCCTGCGAGATATGCCAGCATGGCGTAACTGAGAGCCACGGAAATCGTGCAGCCCGTGGCGAGCCCGTCCAAGCCGTCCGTCAGGTTTACGGCGTTCGAGCAACCGATGATGATGAGCACGAAGAACGGAATCACGAAAATCCCGAGATTGATCAGGGGCTCTTTGAAAAGAGGGAAACAAATCTCGCCAATATGGATCGAGTTGTCACGCAACTGGAAACCGGCGATCCCTTCCTGTAGCTGCTGGGCTGTGGCGTTGAAGCCGGAAATCTCTGTTTTGAAATAGATGAAGCACGAAGCGACAAGGGCGATTACCAACTGCCAGAACAACTTGGTCCGGCTCGAAACGCCATCGGAGTTTTTCTTTTTCACTTTTGCGTAATCATCGACAAATCCCAGAAGCCCGCATGCGGCCATTGTGCATGCGCACACCACAACAAAGGGATTGAAAATTCGCGCGCAGAAACATGTCGAGATCAGAACACTTGCAACCATCAGCACACCTCCCATCGTGGGCGTGCCGATTTTTCCACCGTGAAGCTCGGCAAGCTTGTGAACTTCCGCTGCAGTGCGGATCGGTTGCCCGACTTTGAGTGAAATCAGTTTACGAATGATCCAAGGACCGAGAATGATCGAAATCGCAAATGCCAACAGGCCTGCGGTTGCGGCACGGAACGTGACGTATTTGAAAAGATTGAGGAAAGAAAAGGTATGTGCCCAGCCCTCTTGATCGGCGGATATTTCCGCTTGGAATGCGGCGTACCAAAAATCGTAAATAGCGGTTAACATGCGGTTGGAAAGGCGGTTTGAAGGACTTTTTCGATGGCGGCGGAGCGACTGCCCTTGAATAGAACGATGTCGCCGGAATGCGTATTGGAGTGAAGCCACCCGGCCGCACTTTGAATGTCTGGCAAATGAATCGAATCGCCGCCTGTCGCTATTTTTTCAGCGCCCTCGCCCACGGCAATGAGGCACAGCCCCTTGGATTTCGCGAGTTTTCCAATACGCAAATGCGCCTCGTTGGCAAAGGCTCCGAGCTCTCCCATCCTGCCAAGCACCGCAATGCGCCGACCGCCCTCCGCGACTTCCATATCACACAGCGTTTCCAATGCCGCCTCCATCGATTCAGGGTTTGCGTTGTAGGTGTCATCCAAAAGCGTGATGCCCTCGCACTGGATGCGGCGCATGCGACCGGCCGTGAGGTTCACCGATCGCAATCCTTGGGCGATTTGCTCATGGCTCAGTCCGAGCTTCCAGCCCAGCGCGGCCGCGAGCAGGGCGTTGGTGATCATGTGCTTGCCCAAAACCGGAATGAAAACCTCGATCCGGCCCTCGCCCTCGATGACCAGATCCATCCAAGTTCCGTCGGTTTGGGGTTTGGGATTTTCAGCCCGCACCAGTCCTCGTCCGTTCCCGACGTGTACAAGCCTTGCATGGGTTCTCGACCGGAAATACTCATTGAAATCACAGCCCGCCGGCGTGAACAGGATTCCGTTTTCGGGCAGGTAACGTGCCAGCGTGCTTTTTTCTTCCGCGATCGCCTCGCGAGAACCGAGAAACTCGATGTGCGCTGTCCCGATATTGGTGATGATGCCGTATTGCGGACGAGCAATTTCACAGAGCGGCGCGAGCTCGCCGGAATGGTTCATTCCGATCTCGAATACGCCGGCCGTGTGTTCTTGGGTTGTCGCCAATACACTCAGCGGCAACCCGATGTGATTGTTCAGATTTCCCCGGGTCGAGCTGACGGAGAATTTTTGGGAAAGGACCGATGTGACAAAATCTTTGGTGGAGGTTTTGCCATTGGAGCCGGTAATGCAAACGACCGGAATTTGCAACTGGCTCCGCCACCAGTAAGCGAGACGCTGCAAGGCAAGCAGTGTATCCCCCACTTCGATCACCGCTTTGTTAGCATCCAATTGACCACCTTCCCATTCGCGCACCAGCGCGACAGAAGCGCCCTTTTTCAAAGCCTCCGCGGCAAAATGGTCTCCATTGAAATGCTCACCGCAAAGCGCCACAAACAGTCCTCCGGCGACAAGTTGTCTCGTATCGGTGAAGACTCCATTGACCTCAACCAAACCTGAGCCCGCGACGACTTTTGCGCCTAGGATCTCGGAAATCTGTTGAGCTGATGATTTCATCTGTGGTGAAGAGTGTTAGGAGAACCGGGGATTGGGGTTGGCACGCATCTCGGCGATGACTTCCGTGCGTTTTCTCAATGCGAAGTCGGCTTTTTTCCGGTCATCGAAATCAATCGTGTGGTCCGCGAATTGCTGATAAGTTTCATGGCCTTTGCCCGCGATAAGAATGATGTCACCGGAGAGGGCGTTGCGGATTGCCGCCTCAATGGCTTCCGCACGATCCGGCACACTGATGTGGTTGCACTTTTTAGGCAGACCGTTTTCGATCTCACGAATGATGTCCCCGGGGTCTTCGGAGCGGGGGTTGTCCGAGGTGATTACCAGGCAATCGCTGATACGGGCGGCGGCGGCGGCCATCAACGGACGCTTGCCCTTGTCGCGATCGCCACCGCAACCGAACACGGTGATCAAGCGGCGCGGATTCAGTTCCTTGAGTGTGCGGCATGCGTTTTCCAACGCATCCGGGGTATGGGCGTAATCGACAAAAACCGTCGCGCCTCCGGAATTCCCGACATTTTCCATACGTCCGGGAACCTGTGGCGAGTTGGCGAGAGCGGCAATGGCTCGGCGAGGCTTGATCCCGCAGGCATTGGCGCCGGCAATCGCGGCAAGCAGGTTGTAAGCATTGAAACGGCCAATCAAGGGAGCGCGCACCAGATAGGATCTGGACTTCACGCTAAGCTCAAAGGTCATGCCGTCCCGCGCTTGCTGAAAATTATTCGCCCGGAAGTCCGCATTCACGGAAAAGCCGTAGCGGATCACTGACATCTTGCCATCGAGCTCCTTGGCCAAATCATTTCCCCGCGCATCGTCAACATTGATGACCGCGGTTGGACTTTTCCCGTTTGGGTGATTCGCAAGATCACGGAACCAGGAAGCTTTGACATCCATGTATTTCTCAATCGTGCCATGGTAATCGAGATGGTCCTGGGTGAGATTCGTGAAAATCGCGGCATCAAACGCCAGGTGGCTGACGCGCTTTTGATGAATGCCGTGGGAGGAAACCTCCATGACCGCTCCGCGGCAGGCGTTATCGTGAAACGTTTTGAGAATCCTGTTCAATTCAATCGAACCCGGAGTCGTGTGCTTCGCCGCCGTGACCGTTTCGCCATCATCAATGTGAATCGTACCAAGCAACCCGGCGCGATGCCATTCCGTCTTCATGATGTGATGAACAAGAAAAGCAATGGTGGTTTTGCCATTCGTGCCTGTCACTCCCGCCAACTTCAATTGCGCCGCGGGATTCTCATGAAAATTCACTGCGATTTGTGAAAGCGCGTCTCTTGAATCCGGAACATGCAACCAACTGATTTGCGCGGGCAAATCCGAAGGCGGAGCGTTTTCCGCCAGAATGACCGAAGCTCCCGCCGTTATCGCATCCTTTGTGAAATCATGACCATTGATCGTAGTCCCGCGAATCGCCGCATAGAGACAGCCTTTCGAAACGGCGCGCGAGTCTGCGGTGATTGCGGAAACCTCGACGTCTGCCGGCCCGCAGACCGTGACATGTTGTAAGTTTGAAATGAGTTGGCGAAGGAGCATTTTGCTTTGAAATTATCGTTACCGGTTTGCAACCGTTTCAGGGATCGGCTCGGTAGGTTGGAGATTCATGTGTCTGGCAAGTCGCTGCGCGATTTGAGAAAAAATTGGGGCGGCGATCATGCCGCCATAACGCGGATATTCCGTGGTCAGCGGCTCGTCGATGACGACATAGCAGACAAACGCGGGACGATCGGCAGGCATGAAACCCGCGAAGGAAACGACATAGGCGCCATCGACATATCCACCACGTTTGGGATCGTGCTTGATGGCCGTTCCGGTTTTGCCGCATGTCTTGTATCCCGGAACTGCTGCCTTGGTGGCGGTGCCGCCGAGCAGGGTCACCTTATGCAAAGCCGCCCGCATTTTTTCCGCCGTTTCGGGGGAGATCACCTGACCACGGCTGACCGTCGGGAACTCCTCGACGATGGTTCCGTCATTCGCAATCAGCGATTTGACGATTTTCGGACGCAGCAACCGGCCATCGCCGGCAATCACCGAGTAGGCTGCGGCCATTTGGATCGGTGTGACTCCAATGTAATAACCGTATGAAGAGCGTGAGAAATCCACCGGCAGCTTGGGTATCGCGGCCGTTCCCGGATTTTCTCCACTGAGCTGGATTCCGGAGCGCGCGCCAAAACCATAGGCATGGACATATTCGTAGTAGCGTTTCACACCAAGTTGTTTGGCCATCTTCCAACAACCCGGATTGTTAGACTTCTGGATAATCTGATCAAAAGTCAGCATGCCGCTTGAGTGCCCATCCTTCACCGTGAATTTATTCTCCTGCACGACACTGGGACAGTTGAACACCGTGGTCGGTTTCACCAAACGCTCCTGCAGCGCCGCCGATGTTGGCACGACCTTGATGGTCGATCCCGGCTCATACTTCGCCTGGATCGCGTAATTAAAGGAATTTTCGACGAGGTTTTCCTTGTTGTTGAGATCGAAATGCGGCCGCGAAACCATCGCCAAAATCTCACCGTTGTGCGGATCCATGACGATCACGGCTCCTTGCTTGGATTTGTATTTCAGCAAGCCGGCATCAAGTTCTTCCTCCACAATCGCCTGGATGCCTATGTCGATAGTGAGCTTGGCGTTGAGTCCCGCCCGTGGAGGCAGGAGACTGCCGGAATTGCCGGGAACAACCAATCCGCGCGCATCGCGCAAATGTTCCCTGCGCCCGTCACGCCCCGCAAGATATTCCTCCAGGGCCGCTTCAATTCCAAACCTGCCCTTCATCCGATAGGTCTTTTGGCCGTTTTCGAGCTCTTCTTCAATTTCTCCGGTAAATCCTGTTAGATGAGTCGCGATCTTCGGATTGGCATACCACCTCTTGATCGAGTTTTCAAAAACGAATCCCTCAATATGATTTTCATCCACGATTCCGCGCAGCCGCTCCGCGATGTCATCCGGCATGTCTTTCACGATGGGAAACCACTTCGCCTTGCTGCTCTCGATTTTTTCGCGAAGTTCATCGCGTCTCATCCCGATCGGCCTTGCAAGCAAACCGATCGCATAAGCCAGGTGCTTTTGAACGATGACATCCGGCAGTTCGGTGGAGAGAATATCGCCACGGAGCGCGCGCATGCGCTTCACCTGTTCCTCAGGCTCCAACTCCGCCCAACCGGCCTCTTTGGATGCCTTTTCATAGGCCAATCCGAACGAGGCGAGCTTCGGATCGAACAAATGGTTCTTATCCACGTAGATCGATGATACGGGAATGCTTTTCGCAATCGTTTCCTCGTTGCGATCCACTATCATTCCACGCATCGCGACAAGGCGCTCGATACGATGATACGCTTTTGCAGAGGACTCCGCATAACGCTTGCGGTCAACGAGTTGGATTTCGATCAGCCGCCACGAGAGCCCACTGAGCAGGATCACGAGAAACACACACAGGAAGAGGCAGCGGTTTTGAAAAGCTCGATTCACAGATTCGTGTTAGAAGAGGCGACAGCGGTTGGCTCGGAAGGAAGGATTTCTTCGGTAACACCTGCGGGTATCGGGCGCATGCCCGTGCCCATATCCTCAAGTGTCTTGCGCATCGCAAAAAGATTCAAAATCTGATCCTGGCGCATTTGAACCGTGCGAATGTCGAGCTGGTGTTTTTCGATCCTCCGCTCCACCACATCGATGTCCCTCATGGCCTTGATCTGGCAGTTGCGGTAATACACGCGCATCATCCCGCCAACCGCGCCAATGGCCAAGGCGAGAACCAGGCAAAAGATCGTGAATGATGAAATACGGCTTTCGGTTTCTTGACGTCGGCGATTCATGATTTTTTGAAATCGGGAGTTGAAATCTCGGGACCGCAAAGCTGAGCAACCCGCAGCTTTGCGCTGCGGGCTCTTGGATTGGAGGCGGTCTCCGTCTGACTTGGGGCGATGGCTTTTTTGGAAATCAGCCGGTATTGAAAATCGGGGTTGGGCCGGGGCGCCGGCCAAGTCGGATCATCGATGTAGGGTTCCGAATGATGCCGGAGAAACCGTTTCACCATCCGGTCTTCCAAACTGTGGAAGGTGATGACGAGCAAACGGCCACCCGGCTTGAGTATCTTGGAAGCCGATGCAAGAATGGAAGCCAACGATTCGAGCTCTTCGTTGATCGCCATGCGGATCGCCTGGAAGGAACGTGTCGCGGGATGGATTTTACTGCTGCGGCCTACGGCGCTCTCGATGCAGGCGGCCAGTTCCAGAGTAGTTGCAAATGGCTTCTTCTCTCGTTGCGCGACGATCGCACCGGCGATGCGGCGCGATCTTGGTTCCTCGCCATAGATCTGGAGAATCCTCGTGATCTCGGCTTCGGACCAGCGATTGACCAGTTCCGCTGCGGTCATGGTCGCGTTCGGCCCCATTCGCATGTCCAAAGGACCTTCACGCATGAAGGAAAATCCGCGTTCGGCTGAATCCAACTGGCG
>JBIKNX010000088.1:0-10659 GCA_044358435.1 Luteolibacter sp.
CTTTGATTATCTGCGTTAATCTGCGTCCATCTGCGGTTCTATTTTCCTCTTTAGGTTTAAGAATCTTCTGAAGAATTCCATCTTCACCCTGAGGGTGAAACTGACAATCGATGCAACTCTTTGATTATCTGCGTTAATCTGCGTCCATCTGCGGTTCTATTTTCCTCTTTAGGTTTAAAGCCATCATTCTTCCGGAGGTTTTTCTTCCGCTCCGGACTGTTTGAGCTTCTCCTCCTCGATCAGCTTGAGCTTGGCATCTGCCTTTTGGAGCAAAGCCGCTTCATCGGCTTTGCCGAAATCATCTTCCAGAATAAACGCGAGCGTCTCTCTCGCCTTCTCCCGGATTTCCGGAGAGGAATGATTCAGGAAATCCTTGTAAGTGCGAATTTGAAGTGCCGGGTCTCTGTTCTCATTCATCACGTGGTGGAGAAGATTCTCCGCCATTTCCTCGGGCAACTGGGCATCCGCCGCCAGGTTCGCGAAAAGCTCCAACTCCAATATGACCCCGTGGCCCAGTGCCTCGGCCCGCACATTTTCCGAAACGCCTTGATCTTTGGCGATCAAGAGCAACTGCTCGGCGACTTCGCGGTTGCTCAGGGCTTCGTGATTGATGAGACGATCGATGCGTTGCAATCCGGAATCATCAGAAGGCCGGACACGCTGCGGATCACGGGATTCCTTTTCATCTCGGCCGAAACCCAGCAAGTTCCAACCGTTTCGCCCGGAGCGGGATGGATCGTTTTCGGCGGCTTCCGAAGGACCCGCTGTCTTTGTTTCCGGCCAAACCATCCAGATCGCGAACAGCACCAGAAGACCTGTCAGAATGAGTTTCAATCGTGGTTTTTTCATGTGGGCGAGTTCAGGGCGCTTACCTCTCCAAAAGAAAACAACATCCATTCCCGTTGGGAAATGGATGTGTTATCTTGGCGATAAAATTAACGTCTTGCCTCGTAGTCTTGAGTGATGTTTTGCACGATCCCGGCGATCTCGAGGGTCGAGTAGAACCACAGGCCCGTGGTATTTTCCTGGACAGTGACTTTGACCACGCCATTGCCATTGCCCGCAAGACCCGCTCCACCCGATACAACTTCTGCCGTGACCCATGGAATTAGGACATCAATTTGTTCGCCTGTCACGGGATCTGTCACAACCCCATTGACCGTCGCTCCAAGAGGAACTTTTACCTCCCATGCGCCAGTCGTATTGACTTGAACGAAATATTCCGTGGCTGCGACGGGCACCATTTTGTTGATGGGCGAGATACTGGTCAGGGACGGAACCGAGCCATTATTTTCCGTCACGGTGAAGCGTCCCGTTGACAAAGGACTGACATAATAACCGCGCATTTGCTCAGACTTCTGGAGCACGACTCCAAAGCCACTGGCGGTGGTCTTAACTCCAAGAACCGCATCTGTCCTGGTATGGCCGTAGGAAATCAAACCTGTCTTGGGCGCAAAAACAGCCAAGGAACTTCTGACGGGAGAACCCGGAATATTGATCTTGTTGCTCGCTCCCCATGCTCCTATCTCGGAAACACCGTCAAAATCGCCGTCAATCAGATTGAAGCGCGTATTCCAACCGCTCAGGGTATTTTCGAAGTAAGGAGAAAGACCTTTGGACGCCGGCCTATATGCCGAACCCATCACGGAGCGCTGTTGGTCGACCGCACCACTGGATTGGCCGCCGACAGAAGAAGATTGAGCATACAGACGAAGGGTTCCGTCATAATCGAGGAATGCCCGATCCGATGTCATATGGATCGCACCAATAAGGGTGGTTTGTCTACCGGTCGTCGCCAAGGCATTCACCACGTAATCGTCCGACTTCAAGATCGGACCCGAAGATGTGGCGCGTGCGCCATTCGGCATGACAATATTGAGTTTCACAAGGCCAGTGCGGTCAATCCCACCTGTCGCCACGCCATCACCAAGCGGTGCGGATGGCGCGGATTCTGGCAATGCGAAGGCCATGGTAACTGCGCCTGGTGCCGGATAAGGATTGGTCTTGCCGTATTTCGCCGTGCGTAGTTCAAACCCAAGTTTTTTGCCATTGTCGCGTTCCATGACACCTAATATGACCCATTCGCCTGCTTGCTGGACATATTGCATGTTCAAAGATTTAATGTCAGAAAGCCCGGTTATTCTGCCGCCAGAATAGGCTCCGTAGGTTGAGAAAACCCCACGTCCACTTGCTTTGATCGTGCGATCCAAGCCTTGGTAGCTGTAAGTGAAGGATCCGGTTTTGGATACTTTCATGAGTAGGCTTCCGATATGGCCTTGTTCGGGATCATACAAAAGACCCTGGGAACTGGTAGCTATCGCTGCGCTCGCGAAAGGAACGACTGGTCCTGGAGCAGGTAGCTCAGGCACTCCGGCGAAAGTATTGACCACCGTTGGATCGGTGCCATTGGAATATTCGTTGGAATCGCTGAGGCCATCGCCGTCCGTATCCGCAACCTTTGGATCGGTGCGGGTATATTCGAATACGTAGCCGCGGCGCTCGGTCAACGGACGATCTTCGAAAAGCTTGTCACCTCGCAAGATCAGGCCATCCGCATTATTGGCATTGTTGGGTCTTGCCGCTGCCCAAGGAACCACCGTGCTGAGGGTCTGAGCGTAGAACCCCGCCCAGTTGAGTGCGCCGGGGCTAGCCCAATTGGCGTTATTGAGAAGCGAGCCATCACCCCAGCGCCAGGTGCCTTCAACGGCTCCATCTGTCGCACCCAGCCAGAAACTGTTGACGTTTGTATCACTAAAGCGGCGGACCATCGCGCTGTAATCGTCGCGGTTGGTGAAGTGAGCAACACGGCCACCGCGAAGTATGGCATCGGCGATGGCTTCCGCAAACGTAAAGCTGCCGTCGATGATGTAATATGGATATATTTCATCTCCATCTGTAAGACCGTCTCCGTCAGAATCACCTGTGGATAGTCCTGTGCCGATCTGATTTTCTAACAGATCCGGCAAGCCGTCCCCGTCCGTATCAATATCAAATGCGGTGCGCAGGCGATAGGTGCGGGAAACGGTGGATCGGGCTGAGGTGTTTGCAAAGGTGGTAATGAACCAGCCATCATCGAATGGATCAGGTGTGAGGCCTGGGGCTTGCGCGACAAACCTTCCCTCGATCGGCGGCACCAGATCTGTCTTCTTGAGCCGGAAGTCCGTGCCGATCGAGAAATGGGCGATCTGAGCGGGTGACACCACACCCCCTGCTCCGAGCGGAGCGGTTGAGTTCATCCAGACGACCGCTTGGTTCGCATCGACAAACAGCGGCGCGCCCTGTGCGGACGATGGCAAGACGATCGCTCGGGACAAGCCAAGGATCTCTCCCGTGATGAAATTGACTTCGGAAGGGATCCAGATGACTCCGGTGGAGCCCTCCCCACGGATCAGCAGCGAGCCATCGGCCGGATTACGGACGAACTGCGTGTTCGCCTGGATGCTGCCGGGAACCTGCACCGCGTTGCCAATCGGGAGGAGACCGACATCCAAACTGTGTAGCTGGATGCCACTGTAACTTGCGATATAGAACAGAGGATCCATTCCCGCGCGGGTGAACGAATTCAACGCCAGCAACGAGCTACCTTTTGACAACGGATATGCACCAGCAACCGTTGCATCGGCCACGCCTTGCTTGCGATAATCTACAACAGTGCCGGCTTCCTTATCTTCGATAACCAGGCGATCATTCGCCACATACACCGGACTCGGCTTTTCAGCGAAGCTGAAGAACTCGATTTTCTCTGCGTTGGGTTGCCAAGTGATCCATACACCGGTTTCTGCCGAGAAGAAAACTTCACCTAAGGTTTCGTCCACTCTCGTGTTGCCTGCCGTCTCCAAATTGACAAACAGAGCGCCGTCCGAGCCGGCCGCTGTGACCTTTGCTGTGGTGAGGTTTCCGCCCACTTTGGGAACCAACAATGCGAGCTGGTTCAACTGCTGGGGCTGGCCATCGAGCGTGACCCGATACTGGGTGAAGATTTGACGATCCCATTGGTCAACATCTGTGGTCACAATAGCAAAATCACCCAGCGCTGTTAATCGAGATTCCGCTTCCGGTTCCGTGGGTATACGCTCAGACCCGACCAGAGTGAAACCTAAGGGGCCTGCGCTCACGAAGGAGGTTTCGAGCAGGGTGCCTGGGATTACAACCGGCTCCGTGGATTCCACTTCACCAACCTCGTTGCGGCGATGGAGGACGACCTCTGAATTAGAGCCGACCTGGTCATAACCTTGCGCAAAGCGGTTTTGCCAGACCAGCAATTCGGTATTGGATACGTAGAGCGTTTTGGCGAGTGTGCTGTTCGGCACCAGGATCGGCCGGTTTTGGATGTCGATCCAAATGATCGCCCCGTTCTGATCACGCAGTGCCACGGAACCATCTTCACTGGTTTTGTCCGTGGCTGGACGGGCTCCGAAAGGTGTAAAGGATTGGTTGATCGTGATCGTCTGCGGTTCGCCCGCGATTTGCGGGCGATCATGAACCACAGTCGGCTTGTTCGGGTTGTTGCCATCGCGAACTTGGTCGCCATCCGAAATACCGTCGCGATCCGTGTCGCGCAGGCTCGGGTTCGCACGGAAGCCGTTGATCATATCAAGGACGAACGAATTCGTCACCGTATCCCATCGATAGCCCGCCACCTCAAGGAAATCGGATACGCCATCACCGTCGGTATCTGCGAGAAGCGGTCTGGTGAGATGAGTCGTGATTTCATCGAAATCCGACAACCCGTCGCCGTCTGTGTCAGCCACCGTGGGATCGGTTTGATACTTGTTGATTTCATCGAAATCCGACAACCCGTCACCGTCGGTGTCGGCCAGGTTAGGATTGGTGACGGGGATTCCCGTGGGAGGATTCAACTCATTATAATCAATGATTCCATCACCATCAGTGTCGATGTCGGAAACTTCAACAGATGCTAACTTGTAGGTGGTAAGTAAAGCGGTGGAGGCGGAAGGCTTAGAGGAGGTGGTGTAGAACCAGTTGTCAAAATCCGGGGTGATGCGGGAGGTATTGAGCAGGTTGCTGCCGGTGCTTCTGACCACCGTGGGGGTCAGGACGGCAGGGTCCGTGAGAGTGCGCGAGAAATGCTTCACGATGGCGGCCGGGAGAACGCCATTTCCATTGGGAGGAGTGCCTGCGTTTTCCCAGATGACCGCTTGCTCGTTGCTAACAAAAAGGGCTTTGGATTGTCCGGTTCCGACCAACGAATGGCCATTGGAGTGCAGCCAGATCAAAGAGTTGCTGTCTTCCTCGACCAGCAAAGCAGATCCATCGGTGGGATTTATGGTGCCAGTGACTGCAGCGCTTGTGATCTCATCAACGAGAACGGCCGTGGACTGCAGCACGGCCGTGGCGCCCAAGAGGTAAGTCCGGACAGTTTTGTTATCATTATTGTCGAGCGTGTAGATGTATTTCTTATCTCCAGTACGGACATAGTTTGCTAAATCCAAGACATTCTCATCATTTGTTGCTAAGGCAATAGGGGTAGGGAGACCATTTAGATTACCGGTGGAGGAGTTGCGGCGCGACTGCTGCAGCGCGTCAACATCGTCCACATACACGAGACGGGTATTGCTAGTGAACAAAACTTGGTTAATCGGCGCTGTTACACCGAGTGCTATGTCCACTTTCACTGAGCGCCCTTGGCTATCGATCCAATAGTATTGGTCCTCACCTGGGGTTTCGAGTCTGGTTGCGACTCCCACATCCGGCAATTTGACCACGATGGATCCATCGGAACCATAACCGACTGCAGTGGCACCCGGGCCTGCAACGGTATTTTCAAAAACAACCGATTCGCCCCTGATTTTATTTGTGAAGCTTCGCACAAACTGAACCCCAGCATCGAAAGTGAGACGATACACGCGCATGTCGCAAATGTCCGCCTGACGCACGAACGGCATATCCGCCGCCAGCAACTCCGGGCCGTCATCCAACCGCGTGGTCGTGACGAAGGTCAGGGTGCCCGTAGTGGTGGTGACGGGTGGAGTATCAATGACCTCGGTGCCTTGGGTCGTGACCGATTGAGTGGTCACTACCGTACTACCAGGAGCGGCCCGGAACAATTTAATTTCCGCCTTGGGACGAGATGGATAATTGCTGTAATCCACGAAACGGTTGTTCCACACAAGGCATTCCGTGTTGGTGACAAACATCGGCACAGCAAGACTGGTGCCAGGCAGCAGGCGGACTGTGCCGTCACTAGCGATCCACGTTAGCACACCGTTGGCGTCTAGCACGCATTTTGAGCCGTCGTCGCCATAACGGTTGAACTCGACGCGATTGCCGAAGGGGGTGAAGGGCACCGGAATGGTCACCAAGCTTTCCCTTATAAACTCCGACTTGTCCAGCAGAGGCTCCGCTAGAAGCGCCGGTGAAAAGAAAAGCGCTAACAGTGCAGCATGCGCGCCCACGCGGGGAAGGTAGGTTTTTTTAGTGGTGCTCATATGGACTAATTTAAGAAATCGAAAAGACGGAAGAATTGAGTTTAAATCAAACAGGATAAGGCGAAAAGTGGGCTTGGATTTGTTTAAAAAAGACAAAAAAACCACGATCTTGAAGAACTCAAGATCGGGAATTACAGAACTTTAAAAGTTTGGGCGACTTTCTCAGGCAAGTATTTATCCTGAGATCCTCGCTTTTCCCAGCCTTTTGCCAAGTTTTTTTTTAGGGTTTTTCGAACCCTCAGCCCCCTCGCAGAAGCTTGGAGGATTCACGTGAAGCCGGATGTTCTGGCGGGTCTTTTCGCCGAAAAATCCATTTTTTGTCGATCCATCATGTGGATTGCCCATTCACAGCAAATCCGTAAATCCGCAGAACATTTGGGACTGGGCGGAGGGTAACGCAGGCATGGGGGTGGCGTGGTCGAGATGAGCTTGTAAAATCCGGTCAAATTCATCGGGAGTTTTCATGCGGCGGATGGCGTGTTCGAAGTCCGGATGAATCCCGTCACAGATGTAGATGAGGGTCTTTTTCATGCGTTGGATGTGGCCTAGGGGCTCAAACGATGGGGCTTCCCTGGCCAATTCCTCGGAAAGCTCATGGATGTAGGTCCATAAATCGCGATAGCTGGGCTCGAAAGGCGGTGACTTCTCAAATGCCGCGGTGATTTGTGAAAACAGCCATGGGTTACGGATGGCGCCGCGGCCTATCATCAGCCCGGCGGCGGTGGTTTGTTGGTGATAGCTCAACGCGGTGGTTGGATCGACCACGTTTCCATTTGCGATCACCGGGCAGGAAAGGGTCTCAACCGCC
This sequence comes from Luteolibacter sp., assembly GCA_044358435.1. GTDB lineage: Bacteria > Verrucomicrobiota > Verrucomicrobiia > Verrucomicrobiales > Akkermansiaceae > Luteolibacter. Next base: position 7,258 of record JBIKNX010000088.1, read on the forward strand.
ATTTTCACCAAACTGGGACGCACGGGAGTCTGGTAGCGATCGGCGACCGTGCGACCATGGATCGTCAAGCCATCGATGGCGTGTTTGCGAAAAATTTCTAGCAAGTGGGGGAATTCATCTGGGCTGTGAAAGCCGAGGCGGGTTTTGACCGTGAAGCGACCTGGAATTGCATCGCGCAGGGCGCCGAGAATCGCATCGATTTGATCGGGAAACCGCAACAACCCGCCACCGGCGTTTTTCCGATACACCACCGGCGCGGGGCAGCCGAGATTGAGATCGACTCCCGCGACGGGAAACTGCGACAGCTCACGGGCGGTGCGGGTGAGCTCTTGAATATCGCAGCCAATCATCTGCGCGAAGATAGGACGGCCGGTAGCGTTTTCAGAAACGGACCTGAGGATGTAGGAATTCAGGCGGGAATGGGGATGCACGCGAAAATATTCCGTGACAAACCAATCCGGCAGGCTGCGCCGAGCCAACACGCGCATGAAAGGCAGATCGGTCACATCCTGCATGGGTGCCAGCACCAAGGCGGGGCGGTGATTGGGGATGAGATCGCGCATGGATGGATTCGGGAAATGATTTGACAATCAAACGGGCTTCACAATGGTTGTTGCGATTAACAACCCAGCAAGACCAGTGGAAAGCGATTTGTTGCATACGGAAAAGATTTTATCGGATCGGAAAACCTTTTTCCTCGATCTGAAACAAAACTCTCGCGGGATGGTTGTGAAAATCACGGAGGATGTCGGCGGAAATCGCGATACGATCATGGTTCCTGCGGAAATCCTCGGGGACTTCATCGCCGCTCTATCAGACATCAAGCTGACGGCGGACGAGCACCTTTAGATCGCCCGGCTGGTGAGGCGAAATGTTCCAAGCGCAAGGTTTCGGCTTGAAGCATGGCTGACTTGTCACAAGCATGGGCTTTCACTGGAATGAACCAACGCTCCGTTAACATCGCTCGACTCGTCTATCTGCTTGTTTGCCAGACAGCCGGTGTCGTGATCGCGCTGAGCACCAAAGGCAGCAGCATTGAAATTTCCATCGCTAGCGGCCTGCTTTCGGGTTTGACGGTTGGCTTCATCTTCATCGGGTTGGACAAGCTCATGGAGGGCTTCACGTTGCGTGGGTTCTCGACCGCAACCTTCGGGCTAGGGGTCGGATTGTTCTGCGCCTGGCTCCTCACCCGTGTGGAGATATCCGCACTGTTAGAACTGGCATTTCGTGAGCGCCTTGAAGCTCAGGATGACAGTCAGAATCTGATCGATTCCCTTCGGCTTGCCGTGGATGTGACCTTGTATGCCAGCTTGGGATTCTTGGGCGCGATTCTGGCCTTGCGCGGAAACCGGGAAGATTTCGCGTTCATCATTCCGTATGTGCGTTTCCGGGAAGACGCCAGCTCGGGGCAACCCATCGTGCTGGATGCCGAGGCCGTGATGGATGGAAGAATCCTTGGGTTGATCGAATCCGGGTTCATCGGGGGTCGCTTGATCATTCCAAACTATGTGCTGGAGGAAATCCAAACCCAGGCGAGTGAGGGCGAGAGCGGTCAACGACAGCGCGCGCAACGTGGACTGGATCATTTGGATGCCATGCAGAAATCCCGTGAGATTCAGGTTTCCATTCACGACGCGAGAACCGCACCTGAAAAGCCGGGCCATTCGCAGCTGATCGAGACCGCCAGGTTTCTCAGTGCCCGGTTGCTGACCTTGGATGAAAGCCTGGCCAAAATCGCGAAGCTCCAGGGCATCTCCGTTCTGAATCTCAACGAACTCGATCTCGCCCTGAGGCCTTCGATCGCCGTGGGCGAAAAACTGCGCGTCGCACTGGTCAGACCTGGGAAGGAAGACCATCAGGCGGTTGGGTATCTGCCCGATGGCACGATGGTCGTCGTCAATCACGCGGCGGAAAGCATGGGTAACTCCGTGACCGCCGTGGTCATTTCCACTTTGCAAACCGCGACCGGAACCTTGGTTTTCACCGAGCTGCAACATTAAGCCCCAAACCCACCTGCCTCCGTTATGAAAATGACCCTGCAAGACATCGCATCCCGTTTTATCCTGCCCGGTCCCATGGTTTATCATGAGGAGATCGCCACTGGGCTGATCAACACCACTTTTGCCATCACCTGCCGCAGTGGAAAAACCGAAACGCGTTTTATCCTGCAATCCATCAACTCCGCCGTCTTTCCCGAGCCGGAAAAGGTCATGGAAAACATCTTCCACGTCACCGGCCATATCGGCACGCAAGATCCGCATACCGAGCAGCTCTGTCTGATGCCGCTGCTGGATGGCAGAAGCTGGTTGAAACTTCCCGACAACACCGTCTGGCGCTGCTATCCGTTTCACGAAAACACGGAGACCTTTGAGAAAATCCATTCGCCTGAACTGGCGTATCGCGCCGCGGCGGCATTCGGTCATTTTCAAGCGCGCCTAGCGGATCTGGATCCCACGACGCTTCACGAGACCATTCCGAACTTTCACCACACTCCAACCTACTACGCAAAGTTGCTTGCAGCCGTGGAAAAAAATCCCGTCGAGCGCCTCACCGGAGCGCAGCAAGAAGTCGACTTCATTGTCTCCCAAAAAAATCTAACCACCTTGCTGACCGATGCCGGTCTCCCACAGCGCGTCACCCATAACGACACGAAAATTTCCAACATCCTCTTTCCCATCAATCCCGATCTGCCGCCCATCGTCATCGATCTGGATACCGTGATGCCCGGACTTGCGTTGTTTGATTTCGGCGATCTGGTCCGCTCCGCCGCCTCGAGCGCCGCAGAGGATGAACAGGATTTGAGAAAGGTCTTCATCGATGAAAAGCTGCGCGCGGCATTGACCGATGGCTACCTCTCCACAGCCGGAGATTTTCTCACTCCCGAGGAGCTCGGGCTTTTGCCCGTCGCGCCGAAAGTCATCACACTTGAGCTCGCGACCCGATTCCTCACCGACCACCTGCTGGGAGACACCTATTTCAAAACCAAATACCCCGGCCACAACCTCGTCCGCGCGCGCAACCAACTCGCGCTGTTGAAATCGATGTGAGTTTTAAATTTCAACTCTCAAGTTTCAAGTTTCAAAAATCAACTGGGATGACAGGGCCATCAAGCTGGGAAAATTCGAGTCCAGAACAGTGAGAATTTCATTGAAAAACAAGGATTCGGATCTCCGTCCATGTCGCTCAAAAAATCTTCAAACAGATCTTGAATCGAAAGCTACGCGCGGAGCTCCTTCGTTTCCTTTGTGACCTTTCCGCCCCGATGGAGTCGGGGCTGTGGAGAAAATAATTGGGGCTGTACTAGCTAAGGCTTATTGCTGAGACTGTTTTACCCAGTATTTTAGCTGTTTCAAGAGCATTTGATGATTACCTCCATTGAAGCGCCATTCACACTCCTTCAAA
>JBIKNX010000089.1:0-10654 GCA_044358435.1 Luteolibacter sp.
CTCCGACGGTAAAGGCTCATTCTCGAATCGGTCTGTTGTGGACAACTTTCAAGAACTTCTCGCAGCTACACAGCGCTCGGATGCCAGTTCAACCCACAGATTTTGCGGAAGAGGCATTTTGATATTCTTGTAGCGGATAGGCAGTGAGAGTTGCCTTACCGTTTTAAGCCCCATCAAACCGAGTTCGTGCTCAAGTGCCGCTTCGTAGGTAGATTCAAGCAACCCAGGACCAAGCTCCCGATGAACCTCAATAGCAGCACCTATCACTCTTTCACTCAGCTCATTCAATTTTTCTTTCTCCGTAAACATAACTCAAAGCTCTTCTCTGCGACCCTCCGCGACTTCTGCGTCTCTGCGGTGAAAAATTATTTCACAACCCTCCTCGGTGCCACTCCCCTCACCCCTTCGGCAATCGCCCTGACGTGCTCGGGGGTGTTTCCGCAGCAACCGCCCGCGAAGTTGATCAATCCGCTTTCCGCAAAATCCCTCATGAAATCCCTCATGTGGGGCGGCTCCAGATCGAAGCCGGTCGGTGCCAACGGATTGGGCAAACCTGCGTTCGGATAAGCTGAAACGTAGGTTTCCGCCACTTCGGAGAGTTCTTCCAAAAACGGCCGCATCAGGTCCGGACCGAGCGAGCAATTCAGACCTATCGCCAACGGCTTGACATGCGCGAACGCGTTCCACAGGGCCTCGACCTTTTGGGCGGAAATCATCGTTTCTCCCCCGAGTCCGACCGCTGCTGAAATGATCACCGGCAGCTTCACCCGGTCTTCGTCAAAAATTTCCCGGACGGCAACGGCCGCCGCTTTCGCGTTGAGCGAATCGAAGATGGTCTCGATCATCAGGATATCGCATCCACCCTCGATCAGACCGCGCACCTGCATGCGGTAGGCTTCCAAGACCTGATCAAAAGTCACCACACGAAACGAGGCATCCTCCGCGTCCGGAGAGTTGCTTAATGAAACGGTCAGGGGCCCGATCGCACCCGCCACATAGCGTTTCACTCCGGTATCCGTGCCAATGTCATCGGCCATTTTGCGAGCGAGCTGGGAGCCCTTCACGTTCATCTCCCATGCCAGCTCATTCAAAAAATCGTTCTCCAGAATCTTCTGGAAAAACTCCGGATCCTTGCGGCCGCCTTTTTCACGCGGATCCTCCACGAAAAACTCGCTTTGCGCGATCCCCGTCGCCGAGAAGGTGTTGGTCTCGCAAATGTCCGATCCCGCCTGATAAAAACGTTGATGGATATCCGCGATCACCTGCGGCTGGGTGATCGAAAGAATGTCGCCGTTGTTGAGCAGATCTTTGTCATTCTTGGCAAACCGCTCGCCCCTCGCCGCGGCCTCATCCAGCCCATAGGTCCGAATGGTCGTCCCCATCGCGCCATCCAGCACCATGATCCTATCTGCCAATTGCTTTTCGATTTCCGCTGTATAATCCGCTTGAGCCATGGCCAGACCCTAAATCATCCGCACCACGCTTCAAGTTTCAAATCATCAAATCACGATATGAAGATGGGATATATGAAAGAACGACGCAGAATGAGCGATTCATGCAGAAAAACCGTGCGTCTCCGGCAAATAAACCTAACGTTCGCGCAGAGTTTTTCACAAAAATGTCCGCATCCATCCAATTTCAAAATGCCACAAGCATCCCGACAACTGGTTTTCTTGCCATACCTGGACGACTCGATTTCCAACAACTCCTTCATCTTGAGAAAGAATTCCAAGGTAGAACCATCACCTACCTGATCGAGGAAAACGACTCCTTCGACCCCGCCTTGCGCAGTCACATGGAGCGCTCCGACAGAGGCGCGATGTTTTCCATCAGGGACGAAAGCCCGGCCGCGGCAGGCAAAGAACTTGCCACTTACCTGAACGGTGGAGGCATCCTGTTGTTTGTGCCTGGCCGCGCGAAAACCCGCCCGGCCACTCCCCTCCACATACCCTCCACACATTTCAAGACTCTCGTTTCATTCAAACTTCCCACCCTCCCCATCGCGATCGATTGCCCGCGCGAGTCCTGTCTGGGAATCGAAAAGATCTCATCGCTCCCACATGCAGTAATCTCGATCGGACGACTGCTCGGAGAAAAAGAGATCGATCTCGCAAGCTTTCAACAGAGCATGCTCGAAGCTTTCGAAACCGCTTACAGCTCGCGCGCCATCGTTCATGGCTCACTCGCAACCGCCCTGCTGCACGGACTGAAAGCAAACCCGGCCATCCATCTTGTCGATGGCGCGGATGACTCCGAAATCCCATTCTCCAGGATCCTGCCGGTCGCCATCGCGCTGTCCAAATTCATCATCAGGGAGACCGACAAACCACGCGTCGCCATCGTGCTTCCACCCGGAAAAGGCGGCTTGATTGCCAACCTTGCGGTATTGTTCGCGGGAAAAGTTCCGGTGAATCTCAACTTCACCGCTTCCCACGATGCCATCCGCTCCTCCATACGCCAGGCGGATGTGGATCGCTTCATCACCGCCGATCCTTTTGTTAGAAAAGTCTCCGGCTTCCCATGGCCGCCGAATCGCGATCTCATTTTCATCGAACGCACGATTCCGGAACTTCGAAAAGAGATCGTCAAATGGGGGCTCATTTCGAAATTCCTGCCAGCCGCGCCACTCGCCAACATCCTCGGCCTCAACAAGCACCGCGATGATGACGAGGCCATTTTGTTATTCACCTCCGGCTCTTCCGGCGAGCCCAAAGGAGTTCCGCTAAGCCACCGGAATGTGCTGACTAATGTTCTTCAGTTCGGCTCCAGACTCGATATGAACCGAGACGCATCCATCCTCGGTTGCCTGCCTCTGTTCCACTCGTTTGGTTGCACCGTCACGCTCTGGTATCCGGTCATCGAAGGCATCAACATCGTCACTTACCCTTCACCACTCGAAACCAAACGCCTCGCGGAACTCATCTCCATCCATCAGGTCAACGTCCTCCTTGCCACCCCGACCTTCCTGCGTGGCTACATGAAACGCATCGATCCCGCCCAACTCAAATCCCTTGAACTTGTGGTGACAGGCGCGGAAAAACTTCCACAAAACCTTGCCGATGCGTTTGAAGAAAAATTCGGTATTCGTCCCATGGAGGGCTATGGTCTCACCGAGACCTCTCCAGCCACCAACGTGAATTTGCCATCACCGGAAGCTGCCGCGAACTTTCACTCCCTGCCCGCTCATCTCGACGGCTCGGTTGGCCAACTTCTCCCCGGCATCGCCATCCGCCTCACCGACCCCGTCACCCATGCTCCCGTGCCGCTCGATCAATCCGGCATCATCATTCTCAAGGGATCCAATATTTTCCAAGGCTATCTCCGTGATATCAAACGCAGCAAGGAAGTCCTGACAGACGACGGCTGGTTCAAAACCGGAGACGTGGGCTTTTTGGATGCGGATGGTTTCCTCCACATCCAGGGCCGCATCTCCCGTTTCTCAAAAATCGCCGGTGAAATGGTTCCTCACGAAACTTTGGAAGCGGCGATCAACAAGGTCCTCGGACTCGACAGTGAAACCGAAAGGAAAATCGCCATCGTCGGAGTGCCTGATGAGAAAAAGGGAGAAGCCATTGTCTTACTCTCCACAATCGCGGGCCAAGCTTTGGAACAGGAATGCATCGACCTCCGTTACAAACTCCTCGACGTGGGCATCACCTCACTCTGGTGCCCGAGACAAATCATTCCTGTGAGTGAAATCCCCCTGTTGGCCAGCGGAAAGCTAGATATCAAACGCTGCCAAGAATTGGCAAAGTAAGGAGCTTGGACATTCCTGTCCTATATTTCCTGAGGAGGTTGGACATTTCTGTCCAACTTTTTGAAATCCATGAGGGACAGAAATGTCCCTCCTCCTTATTCAATCGCCTGCGCCCTCTCACTCTCCCAAAGGGTATAATGCCCCGCATTCAACTTAACGGGATTACGTCGAATATATCTGACAGCATTTGAAAAATGCCTGACATCACGGATCATCGTATCTCGATAATTCACCTGCCAGATACTCCCCAATCCCAGTTTCCTGGCAGAAACTCCTTTCCATGCCTGAATCAGTTTTTCCAGAGGAGCCAGCGGACGAAAAAGCAAGTGCACATGGTTTGGCATGATGATCCAAGAATGGTGCTCAACTCTCTCACCTTGAAACTTCATCAAAACATTTTCGAGCAAGAGCCTCTTTTCAATATCCTTGAAAATACAACTTCCCGCACCTTGATCCAACCATCTCTCAAGCTGCGCGGTGAATCTTTTATGATATTCCCTCTCATCATCTTGCGACCAAGGTTCTGGATGATGACTTTTCCAAATATCCCTCTCTTCCTGCCATATTCTCAACTTTGCCTGCGGCAAAGCATCTCCCAGCCGAAAGGTCACAAATTGCATGACTTCCCCCTGCTGCCAGTGAGGAAGCTTCACACCATGCATGTCGATCTCTTCCGACCCATTTAAAAATTCCGACATATCTCCACGTAAGGAGATTGGACATTCCTGTCCAACTTTTCCTGAGGAGATTGGACATTCCTGTCCAATGTTATTAAAAACATAGAGGGACAGAAATGTCCCTCCTCCTTATTTGGTAACCCCCATCAACGTCTTCCACGGCTCGAGGTGCTCCACCGCTACGTGGATCTCTCCTTCTGAAGAACAAGGCGTGATGATCGCGATGAATTTCAAATCTTTGTCAGTCCGGTTAAATGTCGCATGCACCGCGCTTTTCGGAATGTAGGCGGATGAACCCGGCCCGATGATATTTTTCTCCATCTCAATCCATTGCTCCGCCTCGCCTTCGATGATGTAGATCACTTCCTCTTTGTTAGGATGGGTGTGGAAAGGATGACATCCACCCGGAGGAATCGTTGCGTGAACCACGAGCAAATCATCGGTTGGAGTGAGCCCGGGTCTGGAATGCCAGATGTGATGACGACCATCGATCGTTTCGTGAGGAAAGGTATTTGGTGTGATGAACATGATGATGAAATCGGTTATTACTTCGATACCGCCCAATTCACGGCGTTTTTCAGGATGGTCTGGTAAACCGGATGCGCATGGGATTTGTCATCGTGGCCATGAGTGTAGGCAACGATGCGGGCCTTGGGATCGTTCACAATCCACAGCGCGGGATGAGTTGTTTTACTTTTCCCATCCGGCGCGTTTTCAATCAGCACGGTTTGCTTTCCGTTCTCAAAAAATCGGAAGTGATAGGATTCATCGCTGATCGTGAACGTATCCGGAACACCTTCCAAAATCGCTTGTTTATCTTTGTTGATCCGGTTCGCCACCACATCACCTTTGCCATGGGCTTTGGTTTCACCACCCACGAAGCGCTTGTTGTAGCCCTCCCATGGATGCGACCATGTGGCAGCATGCAGCAAGACAATGCCCTTTCCTGCATCCGCAAAATCGTTCAATGCTCTCTGAAACTCCTTAGTCCCCCATTGTTCATGGTTTCCAGAGAAAACCAGAACATCCGCTTTCGGCAGCAAGGCCAATGACTCTTGAAGGTTCAGGGTTCCAACCACATCGGTTTTGGGAATGGATGACAGGGTGACTGAATCCGCTTGGATGAAATCGCGTGGGAAATGATGGGATGAACCGGCTCCGACGATCAGAACCCGTATCGCTCCCTCAGCTTTTGGCTCTCTGAATCTCAATCCCGTTGCGGCCGTGCTGTTAGGTGCCAACTCCGACATCCCAGAAGCCATGAACGAAATGATGTCGCGCAGGTTTTCCGCTCCAAGCGCATCCAAACCTTCCGGCATGAGCGAACGCTGCGTGTTTTCACGTTTGGTGATCTCTTCTTTGCGAATCTCACGATCACCTGACTGATTCCGAAGGGTGAGCGATGCTGGGTTTTCGCGAGTGATCACGCCAGCCAAGGTCTCCCCGCTTTTCGTGGTGATGTTCCATTGCCAATAACTGGGATCGACCTCGGCGTTGGGATCGACGATATGAGTCAGGATCTCAGAGGCCGCATGAGTTCCCATTCCTGTGAGTGCAGGACCAACATCGGATTGTCCGAGATCTCCAATCTTGTGGCAGACCGCGCATGCGGCGGTGAACATCACTTTGCCGTTATCCGCTTTCCCTGGTTTACCGACCTCAGGAAGCAGGGCCGCCATGATATCCGCTTTCGATTTAGCACCAGAGGCTAGTTTATTGAAAACTTCATCGGCTTTTTTTGCCACGCCTGTATCCGGATGCTTGCGCAGGCGCGCAACATCGCCCGGACCGATAAGTTTTGGATCGACCGATTGATCCTCTAACTTTTTTAACAAGAGATTCGTTGCATCGGGTCGCTTAAGAATCGATTCAAACGCTGCGGCACGAATTTTCGGATTCAGCGAAGGATAATGTTCCGCCAGATGTATCGAGAAATTAGCCTGACTCAATCCGGCAACAATGGCATCCTGGAGACTCTGATTTTCCTCAGCTGATTTCAAAATCTCTAAGGCCTTCGATACCGCATGATCCGTTTTCATCGCAATCAGGCTGCGTGCTGAATCAATCCGCTTGGCGATTTCCGCTTTCGGATCTGACAACACTTTTGAAAGTTCATCGATTTTTTTGGCAATCGATTCCTTCAACGCGCCCTCCTGATCCCATGCGGCGATCAGCGGCAGCACGAAAGAATCGGTAGCTGAATCTGTCAGCAAGGCGCGAAGGGCATCGACCACATCCTTGCTCATCTCGGGCTTACCCGGATTCACGGCTATGATGGAATGAAGCAACGCGACCTTCAACGAATCAGCCGCTCCGGTTGCGGCCGCCGCGTTTTTCAAAAGGACTGAAATCGAATTCTTATCGGAACTCCGCAACGCGATGGGAACGAGCTGTTCTACCAGAAGATTCAGCCCTTCCGTGTGGGTTGCGGATAAACAGTCTTTGATCACTTCCAGTGCACTTCCGCTTGCGGCGGAGACGAGAGATGACTTTGTCCAGTTGTCCTGGGATTTTGAAAATTGGGAGATCAACGCTTGCCGGTTCTTCACATCACGGAGATCACCGATTTCACGATAGGCTCTCTCAACCATCGAACCAGTCTCAACTTTCGCAGCCTCGCCTAACTCGAGCATCAAACGATGCGCGGTCATGCGGGTGTGGGCGTTCGGATCTTGTGAGGCTTTTGCCAACGAAGCCGTATTCTTTTTATCGATTTTGGCGACTTGGAATTTTTTTGCATTCTTGTGCTGTACTTTCCAGATTCGACCAAAGTAATGATCACGGTCCGGACGAACCGCCGCGTTAGCCGGACCGTGTTGAGGTCCGCGCGTGTCGTTGTGAATCACCGCTTGGTTGTAGAAATCGACCACATATAACGCGCCATCAGGACCGACCCGATTTTCGACAGGACGAAACCAAAGATCCTTGCTGCGCATGAACTCGTTTTCCTCACGACCTTTTTCTTTCTCGGCTGTATAGCTCACTCCATCTTTCTTCACAAAATAGTGGCTCACGATGTTGATCGTCGGCTCGCCGACAAAATAGGAGCCGTTCCATTTCTCCGGCCACGCGCCTCCCTCATAAATCGCACAACCTGAAGCGGCGGTGTAGGAACCGACGTAATCGATTTGACGGTATGGCGCTTCTTCGCGAGGAATGAGTGGAAAGGTTTTCTGGCCGGTCACCATACCTTTGAAGCTCTCCGTCTTTGGCAACTTTCCTTTGGCAAGAATGTATTCCGGAAGCACGGTATGAAACAAAACGGTGCCACTGGTGGGTTGGGTCCAAAAACATTGGCCGTCACTTGTCATGCAGAGCCCCCATGTGTTTCCGTTCTTGCTGGAATACATTTCGATTTCACTGCCGTCGGGTTTGAAGCGCACCACTCCTGAACCAACTTTTACCTTGGGTTTCCCTTCGACTCCCAACGGCGTCACATCACCCGCACTGTAACCATGCGTCGCATATACCCAGCCATCCAGACCCCAGCGGAGATTGTTGATCACCGCATGTGTGTCTTTCGTGCCGAGCCCTGTGTAGAGTTTGGTGCGCTTGTCGGCAACCTCATCTCCGTCGGTATCTTCGAGAAACCAGATATCCGGAGCCGCCGATACAATGACTCCGTTCCTGTGGAGGACAAAACTGGTCGCGAGTTCCAACTTGTCCGCGAAGACCTGCTTTCGATCCATCACGCCATCGCCGTTCGTATCGGAGAGAATACTGATTCGATCCAAAGGATCACGATCATAGATGCCGGGTTTGACCGATCCGCTATCTTTCCATTTTTCCGTGTTCACTTTGCGCAGCCCGTTCGGATATTCCGGTGATTCCACCACCCACATCCTGCCCTTTTCATCCCAATCGACATTGAGGACTTTGTTGATCAACGGCTCAGCCGCAACCAGCGAGATCTCGAAATCCGGATGAACTTCGATCTTAGACACCGCTTCCTCAGGTTTGGTCGGGCCACCCACAGGATATCGAAGCGCTTGCTCAAGACTTTTCTCCCCGGAGAGCCATGTGTCGGTTGGTTTCATTTTCCCGGCCCAAGCGATCCCGCGCAGCAGGAGGCTTTCGATGGATTTATGCGAAAAATTCGCATACCGGTGCCCGGGAACACAGACGAAGGCGCGGCGGTTTCCGGTCTCATAAGTCCAGATCTGTGGCTGGATGTCATAAACGTTCACCGCCTGACCGCGCTTGGAGATTCCGTCTTTGGGTTTGGGCGTGTATGCCGCGGCCAAGATTTTGACCTCAGGCAGGAGATCCATGTCGTAGTAGATCTCGTCATCGAGATCAAAATTTGAGAGGCCTTGGGTGATCGGATTCTCAAGGTCGGTGAAATACAAAGACATTTTCCCTTCCAGATACTTGGTGTGGTCAAAATTCCATGATCCACCGATCACGGTTTTATACCAATCCGGATCTCTCGAAACAGCTCCGCCGTGAATCGCCACGACTCCGCCACCGCGTTTCAAATACGCTTCAAAATTCACCCGGTCCTCACCTGTGATGTTGCCGGCTTCCGCAGCATGGAGAATGACCACATCGGTTTCGCCCAGCTGCTCTTTGCTCGGAAAATCATTTCCTCCGCGGACTTTTGCTCCGCGTTCGGTGAGCAGTTTTGTCCAGTCCGCAAGAAAGGCGGGATAATCATGACAGCCGGGCTGGTGCGTCTTCTCTCCCGAACGGATGAAGACCCGCAGGGGTTCTGCGGCATGAATCATGGGGACACAAAAAAGGAACAGGAATAAAAATTTCATGATGTGTGGGATGAAACCGATTGGGAAAAGCAACCCAAGCGGCAAGATGCAGGTTGGTTGATTTTCATACGCTGAAAAACTACATGAAAAAATAAGCTTGAGCCAAGTTTCAATCATCCACCAGTATTTAATTCAAATCCACATTCCGCGTGCCAAAGAAACCCACCAAGTCATTGACGGATATCGAGATCATCGGCCGCCGCTCAAGGTTTGACGCGGTTTTGGGAACGGCCGCCGATACAAAAGGCTGGTTGCGCGGAATGCCCGTCTGCCCCCTGCTCGCCACACACAGTATCGCCCACACCGGCATTCTGGAAGCACGCGCTCCTTACGAAATCGTTCGTGTCGTCCAGTCCGGAACTTTCATGCTGGCATGCCTCGCAGGCGAGGGTCTTATCCGGGTCGATAACTCCTGGAGAACGGTCCGCTCAGGCCAAGCTTGTCTGCTGCCACCCTTTGTCACGAATTCGTTGAAATGCACCGGTAAAAAACCATGGCACTTCGCATGGGTCCGCTATGACGAATCCCCCGCGCGCAAGCCGATTGTTTCCTCGATCTCTCCCGTCATCGGTCCATTCGATGCCCGTGCACTGGCCGATGCAATCAAGGGTCTGCATCTCGAAACGATGGTGGCAAAACATTCCACCGCGCTCCATCACTGGTGCGAACTGGTGCATCACTATGTCATCCGCTTTGCCCAACCCTCAAATCCGGATGAACGGCTCTCGCGCCTCTGGTCGACTGTTGAAAAAAAACCGGCACAGGATTGGACACTCCATGATCTCGCGGGTCTGGCATGTGTCAGCACGGAACATCTTCGCAGGCTCTGCCTCAAGGAAATCGGACGCTCTCCGATGCGCCACCTGACTTTCATCCGCCTCCAACGGGCAATGAATGATCTATCCTCCTCGAATGATAAAATCGAAACGATCGCCAGAGAAGTCGGCTTTTCCTGCATTCAAAGTTTCACGGCCGCATTCAAAGAACGCTTTGGAAGACCTCCCTCACATTTCAGATAAGCCGCGTTTGAAAGGCGCCTCCTCCTGCCTTCGAGGGGTGGCGGGATGGTTATAAAAGACAACCGAAGTATGCGGCAAGGTGATGCGGCAAGCCGCAAATTTGCCCTCGGGACTGCACAGGCAAACCAATCCAGAAAGTCTGACAGCGAGGACTCAGGCACCACACGCTAAAAAGAGTTTCTCAGGCCCTCAGACTGCCGCCCTGATACATCGGGAAATGCCGAAGGCTTACAGGCTATTTTTTACTCAAACCCATGACGCCGCAAACTGAATTCACACGAGCGGGCAACGGGACGTCCAAATCCCCATAATCAAAGCAATTTTTTTGCAGTCATCCCATAGCCGCCTGAATGGCGGGTGGTGATGCTTGTAGTATGTGGGATTGAGGGCTTGTTTGGCGATTGTGTTTTTTGACTCTGTTTATTGTGGGGGTGGTTT
>JBIKNX010000291.1:0-3097 GCA_044358435.1 Luteolibacter sp.
GTTTAAAAGGGAGGAGATAGTTTGTCTGACACCGTGTGATGCTGGAAAGATTTCTTCAAAAAGCCTGACTTCATGTGTAATAACTTCATGTAATACCATTCAAACCTGACCCCGAAAAACGGGTGACTTGCTAAGGCTCGATAGATTCTAGCAATTGACGTGAAGATTGATGTCCGTTAGCTGCTGCTTTCTTGAGCCACTTAATGCCATCGTCACGATTGGTCACACCATAATGCCCAAAGAAAAATGCTTCGCCAACCCGAGCTTGGGCAATAGCGTTTCCGCCTTCTGCAGCCTTAAGGTAATATGCTTGTGCCTTTGTGCGATTACCCATAAGCTGACCACGATTCTTAAGCTTGTCAGCAAGCCATAAATATTCAGCGGGTGTTTTGGCTGTTAGCTCGGCCACCCATAGCGGAATGAAATAAATACCAATAAGTGCTCCGAGACTAACGGCAGAAACCATAAAACAGATATTATCGAGACGTTTATTTTTAAATATCAAAAATATTGATGTAACCATCCAAACAATTCCAATCAGCAGCAAAAAAGGAGCAACCAGGCCGCGGAATAAGAGAAATGGAATAGCCAGAATTGATAGGAACAGAGCCGCCAATCGAATAGATCCTCCGCAATTCATGAGAATTTTTACGTCTTTAATTTTCTCCTGATTAACCAAGATGCAACGCAAACAAGAGCTATAATAAGGGTGAAAATTGCTAAAGCTTTTTTGATATCGAGACCATTGATGGCTTCGTGTAAATTTATTTTCTTCGAATCACGCATTACTTCGCCATGTGGTTTTTGGTCATCTACAGACGGCGGAAATTTGGTAACCGGTTCATTCGGTGTCCGTGTAGTATCAAATACGTTTTCGCTTGGATTCTCTATAGATGAAATAGCTTTATCAAACATGGCTTTGAATATGGGATCGCTACTTGAGGCAGACTGATGCTGCAGTATGGGCAAAAGTGGCGAAGCAATTACCCCATATCGTCCTGCTGCTTTGATTCCATACTGTTTATCAAGACTATCCTCACTCTCAAGCAAGCGCTTTATTTCCGGCAAGGCATCGATCAACTTCAACTCAGAAGCTGCAAAAGCAGCATCTCGAGTAATGCTTTGATTCCCAACCTCACTTAAAGCTTTAATTATTGCTTCATTTGCATGTTTGTTCGTGCCATCTGTGACAGTCGCAAGTCCCAACAATGCACCATATCGCACATCGGGAACCACATCATATGCGAGGGCTATGAGTCGATTTGTTCCTTCTGCTGACGGTGAAGCAATCGACAGTAGAGAAGCGGCAAGACTACGTTCACTTGAAGATTCACTCTTAGATGCTGCCAATATCCGATCTAACTGTTGGTCAGCCATTTTTGACGCTTCTTGCCTGAAATCTTCAGGGTTTGCCGCGGCATAATCCTGAGCTTTCGCTTGGATGTCCTTCATTAGACCATATAGCGTATTTTGAGTAGTCGAATCTACGGGCTGCCCAAACAAAAGAAAACCACCTGAAATCAGGAACAAAAGTAAGGAATAAACGACTACGGACGATTTCAATTCACGTCTCCCTTCTTTGCTGGACTAATATTAATCTGCACACCATTAGCCAAATTCCATACATTTCCTGGGAGTGGATGTAGATAGAAATGAGGCTGGGGTGTCGTGGTGAACGGTGCACTCACACGGGGATCCTTGGCATCGAATTTCATATTCACCTCAACAGATGGATAATCATCATGAGATCCGTCGATTTCATATTTTAGGTTGAGAGGGTCGGTTCCGTCAATTGTGACGTTCAGATCCCAATCGATATCCAATGCCCCTGGCACAAGCGGGTCACTGACTGCTCCATAAAATCGAACCTTACCTTTCCGGTTATTTGGTCGAGAGGTATCAAAGTGCATTCGAGATGTCGATGGGGATGCTATATCTGTTGGGGTTGCCGTAGGAAGAAGTTCATTAGTCGATGAATAAGGCGATGAGGGATGCGGAACTGATGTGGGTTTATGCCAAAGAGAGGTAGTACCTGATACATTTTCTGCCGAGGTATGGCGTATGCCAGGATATAATGTGGGATTTAACTCTTCGAAAGGTATTATGACCGCTTCTTGCGCCACACGGTAGCCTCGGGCTGTAGATAATGGGGGGGTGCCATATCCAGGCTCCCAATCCAATGACTCATTGTGTCTATCACCGCCAGCGATCGTGTTTCCGAAAGGGTTCGCAGTCGGATGCCACGGCACCGAAAGCCATCCTTCCCGAATCCAAAAGCGAACTTGGACTAGAACTTGTGCTTCGACCACAGTAAAATAAGCAGTGTCGGCCTCATTAGAGCTGCCATTAATCATGGCTAACAGTTTCACTGATTCAGAACCAACCGCGCCACTCTTTTTCAAGCCCTCAAAGTAAAGAGTAACATCTTGAGCCGAATCAAACTCGGTTTGATCAGACACTACTGGGTTAATCCGCTGCACCTCCTTCCAGATTTTAAATACAGTTCCACCGTTAAATCGAAGTCTCCATTTCAATCCTGGAATTGAGTTGTTCGCTCTAATTACAAGCTTTGTCACTGGTTCATCACGACTACCCTCTGGCCTCGTGAAGTCTCCTCGTTTGACCGCAACCAATCCGCCTTTGGTCGCATCGTGTTGGTCAGACTCCGCCAACTCGCCCGTTGCCGGGTGAACAATGTCTAAATCCACCGGCAGGAGGTTTATTTGCGGGTGGGGGCGCGGAGATGGGCGGCGGTGCCTTGGTTGGTGGCGCGGCCGTTTTCTTGTTCTGGGTTTGTCTAGGACTTGAACCACGGCCCGGAGAGTAACGGCTGGGGGAAAGAAGTCAGGCTTTCTTTCGGGGTTTCCTTGGGTTTTTGCGTTTTCTGGGGCGCCAGTTGGTGAGCTGGAAGGTGGGGGCGGCTTTGTCTTTTCTTCTTTCGCTGGGGGCGGTTTTGCCGTGGATTTTCTGGAGGTCGGCTTTGGCGAGGTGGGTGTAGATCTGGGTGGTGCTGATGTCGGCGTGGCCGAGCATTTCCTGGACGTGCCGGGTGCTGGCTCCGCCTTTTAACATTTCGGTGGCGCAGGCGTGGCGGAAG
>JBIKNX010000090.1:0-10575 GCA_044358435.1 Luteolibacter sp.
TTCATGGGAACATTGGCGGGAATGGCTGCGAGGATTTCAGAATATGGTGGAAAATTACAAGTGACAGCCGCAAGTGAGAAAAGCTGTCATTCATTGGAGGATTTGGGATTGGATTTTTTGATGGAAATCAATCAGCCAGATCCGGAGTGGAGCGGACTTGAGGCCAAGGTTCGGGATTTGCTCAAGACGAAAGTCGCCGGTGTGAAGGCCGGAACCGTGATGCATACCAAACATGTCTTGGAAGCCCATGAGATTTTATCGCGGGCAAACGATAGCAATGAGCGGAAATTTTCCGGGGTGGTGAAGATGTTAGGGGATGAGTTGTCGGAGAAAACGGGGCAATCCAGCTGATGGGCATGATTCAGTATTTGTGCCTGGCATTGATCGGGATTTCATCAGCGTTGGGAGTTGCCTTGATTCTGGCACTGATCAATCAGCGCACACGTGCGAAGCGTCTCAAGAAAGTTTTGAAAGATCTCTCCGGTGAAGAGGAGCGGATGTTTCATTTTCTGCATGATCTTGGGACTGCGATTGGTGCCGAACCGACGGACGGAGCGCTTTCGCGGATCATCGTTGAGGGGATTGCGGATGTCGTAGGAGCCACTGGAGGGGTGATTTATTATCCCACGGGCGATGCGAAATTTTTGGTTCCGGCATATGTTTCGGAGCAATGTCCGCCATTGATCAGTCTGCCGGAATCGGTTCTGGCTGGTGCGAAGTATGATGAGCGGGTGGTCATGAGTCGTCTGAATTTGGAAAGAATTAAAACGGGAGAGGGTTTGTTGGGTCGTGCGTTCGGCTCGGCGGATGCGGTTCATATTGAGGATTTGAGCGAATACGGGGTTTTGGGAATTTATGTGAGGCGGGAGGTTCCGAATGTGGCGGTGATGATTTCTCCCTTGCGATACGCAGGTCAGGAAATCGGGGTATTGGCGGTTGCCAAGCTGAAAAGCGAAGGGGATTTTTCATTGAATGATTTTGCGGTATTCCGATCGGTTGCGGAGCAATCGGCCTTTGCGATCGGGAATGCGCGGATTCACCGAGAGGCGAACGCGAGAATGGCGATTGAAGGCGAGTTGCACAATGCGCGCGAGGTGCAGAGGGTGTTGTTGCCGCAGGAGGATCCGAAAGTGAGGGGGTTCCGGCTTCATGGGATGAATTTGGCGGCGCGCATCATCAGTGGAGATTACTACGATTATATCGAGCTCGAAGACGGAAAGCTCGGAGTGGTGGTAGCGGATGTGTCGGGCAAAGGTGTTGCAGCGGGTTTGCTGATGGCGATGTGCCGGAGCTTGTTGCGTGCGCTGGCGCTGAGTCATGAATCGCCGGGCAAAGTGCTGGCGGCAGTGAATCGATATTTGTTTCCCGATATCCGCGAGGACATGTTCATCAGTTTGAATTACGGAGTGCTGGATCCGGAGGCGGGGCGCATGATTTTTGTGAGAGCGGGACATGATCCGGCCTTGGTTTTCCGCAAAGCAACCGGAAGGGTGGAGGTGTTGCGACCGCGGGGATTGGCGCTCGGTATCGATCAAGGAGAGGTTTTCGAGCGGGTCACCGAGGATTGTGTGGTGGATATGGAATCGGGCGATTGTGTGTTGTTTTTCACCGATGGAGTGAAGGAAGCGATGAATACGGATGAGGAGGAATTTGGAATGGAACGCTTGTCGCAAGTATTTTGCGAATCAGCGGTGCTGGGGGCTGAAGAGGTAGTGAAACGCGTGCAAGAAGCCGTGGGGAAATTTTCCGGCGAAGGGGCGCAGATGGATGATGTGACGCTTGTGGCGATTGAGAAACGGTGACGGTATGAGGGAGGTTCAAACGGTCTGGTTACCTTGATGTGTGATCTTAGGAGTGGTTATTTTGTATATTGTCAGGTGTGGGGTAGTGGGGTAGACTGAAGCATGAATAAAGAGATAAAAGTGGATAAAAAATTCGCGGATGATCCTTTGTTTCAGGAGGTAATGAAAGAGGCTTTGGAGATCCAAGATCGGTTTGCTGCAGAACCTATCTATTCCACGACTGGTAAAGGTTATTTGAAAAGCGTTGGAGTCGAGGAGTTAATAAAGTTCAAGAGCGATGCCAAGAAGAGAGTAGACGCCGATGCGCGATGACCTACAGGGATAAATGGCTAGAACCCTTTTCTTGGGATTTTGTTATCGCGCAAAATCAGATTCTTTGCGCAAATAAATCAGCACACCACGGGCCGACGAGTGATGGACATGACCTCGGAAAGGAACTTTGGCAAACTAACTGTCAGCAAGAGATGAGTCTTTTTGAGGCAGTGGAAATTTGTCGGAAGTGTCATAAAATTGCCCCTTTCACTAATTACAATGGCAATACATTTGCGGCAATCGCTCGGATCATGATCAAGAAATTGAACTTGAAACCAGAAGATGAATTTTTGATTCGTAGCCTTGCAGGACATATTGTGGCAGGAGTCGCTGGCGAAGATGAACTCAAAGCTTTTGAGAAGTTTTGTAAGAGCATTGGATGATTTGGATTTTGGATTGTGAGAGGATGATTTAGGGTCGAAGCTTTAGTTATGGATGTGAACAAGAAAATGGGCGACCTGATGGCGGAGATGCCGGGTGCGAGGCGGGCGCTGTTTGCGAAGTATCATCTCGGGGGGTGCCAGAGTTGTGCATTTGATGAGGGGGAGACTTTATGGGAGCTATGCAAGCGCGCGGAGCTGGATGCGGATGATGTTTTAGCGCACTTGCTCAGCAGTCACGAGCATGATTTAGCGATGTTGATCTCGCCGTCTGAAGTGGCGCAGAGAAAAGATGAAGTTACTTTTGTGGATGTGCGCACGCGTGAGGAATTCGAAGCGGTAAAGATCGATGGCGCGGAATTTTTTACGCAGGAACTTCAGGAAAAACTTTTCAGGGGAAAGCCATCCGGGCTCGTGGTGCTTTACGATCACACAGGGAAATATGTGTTGGATCAAGTCGCGTGGTTCCGAGGTCACGGAATGCCCAACACGTTTGGCATGAGAGGCGGGATCGATGCCTGGAGCCTAGAGATCGATCCGAAGGTGATGAGGTATCGCGTGGAGGTTTGAAGTTTCAAAAAATTCAAATTTTAAGCAAGAGGCGGCGAGACGCCGCAGTTCTACAGCGGCGGATATGGCTGTTCGGAAATAATCCAATCTTCGTTTTTCTCGATGAAGGTTTTCATGGCCCAATCGTGAGGGAAGAGGGCGACAAGCCAGCCGTTGGAATCCCGGGACAGGGCGGTGCCGAGGGACAGGGCGGGTCGGGCTTCGGGGGCGAGGGGATTGCCTTCCTTCGGTTTGAGCCAGCGGGCGATCGACCAATCGGCGGATTCGATCCGGGTCTCGGCGGCGTATTCGCCTTCGATCCGGTGCTGGAGAACTTCAAACTGGAGAGGGCCGACGGCACCAAGCAGCACGCTTGAGGAGTTTGCCGGGGTGTCGAGCAGGGTGAATTCGGAAGCGACGCCTTCTTTGAGGAGTTGTTCGAGGCCGCTTTGGAAGCGTTTGTATTTCGCGGTGGATTTGTTGGTGAGATAGGAAAAGCACTCCGGCGGGAAACGCGGGATCTCATCGAATTTTACGTCGGGCGAGGAAGCCAGGGTGTCTCCGATGAGGAGATCGTAGTTTCCGACGAGGCCGACGACATCTCCGGCATATGCATCATCAACCGTCTCGCGATCGCGGGCGAACAGGCGTTGGGAGTTGGCGAGGCGGACATTTTCACCGGTCCGGGTATTGAAGACGTTCATATCCCGTTCAAATTGGCCGGAGACGATGCGGATAAAGGCGATGCGATCCCTGTGCTTTGGGTTCATGTTTGCCTGAATTTTAAAAACGAAGGCTGAAAAACCCTGTGAGGCCGGATGGACGGTTTGGCCATCGCTGCCGCGAGGCAGAGGGGGAGGGGAAAGCTCGAGGAAACGATCGAGCAGGAGTTGGACTCCGAAATTGTTCGCTGCGGATCCGAAGAACACGGGAGTGAGATTTCCGGCTAGGACTTCGTTCACATCGAAATCAGCGCCGGCGCCTTCAAGAAGTTCGAGTTCGTCACAGACCTGGTTGTAGGTTATTTCATCAACCGTGTTTTTGACCGATTCATCCTCGATGCCGGAAACATTGACAGGAGCGCGGAAGGCTCCGTGAACGGTGCGTTCGAAGAGGTGGACTTTTTTATCCTCCCTATCGTAAACGCCTTTGAAGCGCGGACCGTCTCCGAGCGGCCAGTTGACCGGAAACGCGCGGATGCCGAGGACGGATTCGAGTTCGTCGAGCAGGTCAAGGGTTGGTCGCGCCGGGCGATCCAGTTTGTTCATGAACGTGAAAATCGGAACTCCGCGACGGCGGCAGACTTCGAAAAGTTTTCGTGTCTGGGCCTCGATGCCTTTACCGGCATCAACCACCATCACGGCGGCATCGACGGCGGTAAGAACGCGGTAGGTGTCCTCGGAGAAGTCCTTGTGGCCGGGTGTGTCAAGAATGTTGACGACGCAGTTTTTGTATTCGAACTGGAGGACGGTGGAGGAAACCGAAATGCCGCGTTGCTTTTCGAGCTCCATCCAGTCGGAGGTGGTGGCACGCTGGTTTTTACGAGCGGTGACCGATCCCGCAAGGTTCAGGGCGCCGCCATAGAGGAGAAACTTTTCCGTCAGGGTGGTTTTTCCTGCATCTGGGTGGGAAATGATCGCGAAAGAACGGCGTCTTGAGACCTCTTTTTGGAGAGCTGGGGTCGGGGATGCGTAGGAGGAAAGCGACATGCGGGCGGAAACTTCAAATGATCAGCCCGAAACATCAACCATAATGAGGGTCGGGAAATCCCTAAATCGGGGATATTTCCCTAAAACGTGCAGAAATACCCACCGGAAATCCAGATTGCCAACGTCCCCCGTTCTCGCTACCTTCCGCCCCCGCCCAACTTTCCTGAGTGAAATTGGACTGGAATAACAAAAAATAAAATTTTGGGATTTCTTGATAACATCAAGCGCTGGCAGCTCGCCAAAAAAGGCTTTTCCGTCGGGAAAAAGCGTAGAGTACATACTGAGAATGCGACACTCCAATGGTTGGAAGCCAGTTTGGTGATCAAACTTGCCTTATGGCTGCTTTTTACACTCGGGACAACAGCTTTGGTATTGAATGCCTCCGAGCAGTCCACGTTTTCTGGGGATTCCTTCAAAGGGGGGATTTATGGATTTGTGTTGGCACTCTCAGCGCTGGCGATGTTTCACGTCGGAGCCCCGGGTATCTGCCGGAGCAACAGCCGGGTTTTTCTCGTTTTTGGCGGGATCATGTGTCAGTTGTTGCTGGTGGGTTTGGTGATGAGCTTGGCGGATGGCGGGACGATTTCAGAGAATTACCGTTACCTTTTGGTTCCCTGTGCGCTGACGCCGATGCTGCATGGCATTTTGTTGGGACGCACGGCAGGAAGCTTCAGCGCGATTTATGTGAGCCTGATCGGCAGCATGTTGGTTCCGTCAGGTGACGCGATCAATTACATCATCGTGAATTTGGTGGCCGGGATGACGGCGGTGCTCTGCGTACGGCAGGTCAGGAAACGGATCCAATTGCTCAGAGCGGGGATTTATGTCGGAGCGGTGATGGTTTTTCTCGCGTTGGTTTTGGGTCGACTTGAAGTCATGGCGGTATTCGGTCCGGAATCGATGGATCGTTTGCAAATTTTAGGAACGGGAAGCGCGATGGCCTTCGCCACGGCTCTTGCGGTGGCAATGATAGTCAGTGGCCTGTTGCCGATGTTCGAGCTGATGTTCCAACTCACCACCGACATCAGCTGGTTGGAGCTGAGTGATTTGAATCACAAGTTACTGAAACAAATGCAGCTGGAAGCTCCGGGCACGTTCCACCACAGTTTGGTGGTCGCGGCGTTGTCTGAGGCGGCTGCCGAAAAAATCGGAGCGAACGCGCCGATGTGCCGCGTGTGTTCTTATTTCCATGATGTGGGCAAACTGAACAAGCCGGGCTATTTTATCGAGAATCAGCACGACGAAGGGGATAATCCCCATGATGCGTTGACGCCCACCATGAGCGGATTGATCATCATCGCGCACGTGAAGGACGGAATCGATCTGGCTGTGAAGCATAAGCTCAATCCGCGGATCATTCAGGTCATACAGGAGCATCATGGTGATTCCCTAGTTTATTATTTCTACCGTAAAGCGCAGGAGCAGAAGAAGGCGGAAATGGAAAAGGTCGATAAACGTCAGGGAAATGTTGAGGATTTGCCGAAAATCGAGGAGAAAAACTTTCGTTATCCCGGTCCGCGTCCAAGTACGCGAGAGAGTGGCATCATTTGTCTGGCTGATACCATAGAAAGCGCATCAAGAACCCTGCGCAAGCCCACTCACGCAAAGATCCGTGCTCTGGTTGAGGATCTTGTGCGTGCGAAAATTCACGACGGTCAGTTGGATCAGTGTCCCCTTACCATGGGTGAAATCACGCTGGTGAAAGAGTCTTTTGTCAACACCCTGCGGAGCATGTTACATAGCCGGATTGATTATCAAAAACCTGCGGACGATCGAGTTGCCACCACCAGGCGGCCTGTGAGTTCGGGACGGGAGAGCGATTTTGAGGATAAACGCCCGACCAAATTATGGGAGCAGGCTAACTAAAAGCGTTTTAAGCCATGGCATTGGAAATCATCATAGGAAATCACCAGGAAGCGATCGAAATTCCGGAAGCGTGGCTCACAGCGCTTGAGGATGTCGGAATCCCTGCCGCAGCCATGGCGCTGGAGGTTTCGCTCGACGAAGGAAACTCCCTTGAACACCTCGCGACTTTGGAAGTGGCATTGGTGGACGATGAGACAAGCGAACGCGTTCACATGGACTTCATGAATATTGAAGGCCCGACCGATGTGATCACCTTCCATCACGGCGAAATTGTGATCGGTGCGGAAGTCGCCAAACGCCAAGCTGAGGAATACGGTGAGCCGTTCGGACGGGAAATTTTACGCTATTTCGTTCATGGCTTGCTACATCTTGCGGGACATGAAGATGCCGGAGACGATGAGCGAAAAACAATGGAGACCGCACAGGAACGCATCGTTGATGCGCTGTGGAATGGCGGTTTGCAGGAGAAACTGGTCTGAGGTTTCTACTTCCTGTTTTTAAAGAGGTAGTGGGAGACGATCCACTCATGACCGCGGCGGTAGCCCCAGAGTTCCGCGCAGGCCATGTAGAAGATGCGCCAGTAACTCCACCATTTCACGGCGTTTTCGGCGCCGTAGGTTTCGGAAATCAGCGGAAAGAGCTCTTCCTTGTGATCGTCCATGTTCCTGAGCCAAGCCTCGGAGGTTTTTTGGTAATGTTGACCGTTGACCTGCCAATGTTGCTCGATGCGGAGGTGGTCCTGGAAGTAGAGCAAAAGATCATCGGAAGGCATCTGACCACCGGTGAAGAAATATTTCGCCATCCAATCATCGTCATTCTCGATGACATAGTGATAGGCGATCTCACGATGCGTGAAAATGTGGACGAAAAGTTTACCATCGGGCTTGAGCCATTTGGAAATGCGCTCGAGCAGGATCTGGTAGTTTTTCATGTGCTCGAACATTTCGACGGAGACACAGCGATCGAAAACGGATTCGCCGACCCCCTCGAAGGTGATCATGTTCGCGGTGATGACCTCGACGTTGTGAAGTCCGCGTTTTTTGGCTTCGGACAGGATGTGTTCGCGCTGGGTGCGGGAGTTCGATACCGCGGTGATTTTCGCGTCGGGGAAATGACGTGCCATCCAGAGGGTGAGGGAGCCCCAGCCGCAACCGAGTTCGAGGATGCGCTGGCCGTTGGAGAGTTCGGCGCGTTCGCAGGTGATCTGCAACATCCGTGACTCGGATTCGCCGATGTCGGTAACGCCCTTTTCCCAATATCCGGATGAGTATTTCATGTGCGGGCCAAGGCAACGTTTGAAAAACGCGGTCGGGAGCTCGTAGTGTTGCTCGTTCGCTTCGTCTGTGGCGATCGCGACCGGCATGGTTTTCAACTCGGCGATGTGGGCCATGAGTTTTGCCTGACGCTCCTCGGGATCGAGTTTTTCAAAGGGAGCTATCGTGTTCGCAAGACGATGACGGATACCGAGACGGATGACGGAATCGGGAAGTTTGCCGGAGGCGATGAGGTCGTTGGTGTTCATAAAATTTCAAATCTCAAGTTTCAAGATTCAACGAAGAGTAGGTATCATGGCGTTTGAGATGGGTTGTTTGTTGTTTTTTTCAGTGAGCGATTTTACCACGGAGGGAAGAGAGAAAACAGAGATTACGGAAGGGATGATTCTTCATCACAGGTATCCCACAGCATAAGCGCGGGGCTGTGCAAGCCTTGAATTTACAAGGCTTAATGGTCCGATTTGGGTGATGGCGATTGCGAGTTTTTTTGAGTTGGTGAGTGAATGACGAGTTTACGTGCCTATGCTGTCCCATGAGATTAGGTTTTGGTTGGTGAAAAGCCTGGTAACCACGCAGTATTGAGTGAGCCGATCACCTTGAATCGACCCGATGCTGTCCCATAGGATTTCAATAATTCGATCAGATTGATTTTTTCCCATAACGCAGAGCGAACCACTGCAAATAAGCGGGTGAAACTGTGACCCCATTTCGAAAGATGTGCCATATATCGAAGCATTACATAGACAAGCAGCGCCGTGTAAACCTGCCACCTCACCGCGTTGGCACTGTGACCCAAGAAACTTCCGATCTTGAGACTTTGCTTCACCTGTTTGAAGAAAACTTCGATGTCCCAGCGACGGCGGTAAAGATCACAAACCGAGCACGGACTCCATGAAAGGTTGTTGGTGATAAAAACCATCACCCGCCATTCTCCGTCCACCTCCACCCGAGCTTCGACACGGCGCAGCTGAAGGCCTTGGTTGGACCCTTTGAGCTCGATAAGCTGATCCTTGATGATGTTCTCGTGTCCCTTGCTTTGATTTTTAAGAATACGAAAAACCATGTTGTCTTTGCTGCGAGTCACCCACCAAATGCCACGCTCATCGAGATCGGACAAATGCTCGAAATCGACGTAAGCCTTGTCAAAAATGACAATTTCGCCCGCATTGATATTGGCGCACATCTCGCGAGCACGCTTGTTATCGTGCTGGCTGGCAGTATCAACAATGGCGAACGATGGGAGGAAACTGTGGAGATCGAGACGTAAATGCATCTTGGCTGCGGCTTTGCGTCTACGATGTTTCGCCCAATCCATACAGTTGGCGACAAGTTGCATAACCGTCGAATCCACCGCGTGAATTTTCACCTTGAACCTCCACAACCTTCCCTTGCCTTTGCGTCCCGAAGCAAAGTCTGGGCTGGCATGCTGGAGATGATCGAGCACCGACCAGAAGAGTTTTTCGACAAAATCCGCACTACGCTCTTTGTTCGCATGAGACAGGCCGTTCTTGGACGGAGGGGTGACTCCAAATCGCTTCAAGGTCGCCGACTTGAGACGCAACCAATCACAAACATCGTTTAGTCCCATTGCATGGGATAATTGAGCAAAGAGCATCGCAGAGAGATGGCTCAGCGCGCTGAAGCTACGAGCCTTGCCTTCAACGCCAGTTTCAATGGCATGTCGATTGATCATTCCACGAGGAATGAGATTGAGAATCTGCTTGAGGACGGTTACGTTGGCGCGGGTTGGTGTTTTGTTGTTCATTTACCCCTGCCGAGTGGCAGGTTTTATAATAAAACACCAGCCTACTACCCTCAAAATTCAGTCGTCCTGTGGGACGGCTGTGATTCTTCATTGGATTTTGAAACTTGAAATTTGAACCTTGGAATGAAGGGTGAGGTGGTGCGTTGGTATTGGCGGTAGGCATCGCCTTTGCGGAGCAGGGCGGATGCTTCGGTGGGCGGAATGCCAGTGACTTTCAGCAAGAGATAGGTGATGATGGCGGGAGCGTAAATCGTAGTCCAGCCCCAAGGAGCACCGAGGGCGAAGACGAAAAAACCGGTCCAGATGACGGATTCGAAAAAATAGTTGGGATGGCGCGAGTATTTCCAAAGTCCGATTCGGCAGATGGATTTCGGATCGGGGCTGGATGATTTGAAGGCGTTCATTTGTCGATCGGCGATCGTTTCACCGATGAGGCCGATCCATACGATCCCGGTGCCAAGGATGGGAAAAAGATCGTAGGCTGGGTTGGGATCGGCGGCGATGAGGTAAAAGGGCAGGGCAAGGAGGAGGACGCAGAGCGCTTGGCCAAGGAAAAACAGGAGAAACATGAAATTCACTTTTCCTTTCCAGATCTCACGGAGTTTTTGGTAGCGGGAGTCTTCCGAAGGGTGGTGTTTCGCGATGCGACGACTGAGGTGATAGCCGAGTCTGAGAGACCACGCCAAGATGAGGACGCCTGCGATGGCGGACTGTGTGCCGGGGGTTTCAGTGACGATGAAAAAGACGGCGGTCAAACCGATGCATAACGCCCAGAACGCATCGACCGGAGAAAAGTTTTTGATCTTCACGCAGAACGCCCATGCAGCGGTGAAAATGAGGAAGTTGGCAATTAGTGCGGTGGCGAGCATGGAATGACCTTTAGATTTTTGTGACAGGATCCGCTTGGATTTTACGGTC
>JBIKNX010000106.1:0-9300 GCA_044358435.1 Luteolibacter sp.
GGAGAAGTGCGGCGGACCGGGTTATGTTGCGGAGCTTTATACCTATGCGCCGAGTCCGGGGCATTTCCGCCATCATCTTCAGCACGTGAAAGACAAGTTTGTCCTGCGGGCGATCATCCGCAGTGCGAATGAAGCCGTGGCGCAGGCATACGAGGCACCGGATGAGGTTCCTGAACTTTTGGACTCGGTTGAGCAGTCGATTCTTTCAATCCGGGAGAGCGCTGAGGCGAACCAGGCCCAAACATTGAAACAAACCGTCGAGGAGGTGATGCAAAATTTCCAGATGTTGCTTTCCAAGGAGAAAGTTTCCGCAGGAATCAGCACGGGTTTTGAGGTGCTGGACAGGAAATCGGGCGGCCTCAAACCCGGTGAGATGTTCGTCATCGCAGCGCGTCCTTCGATGGGCAAGACCTCTTTGATGATGAACATCGTCGAGCATGTGTGTTTGGATCAGGGTAAGCCGTGCATGGTGTTTTCCTGCGAAATGAGCTCGGCGCAGTTGGTGCAGCGTTTGTTGTTCGCGAGAGCGAAGTTCGCGGTTTCCAAGTTGTCTCGTGGGATCACGCCCAAAAAGCCGGAGCTTGAGAAGATCAAGAATGCCTCGATCCAGATCATCAATTCGAAACTTTTCATCGATGATACCGCGGGTATTTCGATCAATGAGTTGCGTGCGAAGGCGCGTCGAAAAAAACGCGATGAGAACATCGAGTTCATCGCGATTGATTATCTTCAGTTGATGAAATCGCGCACCAAACAGGCGGAAAACTCACGTGAGCGCGAGATCGCGGAAATCTCCGGAGGGATCAAAGCACTCGCGAAAGAACTGGGAATTCCGATTTTGATTCTCGCCCAGTTGAACCGGGGGCCGGAAGGCAGAACCGGAAAAAGCCTGGGTATCCCACGTATGTCCGACCTTCGTGAATCCGGTTCGATTGAGCAGGATGCCGACTTGGTCGGGCTGCTTTATCGGAACAAATACTATGCCGAGAATGAAGAGGAGCGGGCGGCTCTGGAGGGTAAAGCCGAATTGGTTTTGGCCAAAAACCGTAACGGCGAGACCGGCTCGATTCCGCTGACCTTTGTTGAAGATACGATGCGCTTCGAGAGCGGACCGCCGGTTGATGAGCCGGAGTGAAGATCCAGTGGGGTCGCTAGGCCATCATCGCCGGAGGGCCCTCCGCCCCTTTTTCATTTTGGATCAGGAATTTGATTGAACAGATCCGTCAGAATTCCGGGCGTGAGAATGGCTGGGGTGATGACGGGTTCTTTGTCAGGCAGTAAAAGCACGTTCACGGGAATCGCGGTGCGGCCGAGTTTTTCGAGTTTGGCTTCGATGGCGGCATTCGGAGCGGATTTGTCCGCTTTGAGAAAAACGACGCCCTTTTGTTTTGCGAGTGCGATCACTTTATCCGTGTAGGCGACTTTTTTATTCACCTGGCAGGTGAAACACCATTGCGCCGTGAAATCGATGTATACCGGAGTTCCTTCGGAAAGGAGGGTTGCGGTTTTTTCCTCAGACCATGTCTGCCACTCCAGAATTGAGGGCTTGGGAGGCAAAGTGAGCATGATTCCGGCGCAGAAGCAGACCAACGCCGTCACAATCGCGATACCGCGAGTTTTTCCCGTGCGATGAGGCAGGAACCAGCGTCCGTAGACCCAAGCCGCGATGGCGATGAGACAGAGTCCGAAGATGGGAGCGAGCAGATACTCCTGACCGATCAGCCCCGCGTAAAACCAGAGGAAATATCCTGCGGAACCGAACAAGAGGAATGACATCGCTTGTTTGAACGATTCCATCCATGCGCCCGGCCTAGGCAAGGCCTCGACCAGAGAGGGATAAAAAGACAGGATGAGGTAAGGCAGTGCGAGACCCAATGCCATGGCGGTGAAGCTCAGAAAAAACTGGCCTGACGGAAGAGTCAAAGTCGCACCGATGGCGACTCCGAGAAACGGTCCCGAGCAGGGTGTGGCGACGACGGTTGCGAGGACCCCTGAGAAAAATGATCCGAGATGACCGCTTTTGTTTTGGAGTTTGCCGCCCACAGAAGTAGCGGAAGTTCCCATTTCAAAAAGTCCGAACATATTCAGTCCGAGGATGAACATGAGCAGCACGAGGACCACGACGACGTTTGGATCCTGAAGTTGGTATCCCCAGCCTTTAAGGGCGGTTCCGTCTCTGATGGCCGCGGCACGTGCGACAAACAGGATGCCGCTCAAGACACCGAAAGAACCCAGCACGCCGATTGCGAAACTCGTGCCGTGCAGTGCGATGGAGCGGCGGTTTTCACCGGCCTGTTGGACAAAGCCCATGATTTTGAGGCCGATCACCGGAAAGACACAGGGCATCAAGTTGAGGATCAGACCGCCAATGAACATGCCGCCGAGAATTTTGAGCAACTCTCCAAACGGGATACTCTCGGGTTCGGGTTGTGAGATGCGGGTCTCCGGGATGATGTGACTGTCCGGACCGACGAGAATGCCGGAAATCGAGTTTCCCTGCGGAATGGGATCGTCCAAAAAATCGGTCTTCTTACGTTCGAGAGTGAGCAAGAAGCCATCCTCGATCGGAGTGACTTTGCCATGGTCGGAGAGAGCTTTGAGATAAGGTTCATTCGGAATGAAATCCACCGGACGCGCCTTGAGTCCCCGGATTGCCAGGCAAACCTTATCAGGCGAGGTGGCGTCGGGATATGCCGATCGTGTGATCCCGGACGGCAGGGATTTTGGAATTGATTGGCGCGCGGTTTCAAAAAAAACCGTTTGATCAGCATCGAGGACTTGGTTTTTGGAGACGGGCAGGTTGATGGAAAAGCTCGCTTCTTCGTCGATGCAGGAATTGGCGCAAATTTGCCAATTGGCTGTGGCGGAAAACGTGAAGGTGTCGCCCTCGACGAGGGTGGAAGGAGGGGTGATTTCCACGAGGAAAACCGGGCGGCCACTGTAGACAAAGCTTTTCCCGCTGAAGCCCTCTTTGACTTCTGGAACGGGCCATTGGATGACACCCGCTTTCGCCCCCTCAGGAAGCTTCCATGCGATCGAGGGCGGCAACTCGACCCCTCCTGACTGCAGGTAATAGCTGTGCCATGCCTCAGGGTGTTCAAGTGCAAGGGCGACCGTGAATGGATTTCCGGGAGCCACGGAAGTGACTTCGGGGATCCATGTTGCGGTGGATTGCACCTTGTCAGCGAGGGCTGTGCAACAGAGAGCGAGCAGGAAAAACAGATTACGCATGGACTTATGAGAGGTCAGATCCGGATTTCATCCAAATAAATTTTTCATCGGCTGAGATGAATCGCGACCCATGAATTCGCAGTTGAGCTTTGGTGGATAAAACCTAAAGTCCCGCAAGACCATGTTTTCAGCCCTTAGCGACAGCCTAGACAAGACCTTCCGCAATCTCCGGGGGGTCGGTAAGATTTCCGAAAAAAACATCACGGATGCGTTGCGTGAAATCCGTATCGCACTGTTGGAGGCGGATGTGGAATTCGGCGTCGCCAAGGAACTCATCGCGAGGGTCAAAGAGGCGTCGATGGGTGAGAATGTTTTAAAATCCATCAAGCCCGGTGAGCAGATCGTCAAATTGTTCCAAGATGAACTCACCCGGGTTCTGGGAGGTGACAATGTTCCGCTGGATCTGAACCCGCCCGCGCGGATTCTCATGGTCGGTCTGAACGGTGCGGGAAAGACCACGACCTCCGCGAAGCTCGCGCGCCGTCTCAAAAAAGAGGGGCGCCGGCCATTGTTGGTAGCGTGTGATCTTTATCGTCCGGCTGCGATCGACCAACTGGTCACACTGGGCGGCCAGATCGATGTGCCGGTGTTCGCACCCGAGCGTGGCGAAACGGATTTGATCAAAGTGGCCCGTGAGGCGGTGGCTCATGGTGAGAAAACAGGTGCGACCGTCTTGATTTTCGATACGGCGGGTCGCCAGGAAATGGATGACCGGCTCATTGAGGAATTGAAGCGCTTGCATGCGTTTTTGAAGCCGAAAGAGACGCTTTTGGTTGCGGATGCCGCGACCGGACAAAAGGCGGTTTCCGTGGCAAAACATTTTGATGATGCGGTGGGAATCACCGGCATCGTACTGACGAAGTTGGACGGTGATGCGCGGGGTGGTGCGGCGCTTTCGATGCGTGAGGTGACGGGTAAACCGATCAAATATGCGGGTGAGGGAGAAAAGCTCGATCAGTTGATGGAGTTCCATCCATCGCGGATGGCGGATCGGATTCTCGGCATGGGCGATATCGTCAGCATGGTCGAGAACGTGTCCGAGAAGATCAACGAAGCCGATGCCATGCGCTCGGTGAAGCGGATGCAGGAGGGCAAATTCGATTTCAATGATTTCCTGGACCAAATGAGAATGATTCAAAATCTCGGACCGCTTGAGGGTTTGCTCGGATTGATGCCGGGGTTCAACAAGATCAAAAAACAACTGCCAACGGGTGCGCTGGACAATAGCAAGTTGAAGCGCACCGAGGCGATTGTGCTTTCAATGACCCCTTATGAGCGCGCGCGTCCGGAAATCATCAAGGCATCTCGCCGTCAACGGATTGCCGCGGGTTCGGGAACTTCCATCGTGCAGGTCAACCAGCTCATCAAGCAGTTCGGTGAAATGCGCAAGATGATGAAGTCGCCCGGCAAGATGAAGAACATGATGAAGCAAATGGGTGGCGCCGCCGGTATGGGCGACATGATGAAGGGCCTAGGCGGGAAGTTTCCGTTTTAGGGCTTTTCCAAAAAATCCGTAGCGGTTTTTGTTTTCAAATTGTGTGATCTGCGGCGGTGCCGTCTGATTGAGGAATGGCGTATCTTTTCGGCCCTTGCTGCGTTGTTGCCAAGTCGTGAATGTTCATCCACTGCTTCACAACGCCTTGCGATCGACCAAAATCGATCGCCAAAACGCCAACGATCCATCGCCTTCATGGCAAGTCAATATCCTTCGTCCGCGGTAACCCGGGAGTCGGCGCTGCTTTCATTTCCCGATGCAGAAGCTTGAGAAGATCACATCCAAGAGGTCTTCGGTATCCACTTTGCCAGGGATTTCTCCGAGCGCGTCGAGGGCTTCGCGGAGGTCGATGGCGGCGAGTTCGGGATTGGAGGAATGTAAGGTGAGGAGATCAAGCGCGCTATGCAGGCTGGTGTGGGAGATTTTGAGGGAGGCCTGATGACGGGCGTTGATGGCGACGGCATGCTCTCCGAAATCGGCTTCGGTGAAATGGAGGGAAGTGCGGATTTTTTCGGAGAGTTGTTCAAAGCCGTCATCTCTCAAGCAGGAGATGCGGATTGCATCGGCGTCTTTCCATGAAGGATGTTCGCCGAGATCGCATTTGTTGAGGACCAGCAGGTGAGTGGCGTGGTTGGAGGGATAAACCGCGCGTTCGGGGCGGGGCTTTGAGGCATCGGCGACTTCGAGCAGGAGATCCGCGGATTCGATTTGGCGGACGGTGCGCTGGATGCCTTGGGATTCGATGAGGTCAACGGACTCGCGCACGCCGGCAGTATCGACGAGGCGGAGTGGAATATCATGGAGGTTGATGATTTCCTCGATCGTATCGCGCGTGGTTCCCGCGATATCGGAAACGATGGCGCGATCAAAGCCGAGCAGGCGGTTGAGCAGGGAGGATTTGCCGACATTCGGCTCGCCGAAAATGACCGTTCGCACGCCTTCGCGCAGCACGCGGCCCTGGTCGGCGGTGGCGAGGAGAGAATTGATCGTTTCGAGGATTTTTTCTATCCGTGCCCGCAGTTCGATGGTGGTTTGTGGGTCGATGTCCTCGTCAGGAAAATCGATCCATGCCTCAAGGTGGGCGAGAACTTCGAGCAGCTCGTCACGGGCGGCGGTTGTGCGTTTGCCAAGTGTGCCTTCGAGTTGCGAATGTGCGGCTCGGATGGCGAGGCGGGTTTGCGCGGAAATGAGGTCCATGATGCCCTCGGCCTGAGTGAGGTCGAGTTTGCCGTTGAGGAAAGCACGTTGGGAAAACTCTCCGGGTGATGCGTGGGTCGCACCGCATTGGAGGAAGCGTGCGAGCGCCTCACGGGTGACGAGAATGCCACCATGACCCGCGAATTCGACCGTATCCTCGCCAGTGAAAGAATTCGGTCCGAGGAAAACGGTGAGCAAACCCTCATCGATGACAGTTCCTGCCGCATCGCGAATTTTGCAAAGCCGCGCGAGACGGGGCATCGTAGACGAAGCGATCCCGCCGGTGCAGAGATCGGCGATCCTGAACGCATCGGGACCGGAGATGCGGATGAGGGAGATCGCGCCAACGCCCATTGGGCTGGCAATGGCGGCGATCGTGGAGGAATTCGGCGAAATCATCTTTTGAATTCGAAATACCTAGTTTGCCGAGGCAGGTTCAGCAAATTCTTTTCCGTCAAGGTTGAGGAATTCCAGCTTGGTAGGGATTTCACCGTATTCCTTTTCGGCAGGATGGGCACGAAAAAGCGGAAGACGGCGGCTTTCGCCCCGGCCGCCGCAAACACTTCCCAGGGGAGCTACCCTCTTTCTTCGGAAATGACAGGCGTGCGTCTTACGCCTTGCGCCAGCTCGCTCTGAAGTCTAGCCTGCGCACCCCGCACCGGCCTTATGAAACCTGTTTACATTTACGACACGACTCTGCGCGATGGAACCCAAGGAGAGGGATTTCAGCTTTCCGGTCTGGATAAACTTCGCATCGCGAGGCATTTGGATCAATTCGGGGTGGATTACATCGAAGGTGGCTGGCCGGGCTCGAATCCCAAGGATGTGGAGTTTTTCCGTGAAGCGAAGAAGCTGGATTTGAAACACGCGAAGCTCGCGGCATTCGGATCGACCCGCCGGGCGAGCGTGAAGGTTGAGGAGGATCCCCAGGTGAGGTTGTTGCTTGAGGCAGAGACTCCCGTAGTGACCATTTTTGGCAAAAGCTGGGAATTGCAAGTGACTGAAATTTTGCGAACCACCGTTGAGGAAAATCAGGCGATGATTCGCGATACGGTTGATTATCTCGTCAAGAACGGCCGTGAGGTCATTTATGATGCGGAGCACTTTTTCGATGGTTACAAGGATTCGGCAGCGCATGCTTTGGCAACGTTGAAGGCCGCGGCTGATGGCGGTGCGGCCTGTCTGGTCCTCTGCGATACAAACGGTGGAACGCTGCCGAAAGAAGTCATGGAAATATGCGCGGCGGTCCGTGCGCATTTGCCGAGCACCCCGATCGGAATCCATACCCATAACGATTGCGAGCTGGCGGTGGCAAATGCGATCGCGGCGGTGGATGCCGGAGCGATTCAGGTGCAGGGCACGATCAACGGTTACGGAGAGCGCACGGGAAACTGCAATCTTACGTCGGTGATTCCCATCCTGCAGTTGAAAATGGGAATCCCTGCGGTGCCACGTTTGGAAGAGCTGCGTGATCTGTCGTTTTTCGTCGATGATGTCTCGAACAATCCTCATTTTGTCCGAGCTCCGTTTGTGGGTCGCACGGCATTCGCCCACAAGGGAGGCATGCATGTGAACGCGGTTCAGAAACTGGCTCGCAGTTATGAGCACATTGTTCCAGCGAGTGTTGGAAATGAGCAGACCATTCTCGTCTCGGAGTTGAGCGGCCAGTCCAATATACTTCTCAAAGCCGAGCAGATCGGAATGCCGATCGAAAAAGGCGCTCCGGAAGCGGCGGCGATCCTTGCCCGGGTGAAAGAACTGGAGCACGAGGGTTATTCGTTCGAAGCCGCCGGCGGATCGCTCGAGTTGCTGATTCGCCGTGAGCTCGGGAAGTATGAGAAACCTTTCCAAGCCAACGAGTATCACGTCAGTTTCCGTCAGTATCGTGATGGCCATGCTCCAGTGTGTGAAGCGACAGTGAAGCTCAGTGTGAACGGTGAAAAGGAACTCACGGTTGCCGAGGGCAACGGCGTGGTGAACGCGCTCGATCTCGCTTTGCGCAAAGCCCTGCTGCCGTTTTATCCGGAAATCGCGGAGGTTTCCCTGGTGGATTACAAAGTACGCATTCTCGACAGTCAGGACACGACCGCCGCAAAAACCCGTGTTCTCATCGTTTCTTCCCACGGAGACAAGACATGGGGCACGGTAGGCGTGTCCGGCAGTGTGATTGAGGCGAGTTGGATCGCCCTAGTGGATGGAATCGACCTGTTCCTTCAACGTGGAAGGCAGCCGGATTTGAAATAACTTCGACTTTTTTTGAAATAGCTGACATCACGATCCAGTAGCCATAAGACCATGTTTCTCTTCAAACGCGCATTTTTCTGGTTATCCGGAGCCGGAACCGAAACCCTTGAGCGTTGCCCGAATTGGGAGCAGCGCAAATACGTCGCCTTTGGTTGTACGGTTTTGGTGCCCTGTGCCTTTGCCTTCATTGCTTGTGCGTATGCGCTTTCGACCATCACAAATGATCCGAAAGTCATTTATCCCGTGGCCGGAGTGTGGGCTTTCATCATCCTGACGATCGACCGCGCGCTGCTTGCGGGATACCGGCCTTACCTGTCCATTTTCCGAAAGTTCTCACAGTTTTCCCTGCGCCTGGTCGTCGCGGTGCTGATGGGCATCACCATTGCGCACCCGCTTGTTCTACTTCTTTTCCGCGATACGATTTCATCGGTGATTGAAAAAGACCGCTCTGCTGAAATTGAGCGTGTGCGTTCGGGTTTTGACGCAGAGAAGGTAAAAGTCCGGTCGCGCATCAATTCGTTGGATGGAGGGCTTGCCGCCCAACGCGAGCGCTGGAACGAATCCTTTCAGGCGAAATTCATCATTCAGAAAAATCAAGAGGCTGAACCGGCCATCCCCGGTTTGTCCTCGGCGCAGCAAAAAGAGCTCAAAGCCGCTACGGATGAGGCCATCGCGCCTTTCATGACCCGACTGGTCGCCATTGATCAGCAGATCACCGAGCTTACTCCCCAGTATGCCACGCTCCAGGGGGAGCTGACGTTTTGGCAAACGGAATTCGAACGTGAACTCAGCGGTGAACGTTCCGGTCTCTCCGGTGAGGGCCCGCGGGCCCGATCGATCCG
Source organism: Luteolibacter sp. (assembly GCA_044358435.1). Lineage (GTDB taxonomy): Bacteria > Verrucomicrobiota > Verrucomicrobiia > Verrucomicrobiales > Akkermansiaceae > Luteolibacter. The sequence continues at coordinate 9,010 of JBIKNX010000106.1, forward strand.
TGCGGATCAGCTTGAGCCGCGGCGTGTGGAAACCAAACGCATCGGCAGTCTGCTTGAACATTTGACCGCAGAGAAAGCCTCGCTACAAACCCAGGCGCGGGAAGCCGAGGCGGCTGCCATCGCCCTGTTCGAAACACGCCTGGCGGAAATCAAACTCGCGTATCAGGCTGAAGCCGATCGTGTGGCATCGCTCAAACAGAAAGTGGAGCAGGATCAAGCCGAGCAATTTGTGACCCAGCAAAACTCGCTTCGCGAGACGATCAAAAAGCAAATCGATGCACAGCTCGCTGA
>JBIKNX010000091.1:0-10470 GCA_044358435.1 Luteolibacter sp.
GTCCTCTCTGCAATCTATGCCAAAATCATCGATAGCAATCTATACCCTCCCATCGACCCAAGAAGATTGGAAAATCCTATTTATTTCGGTTCTAGCCCGAAACTTATCAAAGAAAACAAGCTGACAAGCGGATGTTTTTTCCAGATGCACTACTACCTCAACCCCAAGCCCAACGACCGCACCCTTGAATTTGATCGTAAGACAAACCTTGCGACCGAGTCAGAACGTTCTGCAAGCGATCTTGACCCATGACGGAAAGAGAAGGGGCAAATGATATCAGGAAAAATGTAAAAATTCGTTCCTAACAGATTCATTATCGCGAAGACGTGCTGACCCAAGCACAAGGGTAAGCCTTGCCGCTTATGCCTCGAAGCGTTTGGAAACTTCCGCCCAGTTGACGATGTTCCACCAGGCGCCGATGTAATCGGGGCGGCGGTTTTGGTAGTGGAGGTAGTAGGCGTGTTCCCAGACATCGAGGCCGAGGATGGGCTTGCCGAGATCGGCGTCCGGGACGAGGCCTTTCATGAAAGGGTTATCCTGGTTGGGAGTGCTGGTGATTTTGAGTTTGCCGTCTTGCACGATCAACCAAGCCCAGCCGGAGCCGAAACGTTTGGTTGCGGCCTCGCCAAAGGCCTTTTTGAAGGCGTCCATTGAGCCGAAGGTCGAGACGATGGCGGCGTTGAGTTTTTCGGAAGGCGCGCCGGATTTTGCCGCAGGCGCGAGGGTTTCCCAGAAAAACGTATGGTTCCAATGACCGCCGCCGTGATTGCGGATCGCGGTTTGGATGGACAGGTCGGCAATACTTGGGATCTTGGCGAGCAAATCGGACGGGGCGGCTGATTTCAATTCCGGTGCCTTGGTCAGCGCCGCGTCCAGCCCGGCGATGTAAGCCGCATGGTGTTTGCCGTGATGAATCTCCATGGTGCGCGCATCGATGTGCGGCTCGAGTGCATCGTAACCGTAGGGAAGCGCTGGCAAAGCTGGCGGAGCGACAGCGGCGGCTGACGCGCGATGGGGAAGTAGGACTGCCCCGGCAGCGAGCGTGCCGAGTTGGACGAATTGGCGGCGGTTGAGGGAGTTTGATTCAAGCATGATCCAGTTTACTAAAACAGATGGGAAAAAATTCAACTGTGTAATCGGGATATGGGGTTCTTCCTCGACTCGGCTTTAGACTGGTTCTCAAAAGTCCGTGCAGCAAAGGGAGATTTATTGGTTTGGATTTCATGCCGCTTCGCGGGAGGTATTTTGAACGTTCCGGCCTGCGAACGCCGATTTCTGCGTTGTTCTTCGGTTGTGGATATTTATTGCCTACGTTGCACTCCGGCCAAGCAGTGTGCGTTCTCCGAATACGGAGAACGGTGAAGGCTGGCTTTCACGCCCTCATCACGCCTTGAACTCGTACGCCCGCAGACTCGGCCTTTCCCACACGGACTTTTGAGAAACAGTCTATCCATCGATCCGGCAAACCCGAATGGATCAAAGGCTCGAGACTCTGCGAAAAAGCGTGAAGGTTGGGGCTTGCTCCCGGCGATTAGGCATCAGGATGCCTTTACAGGTTTTCTTTTTTTGAGGGAACGCGGCGGAGTCTTGCCTGCAGACCATGGAGTTTCGCGTATCAGGACTGCGGCGGGGATTCCGAGGTGCGCACTGAGTGACCGGATCATTGGGAGGCTGAGAGGTCGTTTGTGGTTCATGACTTCGGACACCTTGCTTTTTTGGCCGATGAAATCCTTCAGGTCTTTTTGTTTGAGTCCGAGTTGATCCATGCGGAAACGGATCGCCTCAATGGGATCGGGATCGCCGATGGGGTAGTGATCTTTTTCGTATTGTTCGATGAGCAGGGCCCAGAGTTCGAGTTCCTCTTCCTGCTTGGATCCCGGTTTGGCATCCATCAAGGATTCCACGTAAGCGAGAGCCTTTTCATACATTTCCTCGTTTTTGATAATTCCCGGTTTCATGGTTGGATCAGATGGTTGCGGCGTTGATCTTGTCGTATTCCGCGTGGGTTGACATCAATCTCAAAGTTCCCTTTTTGGGAACTTTTTTGTATATTAGAAGATTTTCTTTTCACGCTCAGGGGGGATTTGCCTTCGTCAGGCGTTCGTTTGTGATGAATGAACTAACGGAAAGGCGGATGAGAAGCGAGGGGGAAAGTTGAGGAAACCCATCGGCGACCCTGACATTAACGGGGCAGGCGATGAGCGCCGATGATTGAAAAAAACTTTGGCAAGTGGCGCTGGGTGTTACAGGCTTTGATTCAATTCATGAAACACTGGCAACTTATCCTATCGTCGCTACTTTTGATTGGCGTCTTGGTCGCGATCTCTAAGTTCTCATCGAAAAAACCTGTGGATACAGCCATTTTACCTCTTGTCGAGTTACGTAGCGACGGAGCAGTGAATCCGCTCGCGGCTTCGCCAGAACCGTTTTTGAGCTGGCAGGTTTTCAGCCCCAAGCGCGGCGAGCAGCCAAGCGCATGGCAAGTTCGCGTTTCCTCCAGCGAGGATCTGCTGGCGAGAGATCCCGCCGATCTCTGGGATTCGGGCAAAATCGCTGCCGGAGATCTGCCGGGTCTGCGTTACGGGGGGAAAGCCCTGAAAGCCGGATCCCACGCCCATTGGCAGGTGCGTTGGTGGAATGCTGCGGGCAAAGCTTCGCCATGGAGTGGGATCGCGAGCTTTGAAGTTGCGCCAGCCACAGCGGCCGATTGGCAGGGCGCGCGTTGGATGGACGATGGCAAACCTGTCCCCATCCGAGATGAGGATTTTTACAAGCCGGATCCCGCGCCATTGATGCGCCATGAGTTCGTGATTTCGAAACCGATTGTGAAAGCCCGCCTTCATTTCGCCGGACTAGGGCTCGGTTTGGCAAACGTCAACGGCAGCCCTGTTTCCGATCAGGTCTTTGACCCCGCATGGACAAATTTTGACAAACGCATTTTGTTCCGGACCCATGATGTGACGGAACAACTCAGAGAAGGCGAAAACTGCCTCGCTCTCATGTTGGGCAACGGTTGGTATAATCCCCTTCCTCTGAAAATGTGGGGCAACCGCAACATCCGCGACTCACTCCCTCTCGGGCGACCCCGTGCGATCGCTCTTTTGGTCATCGATCACCCGGATGGGACATCGACCACCGTGAAAAGCGGCGAGGGATGGAAAATGGCGGAAGGTCCGACGATACGGAACAGCATTTACCTAGGCGAAGAACGTGATGCCCGACTTGATCCTGCGGGTTGGGATTTGCCTGAATTCGATGATGCCGCATGGAAACCTGTGCATCTTGCGGATCATTCGCTTGAGCCGCTCATGTCCCTGAAGATGCCGCCGGTCAGAAAGCAAGAACCTATTTTGGCGAAAGCCATCACCACCCCCCAGCCAGGAGTCCACATTGTCGACTTTGGCGTGAATTTCACGGGTTTGCCTGAAATCACCATGCATGTTCCGGCCGGAACAAGGATTGTGGTTCGGTTTGGCGAGTTGTTGCATGAGGATGGCAGCTTGAATTTCCTGACGAGCACGGCCGGGCAGATCAAAGGGCTTAAAAAAGATGCGGATGGCAACATGGTTCCCAAAGGCGGTCCCGGCGCGCCGGAATTCGCATGGCAGCAAAATGTTTACATCGCCCGTGGCGAGGGCATGGAGATTTTCGTGCCTCGCTTCACCTTTCATGGCTTCCGCTACATGGAAATCAGCGGACTCCCAGAAACGCCGAAGACGGAAAATTTCCGCGCCTTTCCGCTGCACACCGATGTCCCGGGCATGGGTTCCTTTTCCTGCTCGAACGATGATTTCAACCGTATCCAGGAAATCACACGCCGCACGTTTCTATCCAATATCATGACCGTGCAGTCGGATTGCCCGCATCGCGAACGTTTCGGCTACGGCGGTGACATCGTCGCAACCAGCGAGGCGTTCATGATGAACTTCGACATGGCGGGATTCTATGCCAAAACCGTTCGTGATTGGGGAGATGCCGTGCGTCCGGATGGCCGTCTGACCGATACCGCGCCATTTGTCGGAATCGATTACTGCGGCGTGGGTTGGGCGATGGTGCATCCGCTTTTGCTTGAGCAGCTCTACCGTTACTATGGCGATCGCGCTTTGATTGAAGAGCAACTCCCCGTCGCCGTCCGTTGGATCGATGTGGTGGCAGCCCAGCGGCAGGACGGCTTGATCGTAAAAGGTCTTGGCGATCACGAGGCGCTGATTCCCGCACGCAGCCCCGCGCATCTCACGCCGAAATTCATCGATAGCGCGCGCCGCATTGCGAGGTTGTCCCGGATCATCGGAAAAGAAAACGAAGCCGCACGCTTCGATCAAATGGCGAACGAGTCCGCAGCCGCATGGGCAAAAGCATTCCTCGATTCCGTGACCGGAAAAGTTGCCGATGGCGCGCAATCGACCCAGGCATTCGCGCTGGGCTTCGGTGCCGTGCCGGAGGAATCGCGTCAAGCGGTGTTTGATCAACTCGTTGCCAACCTGACAGCAACCGAGGACAGCCCGCGTCTGACGACCGGCATCTACGGCACATGGATCATGCTGGAACAACTCTCCAAATATGGACGCAGCGATCTCGCTTACGGCCTTGCGAATCGCGAGGCCTTTCCGTCATGGAAATGGATGATCAAGAACGGCGCGACCTCACTCTGGGAGCATTGGGAAAAAGAACAGAACACCTATTCGCACAGCCATCCGATGTTCGGCTCGGTCTCGACCTGGTATTTCCGCTGGCTTGGCGGCATTCAATGCGCCGATGAAGCGGTCGGTTTCAATCGCATCATGCTTCGTCCGCAAATTCCTGCCGGCCTCGATTGGGTGAAGACCTCACATCACTCGATCCGAGGTGAAATCGTTTCCAACTGGTCGATTAACGGTGAGACCCGCGTGTTCGAATTCGTTATCCCCGTCGGTGCGACCGCGATCGCGGAGCTGCCTGCGCGTGCGAATGAAATTTTGACCGAAGGAGGAAAAGCGTTAAATCAATCGCCGGAGATTAAATGGTTAGAATCTACCCCAAGCATCCATCGCATTGAACTCGGCAGCGGCACGTATCGTTTCGAGACGAAGTTGAAGTGATTAGAATATTTTTCAAAAGTTTTCCGGGTGAGTTGATTCTTGTGGCAAGATTCCCCAAGAGTGGCCCGTGGCTGGAATCCCCAGCCACGATGAAATGCGCACGGACTTTTAAAGAGGCCTAAGCGATCTCCCATTGGTAGGATGAGCTTGATATCAGCTCATTGCCGCCGGGAATCACATGGATCATGTCTTCGATGCGCACGCCACCGAGACCCTTGTAATAGAGGCCCGGCTCGACGGTGACCGCCATGCCGGGCTTGAATTTCCAATCCGCTGTCGCGCGCATGAATGGAGCCTCGTGCACCTCGAGGCCGATGCCGTGTCCGAGGCCATGGAAAAACCCTTTGGGCTCCGCGCAGTCACGCTCGGTTACATAGCCTTCCTTGTCAAAAAAGGCTTGGACCGCAAGATGCACCTTGCCGCCGGAAATTCCGGGTTTGATCATTTCCAAAGCCATGCCGTGTGCTTTTTTCACGGTGCGAACGAGCTTCTTCTGCGCGTCGCTCGCTTTGCCTTTGAGAAACGTGCGGGTCATGTCGCCCCAGTAGCCATCAGATGGGCGCTGCGGGAAAATATCCACGACAATCAGCTCGTTCGGACGGAGCGGACCCGAGCCGGCATTGTGGCAATCACAAGCCTGATCGCCACCCGCCGCAATCGTGTGCAGGGCGATCGCATCTTTTTCCAACGCCGCAAGGCTGATGAGCTCGCGCAGGCGCTCGGAAGTCAACACCCGTCCCTGATGAACGAGCGTGTCGCCTTTGATCTTGGATTCGGCCAGAGCTTTTCTAACAGCCGTGAATCCTGCGGCGCTCGCCGCGTTGCCCTTCCGCAATGCTTCGATCTCGGCGGCTGATTTGGAGACCCTCTCCGGGAAAAGTTCTCCTTCGTTTGCGGGTGAAATTTTCAATCCGCCGGCGAGAAGCTCGAAGGCCAATCCGGCCGGAAAGCGCGAACTCACCCGGAATTCCTCGATCCTATGCATCTTTGCCACATGCAGCACCTGTTGGGAAATGCGGGTTTTGCGGTAATCGGAAACTTTGAAAAGTTCGGCCGCACCGACTTGGACCTCGTTGAGCAGCAGGACTTCATCGAAATTCGATTCCGCCAGCATCCGCTGATATTCCATGCTGTGTGCAACACCGATTTTTTTACCGTTCAACGAAAAGGCAAGATAGGGATCGGACGTATTGAAACGGCTAAAATAGAACATGTCAGGATCATGCGCGGCCGCGTGGAAAAGGATCGGCGGTTTTTGGGAAGAGGTTGTTTTCTTCCCTACGGATTTTTTCTTCGTGCCGGCTTTGGACATGTTTTTTGGAAATAAGACAGGTGATTGGAACGTCACCGGCAGGTGTTATTTTTCAGTCTGTCTGGAAAATCACAACAGCATGAGAGCCGGGTTTTCGATGAGTTTTTTGACTTCAGCGAGGAATGCGGCGGCAACCGCACCGTCTACCACGCGATGATCCGCCGAGACTCCGATGTTCATGCGCAAACCGACAGCGAGCTGACCGTTTTTGACCACGGGCTTTTGGATGGCCGCGCCAACGGATAGAATGGCTGCCTGGGGTGGATTGACGATCGCGTCGAAGGAATCGATGCCCCATGCGCCGAGGTTGGAGACCGTGATGGTGCCGCCGTCGAATTCATCGGGCTTGAGTTTTTTGTCCTTGGCGCGGACCGCGAAGTCTTTCACGGCGCGGGAAATGGCAAGCAGGGATTTCGATTCGGCTTCCTTGATGACCGGAGTGACGAGACCGTCTTCCACGGCGATCGCGACGGAGAGGCCGACATGTTTGAATTTCACGATATGGTCGCCAGCAAATGAGGCGTTGATTGCCGGCACGGCTTCGGCGGCATTGATCGTGGCCTTCAGAATGAAATCGTTGACCGAGTATTTGTTGCCGTGGGTTTTCTCGGCTTGCTCGTTGACTTGCTTGCGCATCGCCATGAGCGGCTCGGCATCGACTTCCATGTGGAGGTAGAAATGCGGAATCGTCGTTTTCGAAGTCAACAGGCGCGAAGCGATGACCTTGCGCATGGAGGAAAGCTCGATGCGCTCGTCGCCTTCCCTGGCGGTCGGCTGAATCGCCTGCGGAGCCGGAGCTGCGGGGGCGGTCGCGCGTGCTTTGACCGCCTCGGAAAGTTTTGCGGCGGCGGATGCGGCTTTGGAAGGGGATTTGCCGGATTTCTCGACATCCTCCCGGACGATGCGGCCCCCGGGGCCCGTGCCGGAAATGTTTGCAAGGTCAACTCCGAGTTCCCCGGCAACTTTGCGGGCGAGAGGCGAGGCCTTGATGCGCTCTCCATTGCAGCATGATGCGGCGGCAGCGGTTGCCGGCTGGCTCGTATTTGCGGGTTTTGCGGCGGGAGTGACTGCGGCGGCCGGCGCGGCGCTCGCGGGAGCCGGTGCTTCATCGCCACCTCCATCCAATACCGCAAGCACCGATCCGATCACGGCTTTTTCGCCTTCCTGAACCAGAATTTCGGTCAAAGTGCCCTCGTCGAAAGCTTCCATCTCCATGGTGGCTTTATCGGTTTCGACTTCGGCAAGCACATCGCCGATTTCGACGAAATCGCCGACTTGTTTGTGCCATTTGACAAGGGTGCCTTCGGTCATGGTGTCCGAGAGCTTGGGCATTTCAATTTTTGCTGACATGTGATTAGGGAAAATAGAGTGGCTGCGCGCGTAGGATGCGAGTTGTATCGGGTATTTCCAGCCCTTTTTGTGATATGTCGCAACAAACAGGCGCGGAGGGCATCTGCCGCTCCGCGCCTGTTTGAAAAATGATTTTGTTCCGAAGCTTATTCGGCAAGCTTTTTCATCGTCGGAATGAGTCCGATGCCCGGACTGCCGGTCGGGCCTTGGGCGGTGGCCATTTTGATGGCGCTGGCGGAGGTGCTCCCGCAACAATCCTTTTTCGGGCAGTAGTAGCGGGTGCAGCTTTGGCAGGGAATGCGGACTTTTCGGGTCACGGTTTTGTAACGTGGGACCTTTTTCTCGACGAGTTGCACCATGCCGCCTTTGCCGCCGGTATGGATTTCTTCGGTCACGATATCGTATTTGCAGGTTTTCACCTTATAGGTTTCCGTGCGGTAACCGGCGGTCTGGCTTTTCAGTCCGAACATGGAGCAGCACGAGCAAAAGCCGAACGAAAGGGCGATGAGAGTCAGGAAGGAGAGGGATTTTTTCATAAAATGGATAAGGTTGAATTCCGATCAGAACAGGCAGCAGCAGGATGTGATAGCAAGCGAGGCCAAAGCCAAAAGGACGAATGTGTAAATGCGTCTGAACATCGTGATATCTTATGAAAATGGCTCGGATTTGCAATATAAATTTATCCCTCTGACAGCGCGAATTCCATCATACGGGCTGGACGCGGATGGGGGCTTGCGGCACGTTACAAAAACGATGACGGATGCCGAATGGATGCGGATCGCTTTACAAGAGGCGCGCAAAGGAGTGGGGGAAACCGCTCCCAACCCTCCTGTCGGGGCGGTGATTGTCAAAAACGGCGAACTGCTGGGCCGAGGTTGGCATCATGGCGCGGGTATGCCGCATGCCGAAGTTGAAGCGATGCGCGCCGCCGTGGAAGCTCACGGTGCTCGGGCGGTGAATGGTGCCACAGCATATGTGACACTGGAGCCATGTTCGACCGTGGGCCGCACGCCTGCTTGCACCTCCGGTCTCATTCAAGCGGGGATTTCACGTGTGGTATATGCCTGCCAAGATCCCGATCCCCGCCACGCAGGCGCCGCCGATGGCATACTGCGCCATGCCGGGATCGAGGTGGTTTGCGGGGTGCTCGAAGATGCTTGCGAGGAAATCCTCCGGCCCTTTTTCAAAGTCCAGCGCACCGGCCTGCCTTGGGTGATCTGGAAATGCGCGATGTCGCTTGATGGGAAAATCACGCGCCCCGCGGGCGAAGGCCAATGGCTGAGCGGCGAAGCATCGCGCGCGGATGTGCAGAAACTTCGCAGCGAGGTCGATGCCATCCTCACCAGTGGCGAAACCGTGCGACGCGATCTGCCTGCCCTAACCCTGCGCATCCCGGAGTTGTTAGACGGCCGCGAACAGCCTTGGCGCGTCATTTGCACAAACCATCCCGATACCTTGCCTATCCGCGCACCCCTTTTCTGTGATGAAGCGAAACATCGAACCTTGGTCAAATCTCCGGAAAATCTGGCAACCCTGCTGCGAGATCTTGTCCGCGAGCAAGGCGTGCTTTCCGTCATGATTGAAGCCGGAGGCAAATTCTCCGCCGCGATGTTGCGCGCCGGCCTGGTGGATGAAGCGGTCATTTACTACGCGCCGATTCTCTGCGGCGAGACGGTTCCGGCTCTTGCGGGAGAGGCATTTCCCCATTCGCTGGAATTGGCCAATGTGCATTCCGAGAAGTTCGGTAATGACATCAGGTTGCGCGGGTTGCTGGTAAAACAAACGCGATGAAGAAGCCGTTTTTCGAAATCCGGAATGCCAATGCCTGGCGCGGTGAGGTGCTGGCCTTGCGCGATATGAATCTGCTTTTGACCACCGATAAAAACGTCGCCATTCTGGGAGCGAACGGTGCGGGCAAAAGCAGTTTGCTGAAACTGATGACTGGCGAGTTGCGCATCGAAGCCCGACCCCAGAGCTCATGCGAACTTTTCGGGGAATCCCTGTGGTGTCTGGAGGAGTTGAGACATCGGATCGGTATGGTCATGCCGGAAGATGTCAGCCGGTTTGATGAGGATGAAATTGCCGGCGATGTCGTGCTTTCGGCTTTCCGCGGCGCATACGGCCGCACCCGCGAGATGCGGTTTCGCACGGGCGAAAAACACCGCGCTCTTGTCGCGATGCGGGAAACCGGCGTGAGCGGGCTCGCACACCGCGCCTTCGGTCAGCTTTCTTCCGGCGAAAAACGCCGCTTTCTCATCGCCAGGGCATGGGTGCACGATCCTGAGATTTTGGTTCTGGACGAACCTTCAACCGCTCTTGATTTCTCGGCACGCTTGGCGATGCTCGGGCATCTGCGTCGCATCGCCCATGCCAAGGGAAATATGGTGCTCGTGACGCACGATCCCGGCGAAATCCTTCCGGAGATTGACCGCGTCATTCTTCTCCGTGCCGGTCGCATCATCGCCGATGGATCCAAGCGCCAAATTCTCACTTCCGACTCCCTGAGCGAGCTTTATCATACGCCTCTCAAGCTCCACTGGAACAACGGCTGGCCCGTCGTCAGGCCGGGTTAGACTGGTTCTCAAAAGTCCGTGCAGCAAAGAGAGATTTTTTGGTTTGGATTTCATGCCGCTTCGCGGGAGGTATTTTGAACGTTCCGGCCTGCGAACGCCGATTTCTGCGTTGTTCTTCGGTTGTGGATGTTCATTGCCTACGTTGCACTCCGGCCAA
>JBIKNX010000265.1:0-3021 GCA_044358435.1 Luteolibacter sp.
TGACCGAGCGTTTGGGTCGCAGAAAAGCTTTCACGATCTTTTTCCTCGGCGCACTGGTTTTCACGGTCTTTGTGTTCCAGATGCTCGGAAAAATCAACGGTCGCTGGGATATTCTCTGGATGGCTCCTTTGATGGGCTTCTTCCAGCTTGCGGTGTTTGCGGGCTTCTCGATCTATCTTCCTGAGCTTTTCCCGACTCGGCTGCGCGCGACCGGTGTATCCTTCTGCTATAACGTCGGGCGTTACCTTGCTGCGACAGGACCCCTGACTCTTGCTTTGTTAGCGAAGAGTCTTGCTGACAAAGCGGCGATCCGTGCAACCGAGGTGGGCGGGGATGTGGCGGTTGCCAAAATCGATGCCTTTCGTGATGCCGCATCCTGGATGTGCTTGATTTTCCTGCTTGGTCTGATCGTTCTGCCTTTTCTTCCTGAAACCAAAGGCAAGCCCTTGCCAGAGGAATAGAACGTTCGCAAGGTGTGTCGAGTTAGCGAGAATTCACTCAGGCTGGAAATGCTGCGCGGAGATTCTTCATGCTCTCCGCGGCCAGTGTTTCAGGGCTGATCGCAGTATCGAACACTTCCACTGAGACCCATTGCTCATAACCGCCCCGGATGAGCTCGGTGGCGATCGCCGGAAAATCCACATCGCCCATGCCCGGTCCGCGGAGATTGGGATCGTTCGCGTGAAAGTGTGCGGTCCATGACAAGGAGTCACGGACGATTTCGGGAATGGGTTTCTTGTCCGAGGACATCGCTTTCACATCCAGGTGGAGGCGGACGTTCGGCGAATCAATGATTTTCAGGAGTCGAATGGTTTCTTCGGCCGTGTTGATGAAATTGGTTTCCGTTGGGCCCAGAAATTCAAATGCGATGGTGACATCAAGGGCGGCCAGGTGAGGGGAGAGACGCTGGAAAAAATCGATGAAGCGCGCCTCGGCATCCGCACGTGACCATTCAGGCTCAAGACTCCGTTGTTTTGGGCTGCCCCAGACCATGATTTTTCCATGCATCGCCGCACATATCTCGGCAAGATGCCGAGCATATTCAAACGTGCGTTTATGGATTAAGGGATCCGGATGGGTGAGATGGTATCCTTCGGTCTGTGCCAACAACCAATGCAGGCCGACCATTTCCAAACCGTGATCCCGGACGATGGTTCCGTATTTTTCCGCTTCGCTTGGCGTGAGATTCTCAGGATTTCCGAGGGTGAATGGCGCCACTTCGAGACCCGCATACCCATGTCTCGCCGCTTCTGCGCAAGATCCTGCAAAATCGTGATCCCGAAAAGTCTCATTACAAATGGCAAGGCGCATGGGGGTAGTTAGGGCTCAAGGAGAGGAATTTGAAGTTTTTTCTCTGACAGGCGGTTTTTGAGGGTTAAAATAACATCGGCACTTCATGGATTCGGGTCGCGTTCCGGACTTCTGGGCTTGACAGGTGGGTGGGGGTTTGTTGACCTGCCTTGCAGGGTTCTTTGTCACAGCTATCTTGATAGTAAAGAATACCTTATCTTTTTTGGGATGAAAATCCCTCATGGGTTACCCCGTAACAAGTCACATTCTCATTCACATGCAGCTCAATTCATCTCTCTGGTATTTCGCCTACATTACTGTTTTGATCGGTCTTGCCGGATACGGCTCCCATCGTTTGACGATCATTTTCCTGTATCTGAAGCATTCCAGAAAGCGCCCGGAGCCTTTGAAAAACTTCAGCGAATTGCCGCTGGTGACCATCCAACTGCCGGTTTTCAATGAAATGCACGTGGTGGATCGCCTGTTGGATTCGGTATCAAAAATCGATTATCCACAGGATAAAATCCAGATTCAGCTTTTGGACGACTCGACCGATGACACGGTCTCGATCTGCAGAGCGGGTATCGAGCGGATGCGTGCCCAGGGTTTTGATGCGGAGCACATTCATCGTATGGATCGCACGGGCTACAAAGCCGGCGCCCTGGAAAACGGAACTCATTACGCCAAAGGCGAGTATCTTTTCATTTTGGATGCGGATTTCGTGCCGAATGCCGATGTGTTGTTGAAAACGATTCATTATTTTACCGATGACAAAATCGGCATGATTCAGACCCGTTGGGGTCATTTGAACCGTACTTTCAATGTGCTGACACGGATACAAGCGATGTTCTTAGACGGTCACCTTGAGCTTGAGCAAACCGCTCGCAACCGTTCCGGCCGCTTCTTCACCTTCAATGGCACTGCCGGAATTTGGAGAAAATCCTGCATCGCGGATGCCGGCGGTTGGGAGCACGACACACTCACCGAAGACATGGATCTCAGCTATCGCGCCCAGTTGAAAGGTTGGCGCTTCATTTTCCTGAACGACGTTGAGACGCCCGCCGAACTTCCGGTGGATATGGATGGTTTCAAGAGCCAACAGCACCGCTGGACCAAGGGTTCGATTCAAGTGTGCAAAAAAGTCCTGCCCGCAATTTGGAAAAGCAAAATTCCGTTGTTTGTCAAGATGGAAGCGACCGCGCACCTTACTTCGAACTTTGCCTATCTGCTTCTGATTTGCCTGTGCTTCCTGATTTATCCGAGTCAATACGCACAGCCGAAATTCGGAGCGCTGACTTATTATATCGTCAACGTACCGATCTTCTTTTTCGCCTCGGTTTCGGTGATTTTGTTCTACCTCACCTCGCAGAAAGCACTCCGCCCCGCGACTTGGTGGAAAGAAATTCCATATCTTCCTCTCCTGCTCGCGCTTGGAATTGGAATGTCGATCACGAACGCCAAGGCAGTTTTGGAAGCGCTATTCAATCACCAAACGGCCTTTATCCGCACGCCCAAATATGGGATCGAGTTGAAGAACTCGGATTGGAAAAAGAGCAGCTACAAGGCGATCAAGACCCTTACCCCGGTGGTTGAGCTTCTGTTTGGTTGCTTCTTCCTTTTTGTTGTCATTGAGGCGGCGATGAACGGCAAATGGTCTTCCGCAATTCTCCTGCTGCCATTCCCGGTTGGTTTCTTCTACACCTCATTTGGTTCGATCGCTCGCATGATGCC
>JBIKNX010000092.1:0-10410 GCA_044358435.1 Luteolibacter sp.
CCGGATCACATCGCTTGCTCGGCGACGACGCGATCGGAAATCGTGGTGCCGGTGTTCGATTCGAATGGAAACGTCCGCGCGGTGCTGGATGTGGATTCTAATACGCCAGCCGCTTTTGATGAAACGGACGAGAAGTTTTTGGAAAAGGTGTGTGGTTTGTTCCGTCTTCCGGACATAAAATGGAGTTAGATCAATCTCCCGCCGTTCTTCCCACCACCCGGTCCGAGTTGGATGAGGTGGTCGGCGGTGGCGATCACATCCGGGTGGTGTTCGATGATAAGTATGGAATGTCCGGCATCACGCAGTTTGAAAATCGCGGTTAGAAGTTTTTCCACATCGCCAAAGTGGAGGCCGGTGGTTGGCTCGTCGAAGAGGTAAAGCGTGTGCGGAGAGGAGGGCTTGGAAAGTTCAAGCGCGAGTTTCAACCGTTGGGCTTCGCCACCGGAAAGGGTGTTGCCGGCTTGGCCGAGGGCGAGGTAGCCAAGCCCGAGTTCGTCCATGGTGTGGAGCATGCGGTAGAGTTTCGGGACAGGACGGAAGAGAGCCTTCGCATCGGCGACGGAAAGTTCCAATATATCGGCAACAGATTTTCCTTTGTAGGTGATTTCCAGGGTTTCGCGGTTGAAACGTTTGCCCAGACAGGCCGGGCACTCGGTCCATGCGTCCGGTAGGAAATGCATTTCGATTTTGAGTTGGCCGTTGCCTTGGCAGCGCTCGCAGCGGCCGCCTTTGGCGTTGAATGAGAACCGGCCTTTGCCGTAGCCGCGTTGTCTGGCGAGCGGGAGTTTCGCGAAGAGATCGCGGATCAAATCAAACGCTCCCATGAACGTGGCGGGATTGGAGCGCGGAGAACGGCCGATGGACGATTGATCCACGAGGATGAATTTCTCGATCGACTCAAGCCCGCTGATCGAATCGTGAGCGCCGGGTTCTTCCCTGGCGTTGTGGAAATGTTTGGCGAGTGCTTTGCCTAAAATGTCATTTGCGAGCGTCGATTTTCCGGAGCCGGAAGGACCGGAAATAACGACGACTTGGTGGAGGGGTATTTTTACCGTCAGATTTTGGAGATTATGTTCGCGAGCACCCTGGATAGTAAGCGAGGAGACCAGAGCTGGGAGCTTGGAGTTGGAGGGTGAAAAGCGCCGAATTTCTCCACGTAGCCATTTTCCAGTGGGGGATTCGATATCGGCGGGCGGACCTTCGGCGAGAATTTCCCCACCCTGTGAACCCGCTCCGGGCCCCATGTCGATGAGGTGATCTGCGGCACGGATGATTTCCTCATCATGTTCTACTACAACTACCGTATTTCCCAAATCACGAAGGCGGAGGATGGCGGAGATGAGTTTTCGGGTATCCGACGTGTGCAAGCCGATAGAGGGCTCGTCGAGAACATAGATCACGCCGGAAAGTCCTGCTCCAAGTTGGGTTGCCAGTTTGATACGTTGGACCTCACCGCCTGATAGCGTGCCTGAAGAACGATCCAGCGTAAGATAATCAAGGCCGACCTCTTCGAGAAAGGTCAGGCGCTTTTCGACTTCGGCTGCCAGCTCACCGATGGGCGCCGGGTTGGATTTTAGGGAGGAGATCCAGGACTTCGCTTCGTCGATTCCGAGTTGGCAGAATTCCATGATGCCGAGACTTGCTGGAAGTTTGGCATGGCGGATACAATTTGACGGAGGATTTGAATGTAGCTCGTCTGTCCATCTCCGCTGCGCTTCGATTGCCGCCACGGAGACTTTGACGAACTGCAGCTCTTTTCTCAGGCGGAGATGGTTGCAGGCTTTGCAGCCCGTTCCCTCGCATTTCGGACAGGCACCTTCGAGGGTGTTGAAGGAAAAATGGCGGGGTGAGAGATCACCGAAAATCTCTCCGGTGCGGGGATTGCGGTAGGAGGTTTGGAAGGTAAGCTCGCGATAATCGCTCTCGCCGGGGGCCATGATCAAGACTCTTGCCTCCGCCCCGCAGAGACGCAGGGCGAGTTCAATCGAATCGGCAAGACGAGACGCAATCCCCTCGCGAATCACCAAACGATCGATGACGATTTCAATCCGGTGAGGACCGGGAGTCTCGAATTTCACCTCGCTGATTTCCCGAATCTCACCATTCAAACGAATACGGATGAAGCCCTGGCGCTGGAGATCGCCGAGCAGGCGCTCGGGTTCTTCGGTTTCGATCTCGGGTACGGCGGCCAGAATGATGAGCTTGGTGCCTTCGGGTTGCGCGGTGAGTTCGGTGATGATTTCCGAAGGCCCCATTTTCGTCATCGCCACGCCAGTTTCAGGATCGTGCGGCACCCCGGTCGCCGCCCAGATGATGCGCAGGTAATCGTAAATCTCCGTGGCCGAGGCGACGGTCGATCGCGGCGAGAGCCCGCCCACGCGCTGCTCGATGGCGATCGCAGGGTTGAGGCCTTCGATGGAATCGACTTCCGGCTTTTCCAATTGGGCAAGGAACTGGCGCGCGTAAACGGATAGCGATTCGATGTAACGGCGCTGACCTTCGGCATACAGCGTGTCGAACGCCAACGATGACTTTCCTGATCCCGAAGGTCCGGTGATGACCGTGATCTTTCCTTTCGGAATCGAGACCGTGAGATTTTTCAAATGATGCTGACGTGCACCGCGGATGACGATTTGATCCATTCGGAGGTAATCGTAGGGAGAAAAATTTAATTTTTAAATTTCAATATTCAAGATGAAGAGTCGATCACGTGGAGTGATTTTTTAGCTCCCTTTATGAGTGAAGAGTCGATACTGCGGTCAAATGTCGCCAGACGAGCTCCTTTGCTGTTGGCGAGAGCGAGTAAATAACAATCAGTTAAATGGGGAGATCCAGGCAGGATTTGAACGAGTTTGTCGTTGTTTAAACTGATGCCGTCTTCCCAAAACTGGTGTCCGGGAGCGGCGATAATGCTTTTTAAAACAAGGCGGGCTTCCTGCGGTGATCCCGGGCCGTTGGGATATTTTGGATTTCAAAAAATTCGCAAAAAGGCATTTTCAGTGAGTGGGCATGTTGCCCAGCCATTGCGCACCGCGTAGTTTTGAAAGTAATCCAAAGCCGCCGTGGCATGTGAATGTTCCGTGTCAGCAAGCGCAATCAAAACATTAACATCAAGTAGGGAGATCATGATTTATTACGGATTTTAATCACCTTTTCAAAATCTTGATCATCAGCTTCATTGGATAAGTCTTGGATGATTTGTTCAGTTACTGCAGCTCCTCTTTTCTTTAATCGAAGAATACCGAACGGTCCGGTTTCATAGCGTTCATTGTGATCCGATGGCATATCGAGTTGAGGCATGACTTCTCTTCGTAATGCATGTGTGACCATATCTTTCAGAGTGATTCTGCGCCTCGCAGCCAATGCCTTGGCTTCGATCAAAAGATCGTCGGGCAAATCTAAGGTTGTTTTCATGAACAACTTAAACATACAGGAATATGGGTCATAAGCAAGTTTTTGGAGATCATTTTTGTGTCGTCTCAATGAATACTTGGACTAAAGGTGATTTTTCCGAACCAAAGACACCCATTCTGAGATGGATTTTGTGGAATCGAGCGTCAAAGCATTGGCGGGTGGTTCAAGTGTCGCCAGCTGGGAATCAAGAAGTGAGGGCGGCATGAAATGCTCGCCGATCTCGTAGCGGGCGGTGATACGTTGTCGCAGGGTTTCTGGGTCAGCCGTGAGGAAAAGCCAAGCCAATGAGGGATGTGCGGCGCCGAGGATATCGCGGTAGCTTTGTTTCAAAGCGGAGCAGGCGATGAATGTGGGTGTGGGATCATTCGCATGAATCTTGATAAGTTGAGCGATGGCTTCCAACCAGTCCTCCCGATCCGCATCGGTAAGCGCGATCCCTGCGGCCATTTTTTCGCGATTGCCTGCGGAGTGAAAATCATCCCCATCGAAAAACCGACCACCGGTCGCCTCGGCAAGGGCTTTGCCAAGCGTGGTTTTTCCCGATGCGGTGACGCCCATGAGGATGAAGATGTTGGGGTTCATATGACTTGGATTTTTTTTCACCGCAGAGGCGCAGAGGTCGTGGAGGAATCGCAGAGCCATCCAAATACTAAAAAACGAGTGATAACATTTAATGATTCATGGACGCTAATTCAATTTACAGATTTCATCTTTCAAATCTGTTCCTCTCTGCGTCTCTGCGGTGAAATTTTACGTATGGAATATGAGTGATGAGGCAAACATCTTTAAAGCTTTCGCAGTGCAATTTTTAAAAACGGTGCGGTACGGGAGGTTTTGGATTTGATGATGGTTTCGGGAGTTCCTTCTGCGACGATGGTTCCGCCGTCCTCACCCGCTTCCGGACCGATGTCCAGGATCCAATCCGCTTCAGCGGCCACTGCCATGTGGTGCTCGATGACCACGACCGTATGGCCTTCATCGACGAGGCGGTGCAGGATATCGATCAAGCGGCGGATGTCCTCATGGTGAAGGCCGACGGTGGGTTCTTCGATGAGGTAGAGATTGGAAATTTTCAATTGGCGATTTGTGAGTTGGGCTTTCATACCGCGACCCTTGATCAATTCGGAAACGAGCTTGATGCGTTGGGCCTCGCCACCGGAGAGGGTGGGTGAGGGTTGTCCGAGCTGCAGGTAGCCGAGGCCGGTGTCGGCCATGAGTTTGAGCGGTGCGGAGATGCGCGGTTGGGCTTCGAAAAAGATCGCCGCCTCATCAATGGTCATTGCCAGCACTTGCCCGATGTCTTTTCCTTTGAACGAAATTTCCAAGGTTGCCGGATTGTAACGCATGCCGTTACAGCCTTCGCAATGCACCCAGGTAGATGGTAGGAAATCCATTTCAAGCCTCACCCGCCCGTTTCCTTTGCAATCCGGGCAGCGCCCGCCTTCGGTATTAAACGAGAAACGCGAGGCATCGAAACCGCGCATCCGTGCTTCCGGCAGTTGGGCGAAGAGCGCGCGGATGTGATCGAAGACTTTGACGTAAGTGGCCGGACAGGAACGCGAGGTTTTACCGATCGGGGATTGATCGACCTCGTAGATGGCTTTGATGCTTTTGTTTCCGGATACGGATTTGAAGGGCGATTTTCCTACAGCATGGCGACCGGAAATCGCCGCCACGCATTGACGCATGATGGTCGATTTTCCGGATCCGGAAATGCCTGTCAGTATCGTAAGCCGCGAAAGTGGGATGGCGACATCGATATGTTTCAAATTGTTCGCATGACAGCCGTTGATTTTGAGAAATGGGTGGGACTTGCCAACTGGTCGACGTTCGCCACGGATGGGATGGCACATCGGATGAAGCAGCGCGCGCAGGGTGGGGGAGGAGGGATTTGAAATTTGGAGTTTGGAATTTGAAATTTTGGGCGGTTTGCCCTGATAGACAATTTCGCCGCCCAGTCTGCCCGCACCCGGTCCGAGATCGATCAAATGATCCGCCGCCGCAATCGTGTCTTCGTCGTGCTCGACGATGATGAGTGAGTTGCCTTGGTTTCGCAGGGCGGTGAGGGTTTTGAGAAGGGCCGCGTTGTCCCGCGGATGCAGGCCGATGGTGGGTTCGTCGAGCACATAGAGCACGCCGCGAAGGTTGGAACCAAGTTGCGCGGCAAGGCGGATGCGTTGAGATTCCCCGCCGGAGAGGGTGTTGCCGGAACGGTTGAGATGAAGGTAACCGAGCCCCACCTCGCGGAGAAAAGAAAGGCGCTGGGAAATTTCCGGAATGATATCGCGCGAGATGAGTTTTTCTCGCGATTCGGTGAATTTGAGTTGGTGAAAGTGGGAGGAGGCTTCGTTGATCGAGAGCCGGGAGAGTTGAGCGACGGAGGTTTCTCGCAACCGAACCTCGGATCCGATGGGATTGATGCGTGAGCCGTGGCATGAGGGGCACTCGATGAGCTCGCTGTCTTCCATGCGGTCCATGGAGCGATCCGCATCAAGCTCGGCTTCAAGGACGGAATCGAAACGTGAGGCATCGACAAACTGGCGGCGCTTCGGAACTTTTCCGTGGCCTCTGCATTCCTTGCACCAGCCATGCGGAGAGTTGAAGGAAAACAGGCGAGGATCGAGTTCCTCGAATGAGCGGTTGCAACAAGGGCAGCTCGCCTGGGTGGAGAGCAGGACGAATTTTTTGTCAGCGGTGAAAAGCTTGATGAGGCCTTTGCCGATGGTGAGGGAACGAGACAGGATATGGGCCAGATCTTTGGGCTTGGCATGTCGGATGAAATCCGCCGCCACGACATCGATATCGTGCTCCACGAAGCGTTCAAGTCTGGTGAAATCCTCCGCTTGCTTGAACTGACGATCTACTAGAAGTGTCGTAAATCCATGCTTGAGCGCCCACTGCGCGATCTCGGTGTGATAGCCTTTTTTGCCGCGGATGAGCGGTGCGAGGATTTTGACGGGTCCTTTTTTAAGCTCGGTGCGGATGTGGTTCTCGATCGCGGCGAGGGATTGTTTTTCAACCGGAACCAGGCAGTCCGGGCAATAAAGGGTGCCGAGCTTTGAGTAGAGCAACCGGATGAAATTCCAAAGCTCCGTGATCGTGGCGACCGTGGATTTCCCGCCGCCTTGGGAGACGCGTTGCTCGATGGCAACGGTCGGCGGCAGGCCCTGGAGTTGGTCGATTTCCGGTTTCTCAAGTTGCTCCGCAAACTGGCGCGCGTAGGCGGACATGGAATCCAGAAAGCGACGCTGTCCTTCGGCAAAAAGGATGTCGAAGGCGAGGGTGGATTTGCCGGATCCGGACAGTCCCGAGATGACGACGAGTTGGTCGCGCGGGATATCGATGGAGATGTTCTTAAGGTTGTGGTGGCGGGCGCCGCGCAAACTGATTTGAGATTTGTGATTTGTAATTTGAGATTTGGGATTGGAGCGAGTCTGGAGACTCGCGGTCCCGGCTAGAGTATTTTTAAGGTAATTACCTGTTGGCGATTTGTGCTTGGCGATTGCTTCCGGCGCGCCTTGGGCAACGATCTGACCCCCGTGTTTTCCGGCTTCGGGTCCGAGGTCGATGATCCAGTCCGCCGATTTGATCACGTCGAGATTGTGTTCGATCACGAGCAGGGAATGGCCGGAATCGACAAGCTTTTGAAACACGCCTAACAGATTCTCGATATCGGAAAAGTGGAGGCCGGTGGTGGGCTCGTCGAGGATCAACAGCTTGGAGCGCTGGGCGGACAGCGGGGAGGAGGAAGAGGCGAGGAGTTGGCAGAGTTTGAGGCGTTGGGACTCGCCGCCGGAGAGGGTGTTGAGGGCTTGACCGAGCTTCAGGTAGCCGAGGCCGACTTGGAGCAGGGGTTCCAAGGCGGTCTGGATTTGTTCGATGAGGCGCTGCTCTTTCCTGGATTGCCTGCTATCCCGCTTGAACGTGCTTGCCACAGCTTCCGAGGCCGTGAGGTCCAGGATCTCGGCGATGGATTTTCCGTTCCAGATGTGGTCAAGCGTGGAGGATTTGTAGCGGCGGCCATTGCAATCGGGGCAGGTGACATACAGATCGGAGAGAAACTGCATCTCGACTTTTTCAAAGCCGTTTCCCGCGCAGCGGTCACAGCGGCCCTCGCCTGAATTGAAAGAAAAGAACCCGGGCTTGAGGTTGGCGGATTTTGCGGCATCGGTCTCGCAGAACAGCTGTCGTATCGGATCGAAAGCGCCGAGAAAAACGGCGGGTGTCGAGCGCGGTGTTCGGGCGACGGCGGTTTGATCGACAAGCTCCACGCCGCTGAGATACTGGGTTCCTAGTATTTCCTTTACCGGTGCGGCTTCCTCATGGGTCTCGATTCCAAGTTTGCGGGCGATGTTCTGATAGAGAACCTCGTGCGCGAGGGTGGATTTACCCGATCCTGAAACTCCTGTCAGGCAGGCAAAAAGCCCCAACGGCAGATCGAAATCCAATTTGCGGATGTTGTGGCGGGTGGCGCCCTTGATCTGGATTTTGGCTTTACCCGGCTTACGGCGGGTTTTCGGGACGGCGATGGATTTTTCTCCAGTGAGCCAGGGTAGGGTGCCGGTGCGGATTTGAGATTTGAGATTTGAAATTTGAAACTTAGAGCTCCCTTGATAGATAACGGTGCCGCCCCGCTCTCCCGCTGCGGGTCCCATGTCCACGAGATGATCGGCGGCCAGCATGACGGTTTGCTCGTGCTCGACAACGACCAAGGTGTTTCCTTTGTCACGCAGGCCGTGCATGATTCCGACAAGCCGGTCAATATCCCGCGGATGGAGCCCGACCGTCGGCTCGTCGAGGACAAACAGGGTGCCTGTGAGTGAGGCGCCCAGGCAAGTGGTGAGGTTGACGCGCTCAACTTCGCCTCCCGATAGAGTCCGGGTCTGGCGGTCAAGGGTGAGGTAGGATAGCCCCACCTCGTTGAGATAACGCAGGCGGGAATGAATTTCTGTTAGAACGAGGTTGAGGGTGGAGTCGGAAGAAACGGACGATGGATGGTTTGTGATGGTTGATTTTTGGTTCTCAAACCATGGAAGCATTTCTGAAACCGACATGGCCCAGAGGTCGGGCAGGGTTTTGCCATCGATCCTGAAGCATAGGGATTCGGGTTGGAGGCGTTTGCCCCGGCAGGCATCGCAGGTGGTATAGGAACGGTAGCGGGACAAAAAGACGCGGACATGCATCTTGTAGGCTTTGGTTTCCAGCCAGTCGAAAAAACCTTTCACACCATACCAACTGCCTGATTGCCAGAGTTCCTCCAGCTCTTCGGGTGAACTGGTTCTACGGTCTCCATAGTAGATCCATTCATGGATGTCCTCCTCGAGGTCTTCCCACGGGGTGTGGAGATCGATCCCGCGTTCTTTGCAATGCCGGATGAGGTCGCGCTGGCATTCCTCGCCGCGTTCTCCTTGAAAAGGTTTGATCGCGCCTTGCCTAATGCTGAGCGAAGGATCGGGGACGGCTTTTTCCAAGTCGATTCCGATCACGCGCCCGAAGCCCCGGCATTTCGGACATGCGCCGAGCGGAGAGTTGAAGGAGAACAGCCCGGGAGTCGGGGCGCGGAGGGTGAAGCCGGTTTTCGGGTTGGTCCAGGTGTTGGAGAAGGCTTGGGAGCGTTTGGGATGGATGATGGACGCGTGGCCTTTGCCGAGGTGGAACGCCGCTTCCAAGGCCTCGAGAAGGCGTGAGGTGTTGGCGGCAGTGAGTTTGATGCGGTCTTGGATCACCAAAATTGATGCGGGGAGCTTGGCATGGCGGACGTAATTTGAGGATAGATCTGCATTTGAAGTGTCCCTGCTTCCTCGCTCTGGTCCGATTGCCGCCACTTCATCGGTGCGGAAAATTTCATTTTTGATGAGAACCCGCAGGTAGCCTTGCGAGTTGAGAAATGGAAAAAGCTCGCTGGCTTGGGTGCCTTTTGCGACTGGGATGGGAAAGGTGATGAGAATGTCCTCGCCTTTCAAATTCTCATTCGCCCATGCGGCGGCGGACTCGGCGGAGTCAGGGCGGATCTCATCACCCGTGACGGGATCGAAACCCACCGCGAGGCGTGCGAAGAGGAGCTTCAGGTAATCATTGATTTCGGTGAGCGTGCCGACCGTGGAGCGGGTGGTGCGGACATGGTTTTTTTGCTCAATCGCGATGGCGGGAGGGATGCCTGTGATCGAATCGACATCCGGTTTATCCATCCGGTCGAAAAACTGCCGCACATAGGGAGAGAACGTCTCAACGTAGCGGCGCTGCCCCTCCGCATAAAGCGTATGGAACGCCAGGGAGGATTTCCCCGATCCTGACGGACCGGTGACCACTGTGAGTTTTCCAAGCGGAATATCGAGATCGATCCCCTTTAGATTGTGCTGGCGGCACCCGCGCAGGACGATGTGGTTCCCGGTTCCTTGTTCCTGGTGCTGGGTTGGCTTCGCACGGGCGCCGGATGTTTTGGGCGAGGCGATGACTTGGGATTTTACCGGTTTCTTTGGCACACGCAGAGGATAGGCGGAAAAAGCACCTTCGCCAGTGGAAGAATGGGTCACAAAGCATTTTCTACCAATCCGGGCATTGACAGTCACCACGATCCCACGTAATCAATCGCCTCCCGCGCCGGTAACGGCGGAGTCGCCAAGTGGTAAGGCAATGGTTTGCAAAACCGTCATTCGTGGGTTCGATTCCCACCTCCGCCTCCAGCGTTTTTCGGGTCTACACCAAAGTTTGGGGGATGAGGTATTTTTTGGTTTATGTTTAGGGTTGGGTGGTTGGTTGTTGTTTAAGGACTATCCGATTAAAGCCGAAATTAGCTGTTAGGTAATCTACTTGGAAGCGCACAAAAACGCACAAAAACGCACGATGAAACGGAAAGTAATCGGAAAGTGGTTTTAGAGCATTTTAAACAAAGGCGTACCCGCAATGAGCAAACCATCCAGCTGCGTCGCGAGCAGAAACTTTATCAAGAGCCATACCGATGGCGCTAAGGAGTGAATCTGGGCAACGAGCCTGGGC
>JBIKNX010000085.1:0-10759 GCA_044358435.1 Luteolibacter sp.
CTTCAGCGCATGCCCGCTGAAAACGAACTCGCTCGTCAAGTCGTCATCGTCATTGGTGCGGGTTCCGGTATCGGCAAGGAAACCGCCCACCGCCTCGTCAAAGAGGGCGCGCACATCGTTTGCGTCGACATGAACCTTGAAGCCGCCCAGGCAACCGCCAAGGAAATCACTGATAAATACGGCCTCGGAATTGGAGTCGCCGGGACGGGAATTTCCAACTGCGGACCGGCTATCGCGCTGCAAGGCAATATCACCGATCGTACCGGCATTCGCGCGATGCTCGATCAAGTCGCACTGGCTTACGGGGGCTTTGATCATATCTGCATTACCGCAGGGATCTTCGTTCCATCAGATACCACCGGCCATATTCCCGATGACAAGTGGGGGCTTACTTTTTCAATCAACGTCACTGGCTCCTACTTTGTTGCCGATGAAGCATACAAGACCTGGAAAGAACAAGGTCTCACAGGAAACCTCGTTCTCACCACCTCGGCGAACGCTGCGGTCGCGAAAAAGGGTTCTCTCGCCTACGATACCTCGAAAGCCGCCGCGAACCACCTCGTCCGCGAGCTCGCGATCGAACTCTCCCCTCTGGTCCGGGTCAACGGTGTTGCTCCGGCAACCGTGGTTTCCGGATCGGCCATGTTCCCTCGCGATCGGGTTATCGGGTCACTCGCCAAATACGCCATTCCATACAGCGAAGATGAAGCGACCGAATCCCTGGTGAACAAGCTTGCCCAGTTCTATGCCGATCGCACCCTCACCAAGAGCCCGATCACTCCGGCCGATCAAGCTGAAGCCTATTTCCTCCTTGTCACGAAACGTCTCAGCAAAACCACCGGCCAAATCATCACGGTCGATGGCGGTCTGCATGAAGCGTTTTTGAGATAGTAAACTTCAAAATGCAGGATACTCCCGGCGAGATATCCTGCCACTTGACCTGCCCAACAGCGGTGTGCTCCCACGAGCGCGCCGCTGTTTTTTTATTTTTTTCACCAGGCACCGATCTCCTTCAATTGTCTCTCAGCGACCTCCGCCCAGCCGCGATTCGCGGCGGGAGAAGCCGGCGACGGATGAAGGATTTTTCCGATCACCGCAGATGTCCCCAATGCTTCCTGAGCCTTTCGCATCTGATTTTCCGCATACGCCCCGACCCCGATCAAAAACTGCGGTTCTAGTATTTCGATGAGACGACGCAGATGCTTCTGGCAGGCGGCGTCGACCGGCGAGATCTCGGTTGCGCGGATTTTGTCAGGAGTCAGGTTCGCTCCGCTATCTTTCATCCAGATCAACGGGCAGAAATTGATCACCAAGTGATCTTTGAAAAAGTCTTCAGCTCGTGGAAAACGTTCCGCAAACAAGCCCCATAACCTCCGCCCGCTGACTTCGGATTTCGAGCAGTCCATACCTTGGATTTTACGCTTCGGATGCTCGGGTTCAGGATTTCCGATTTGAGGGCAAAGCCTCATCCAATCCCTGACCGCGGCAATCTCACCGAACGGCACTCCCGTTTGTGCCATGCCGTAGGGTCCGGGATTCATTCCCAACAATAACACCCGCTTTTTCGAATTCGCATAGGTTTCAAGATAGGCGTCGTAGCCGGCCCTTGCATAATCCAAGGTGAGATAAGCATGGGTCACGGGATCGGAAAAAAACATGGGCCGAAGTTCATCGGCCAGTTCGCGTCCCGCCCGGATCAACTGCTTCGCTATCGTTTCCATGCGATCAAAAGCAGAGCCAGCGCGGCGGGCAGATAAATCAAGGTGGCGAAGAATAATCGCCGGCAGGATGTTCTCTCACCATCACGAATGAAGCGGACCGCCAGCGCCAGAATTGCCAGCGCAAATGTCGGACCGCCGATCAACCATAGGACATTGGCAAAACCCCAGATCGCCGGCAGCGCGGAAAACACCGCCAATACCATTGAGAAAAAGACACAAAGTAGTCCGCTTCGTTTTCCGGTCAGGTCACCGTTCGACCACATCTTATAACCCGCATCCTCATACTCCTGACGGCACAACCAGTTGATCGCCACGAAATGGGGCATCTGCCAGAAAAACAAAATCCCGAATAAAAACCACGACTCAGGATCAAACATCCCGCCGCCGCCACCCACCCAACCGATCATCGGCGGAATCGCCCCAGGGATGGCTCCCACCAGCGTGTTGACCGAACTGATCCGTTTCAGCGGCGTGTAAACAAACACATAAATCGCAACCGTGGCGGCGGTCAGATAAGCAGCGCCCGACCCGACCATCACGGCCAAATGAATGATTCCGATCGCCGATAAGATCCAACCCAAGCCAAATGCCGTGATCGGATTCATCCGACGGGCCGGTAGGGGCCGATCCGCCGTGCGTTTCATCAGACGATCCGGATCAATCTCCATGAGTTGGTTGAATGCGGCAGATCCGAACGCCGCCGCAGCCGTTCCGATCAAAGTATGAAACAGCGTTCCCCATTCCATCGGCATGCCTTTGCGCGCCAGCAGGTATCCGAAAAACGTCGTCACCAGGACGAAGAAATTCAGCCGCACTTTCATCAGTACCGTGAGATCCTCACGGAGCCTCGGCGTCTTCATGTTTTCACTTTCACTTTCCGACACGCGGAGAACTTGAGCCATGAAAGCCCCGGAGTCTAGCAAGGATCACTCCGCGCTCAACACCTTCAACCCGAGTCCTTCGATGGATCGAACATACCGCTGATAGCGAGTCACCCATGGTCTTTTGTGTCGCGATGGTATTCACCTGTCAGCTGGGCGGTGGATTTTCACTCAATCAAAAATCACTGTCCGGATGAAGTTGGTGGTATTTGATGGCTTCGACGGCGACTGCTGCGGTGGTGCCGAAAATGGTTTCGATACTGGCGGTGCGGGGGACTTGCGCGGCGGGGCGGGAAAGTCCGAGGATGAGTTGGCCGTAGTTTTGAGCGCCTGCGAGGTGTTGCAGGAGTTTTGCTGAAATGTGTGCCGCATCCAAGTTAGGGAAAACCAATACGTCCGCGCTGAGGCGGCTGACCGCATCGGGGAGTTTGGTTTCGGCCGCGACCGGGTCGATGGCGACATCGGCCTGAAGCTCCCCATCGATATGGAGATCCAGCATTTCCTCCAACACCCGGCTTTGGGCGAGAGCTGTTGCAGCGGCGATTTTTCGAGCTTCCTGGGTGCTTGAGCTTCCTTTGGTGGAATGGCTGAGTAGGGCGATCCGCGGCGTCCTTCCGAGGAAATGCAGGGCGAGTTTGCCGGTTTCGATCGCAATGTTGGAGAGCTGGGAGACGTCGGGATGGGGAATCAGTCCCGTATCGGCAAGGAACAAAGGCCTGTCTCCAAGTAGCGGAAAATGCGGAGCGACCAACATCGTGACACCAAAGATGCGCGCGTCTTTGTCGTTGGGTTTGATGTTTTGGAGCAGGGATCTGAAATAGTAAGCAGGGATTGCCTGATTGCCGCCGACGATGGCGTCCGCGTGACCGTATTGCACCATCATCGCGCCGAAGTAGTGGGGGCGGGTGATGGTTTCCTCATTCACGAGCTGAGGATTGTCGCGGTATCGCGACATGTTCAGCGCACGTTTGAGGAAGAGCGGGAGGTCTGAGGAGGTTTTCGGATCGATCACCCTGATGAAAGTCATCGGGATATTGTGCTCCGCAGCAAGTGCGTTGATGCGCTGCGAATTGCCGAGAAGAATGGGAGAAACCGCTTCAAGTGCCACAAATCGCGCGGCGACCTTGATCACCCGGATGTCTTCTCCCTCGGTAAAAACCACACGTTTTGGATGGTTTCGGAGCTGCTCGACCATGCGCTGAGTGACATCGTTGAAGGTGGCGGGGGAGGTTTCTGGCATGAGATTTCGATAAGATCTAAGGCGCTAGATTGAACGTTGTCGACACGGAATCAACCACCGAGATCGGGTAAATGCGGATTTCAACGTTGGTTGAACCGTGACATCTCGCGTTGGGCTTCGCGGAGCTCGACCTTTTTCTTCAGATCGTGGCGTTGGTCGGAATGGGTTTTTCCCTTGCCGACTCCGATTTCGACTTTGACCCGGCGATTTTTCCAATAGATCCGCAGCAGCGGGAGGGAGCATCCTTTGATGGCGGTCTCGGCGGCAAGTTTGAGGATTTCCCGTTTGTTGAGCAACAGCCGCCGTGGGCGCTTTGCTTGGTGGTTAAACCACTCGCCGGCGGTCTGCCATGGCTGGATATCACAGCCGTAGAGAAAAACCTGATGTCCCTCCACGCGTGCGAAGGCGTCAGAAATATTGATTTTCCCGGCGCGAATCGATTTGACCTCGGTGCCCTTGAGCTCCAGCCCGGCTTCGTATTTATCGAGGATGTTGAAATCCCGACCGGCCTTGCGGTTGGTGGCGATTTCGGCACTCATCTGGTGGAAGAATCAGCCCGGAAAGGGAGATTCCGGTTAGATCGCCATCGGCTTGTGCACGAGCTTGATCTTACCTTCGATGATTTCGGTAAGGGCAATATCGGCCGCGCCCATGCTCGGGACGGTAGGGATCAGAGGTGAGCGCCCGCTGTTGAGCTGGCGAACCCTTTGGGATACAAGGTTGATGAGGACCAGTGGGTCGGTGACAATTTCAGAAGCTTGTTCGACAAGTTCGCTTTTCATAGTGGAGCCGGGTAGTTGCGAGGTGTGCCGTGTTTGCTCGAAAGAAACGAGATTCTTAGGATCGGAGGACATGGCGGGTTCGCTCAAAAGAGGTTGTTAAGTCAGAGACGGGCTGGGTTTGAAACCAGAGACCGAGCTGCTTTGCAAGAGCAAACTCTCTTGTGATACCGAAATGCCCATATTTTCTGTAAAAACCCCGGTGTATGGGTCAAATGAGAGGATTTTCGCATTTTAATTTTGGGAAGGAAGAAAAGTCCCGATCTGCGGTCCAAAGCTTTTTGACTCCATGATGCAGGCAAATTGCTGCAATTCGTGCGTCGTGGATTTTGCCGCCCCGGATTTTGCCAGCTTTCGCTAGCGAGGAGAGAAGTTCAAAATAGCTGGGTCCTTCACCTATGAATCTGAGTGCGACACTGGAAGACCATGCTTCTATGGTATCGAAGGCGATATTAAGTGGAGTAGGAGGAACGTAAATTTTTGGATGTGTCACAATAGCGATGAACTCGTGGACACATGGCCATGGAATAGCCCAAGGAGTTCCTGAATCAGCAAGATCCGTGATGGTAGCCAAGGCTTTTACATGCCAGGGAGAATCTTCGCGATGGGCGTAGACTAGCAGATTGGTATCTACCGCAATCATGGATAGATAGTGTTACGGATCTTCTCCCAAGGTGCGTCTTCGAATTCCGGTCTCAAACCCTTACCTTTAAAAACCACAGGTTTGATTTTAGGAGCAGAAACAGGCGCGTTTAATGAGGTGGCGAGGGATTCTTCCAATAAGGCGCGCAGCGTGATCCCCTTTTTTTTGGCACGTGCCTTTGCGCGCAAAAGTAGATGATCAGAAATCTGTATGGTTGTTTTCATATGGGTGACCATATTTTATTGGGTAGACATAGTCAATCTTACAGTTTTTTCCAGCCAATCAGGAACTCACTCAGCCGCCGTGAGGGTTTTCTGGAGGGCTTGGCGGTAGGAGCGGAGGGATTCGGTGGGGTTGAGGGCGAGGGCCTTGTCGATGGCTGCGAGTGCTTCGGCGTAGCGGGATTGGGAAACGTGGAGGCGGGCGAGCTCGACAAATGCTTCGTAAGCGCTGGGGGTATCCGCGCTGGCACGTTCGAACAAGAGCTCGGCGGAATCCGGTTGTTTCGTATTGGCGAGATGTTTGGCGAGGGCAAGGAGGGCTTGGCCGTCGGTAGGGTCTTCTTGGGTGAGCTTGCGAAGTGAGGCGACACCGCCGGCGACGTCTTCGTTGGAATGGATAAAGTAGCGGGCTTTGGCGATGCTCATGGAGCGGTCGGGTTTTTCGGATTTGGTTTGCTCGAAAAGATTTTTCACGAGTTTCCAATTCTCCTGTGAGCTTGCGGTTTGGATCAAACGCAGGATGGCTCCGGAAGAGGGCGGATTTTCCTTGTTGGAAAACGCGGCATCCATGGCGGTTTGAGCGGAAGAGTTGCGATTCGCGCGAAGATGGAGATCGGCCAGCATCAAGGTTGGATCTGCAGCGAGCAATTTGAGGCGGAAGGGGAGTTCGAGAGCTTTGACGGCTTGATCTTGTTGATCGAGTTCGAGGTGGATGTTTGCTTTGAGAACGGAGTAGGACGACTCCAAGGGACGTTGGCGGATGACTTCTTCGAGGAGCGCGATGGCTTCTGATTTTTCTCCGAGATGCTGCAGGCATTGTGCGGTTCCCGCTTTCCATTCCGCGACATCCGGCTCGGTGACTTGCGCCAATCGGTAGGCTTGCAGAGCGCTGGCGAATTCTTCGCGGGAGAGTCGGCAATAACCGAGCAGGCCGTAGGTTGAACCTTCGGAATCACCGAGACGGATGGCTTCGGTGAGGTGGGTCAGGGCCTTTTCCAGGTGGTTTTCACGCACCAGAGCGAGGGCGAGATTGCGATGGGCACGGCGGAACGACGGGTAGGACTTGAGCGCGGCCTCGTAGGCGATGATCGCATTTTTCATCTCGCCGGATTCGAAGTGGAGGTTTGCGAGGTTGAAAGTCAGGGCGGCGGAGGATCTTGTCAGTTCGTTCGCTTTGAGTTTATCCAAAGCGGCGGCACGCTTGTTCTCTGCCATGAGTTTTTGGATTTCAACAAGGAGGCCGCGTTCTTCGCTGGAGACGTTGGGTTCGATGCGGGCTTCGATACGATACGAGCCGTTGAAAGATTTCAAAAATGCCTCATCTTTCCAATAAGAAGTGGAGAGGGGGAGAGGCTCGGCGGCAAGTGAAAGTGAGGCGGCGGTGAAGAATAAGAGAACCACGGATGAACCGAGATGAACACGGATGAATTTGGAAAAATCGAACCGGCAAAGCATCGTGATACGATCGATGAACGTTCTCTCATTGTGGGCTATATGTGAATGACTCATAATCAACAAATTCTAACAAAATTTATTTCTCAATCACGATGGGCCATTGCATGATGGCTTTCACCGCTTTGCCGTTGCGTTTGGGCGGAGTGAAGCGTGCGCTGAGCGCGACGTTTCTTGCGCATTCGACGAGCTCCGGATGGGTGGAGGAAATGACGCGCCGGACTTTGACAGAGCCTGTGACGGAGAGCTCGACTTCAAAAGTAACCGTGCCCCTCTTCACACCTTTGTTTGAAAGCGAAGAAGGGAATGCGGTCAAGCCATGGCTGAGGAGTCGTGGAATGTCATCGAGCTCATTTGAGGAGTAATGGACTTTCTCAGCGGGTGGCAGAGCGGGTTGGGTTGGAGTGGAAATTTTCGGACGCGTGTTTCCATCCGTTGGAGCGACTGGAAGCGGAGCAGGTGCGAGATCGGTGAAGAAATTTTCCACAGGCGCCGTGATGTCCATGGGGATTTTCGCTTGCGGAACCGGGACGCGGGTGGGATCCGGCAGGGAACTGACTTCCGTGAGGGCCGGTGGCGGCGGTGGGGAGTCCGAAGGCGGTTCCTCCATCGGAGGCGAGGGTGGTGGTGGCTGCAAAATGACCGTTTCCACTTCACGAATGGTCAGGTCAGGCGCGAGCGGTTGCGTTGTAAACAGGCGCGCCACTCCGAGAATCGCCAGTATGATGGCGGAGGCGGCAATGCCGATGATGGTGGAGCGGAGGTTCAAAGCTCAATTTTCAAGTTTCAATAAAGAGGCTGGGGTTGTGGAAAAAGGGTCAAGCCAGAACGGTAGGCTTTGCAGAGGGATGGTGGACGAAATGTAAGCATGAAATTGAAGTCTTACTTGAGAGTTGAAAATTGAATTTTGAAATTCATCAGCGTTCGGTAGCCAGCGAAACGGATTTGGCGCCGGCGAGTTTTGCGGAATCGATGACTTTGACGGTGGCTTCGGTAGGTGTGGACGCATCGGCGCGGATGATGACGGGTGAATCCGGCATTTCCTCCAACAGGGCGGCGACAACCGCACGAACTCCGTCCTGACCGATCTCACGTCCGCCTTGCCAGACTCGCGATTCGGATGTGACCGCAATGAGGATGGCCTGGCGATCGAGGTCCTCCGAGCTTGCGGCACGAGGTTTTGAAACTTCAACCCCGGTTTCTTTCACAAAGACCGTGGTCACGATAAAGAAAATCAACAACAGGAAGACCACATCGATCAGAGGGGAGATATCGATGCTTCCGGAGTTTTCCGTGCTGGTGCTGTGGCGGAAGCGGCGCATTAGCGTGGATCGTGGATCGTCGAGTTGAGAGCCAGATGGGAGTGAAGTTGTTTCTGGAGTTCGAGGTGAGTGGTCTCGGCCTGGCGCTTGAGGAGAGCCAGAAGGAAGGCGGCAGGAATCGCGATCACCAATCCGGCTTGGGTGGTGACCAGTGCTTTGGAAATGCCGGTCGAGATGGTATCGATGGGCGCCCCATTTCCCGCAGCCATACCCGAGAAAGTGATCAGCATTCCGGCGACGGTTCCCAGAAGTCCGAGCAAGGGTGCGGATGAAATGAGTACGGCGAGGAAAGGCAAGCGGCGCTCAACGGTTGCCATTTGATCGAGCTCGAAGGCGGCATAGGAGCGTTGGACCTCTCGCGCTGTGGGCGCGACTTGTCGGGATGCCGGGCCGTCCAAGGCGAGTGCCGGCTTCACCCAATCCTTTTCCGCAAGGGCATATCTGGTGGATGAAAGCATTCGCCATGCTTTGAACAAGATCGCATAGATCGCGATCGCCAGCGCCATCAGTGCCCAAAGCGTGAGACCGCCTTCGTAAAGAGTTTGTTGGATCGCTTGTTTCACGAGAATGGATGTCGGAAATCACTTCGCCCGTAGACCATTGACGAATGAAAGACCGAGGCGTTCGGTGGTTTGGACAATGCCTTGAGCGCGGCGTGACAGGAAGGCATGGAGGATGAGTGCGGGGATGGCGACAACGAGGCCGAACAAAGTTGTGATCAGCGCCTCTGAGATGCCACCGGCGAGGGGCTTGGGGTCGCCCGAGCCGAAGAGGGTAATGAGGTTGAACGTCGCGATCATGCCTGAAACCGTGCCGAGCAAGCCGAGCAGGGGGGAAGTCGCAGCCGTGACCGCGATGACCGAGAGCAGTGAGGACGCTTTGCTCTGCACGTCCATGAGTTGCTCGTAGAGAGTTTCTTCCACAAGATCTGCAGAGTTCTCGGAAATCTTCACAAGGTTCACCATGACCGCGCCAACCGGATGATTCGGTTCGCTGGCGAGTTGGAGTGCCTTGTTGCGATCGCCGCAGCGGAGTGAGGTGAGTATGGCGGCAATCCATGCGTCGGTCGGTTGACTCAAGCGGGCGAACTGGGAGAGTTTCACCAAGCCGAAGGCGAGTGAGAGGAGCGCAAGGAACATGATGGGCCAGACCCAGAGCCCGCCTTTGCGAACCATGTCAGGGAACCCGGCATCGATTTCATCCATCGCACGGGCATTTCCTCCGGCGGGATCGAGCGGAAGAGCCACGGACTTTCCGGATATGAGATCGGCAAGATCCGCAGTATCACCGGGAATATAGCGTGGGATATCGCTGGATTTGGAGGGAATGATATCACCGCCTGAAGTTCCATCCTTGGAGAGGAAATAAGAGACGGGGCCGATGGACGCGAGGGTGCCTTCGTGAATTTCTCCTGATGGATCAGCGGCTTTTCCGGCGGCGGTGGAGCCTCCCAGAAGTTGTTCGAGTCGGGCGACGGAGGTATCGAGAATGCCAAGGCGCCGATTCAGCGAATTGGCAGGATCTTGGATTTCGGCAGCGAGTGACTGGGAGTCGATTTCAAGCTCGGGTGTGCCGGGGTTGGCGAGTGTTGCGGTTTTCAGCGCATGGTCTTTCAGGAGTCCGGCGAGATAGGTCGCGTCCTGGCGGCGCGTGGAGAGATCGTTTTGGAGTTGGCGAAGTTCCTGAGCGCGATCCTCCTTACTAAGGCGCGCGATCCTCACTAGGCGGCGTTTCTCCAATAGGGATTGTTCCGTAACCCTGAAATTCGTGGTGAGCCCGGGTTTCTCGGCCGCGATCGCTTGGCGGGTTTTTTCGAGCGTGGAGACCGCTTGGTTGAGATCGGTTTCCGCCTGTTTGAGGGCGGCGGGAATTTCGGATTGCGCATGCAGGGAGGACGCCGCGATCGTAAAGACAAGCAGGCAGCGGCGGAGGGATGCTGGGTTGGAAAGTTGCATGGTCGTTGCCGGTTAGCGGATTTCCAGTGGCAGGGAAACCATGGTCGGGGGACGTTTTTTATCCAGGATTTCTAGGGCGGCACTGAGCTCCGGACGGATCTCGGGTTTTGCTTTCCATATCCACCCATCAGCGCCGGGTTGGCCGATGCCGGCTTGGTCCTTGCGGTCCATATAAAATGCCTGGGCTAGGCCGAGATAAAGAACTTCGATTTCGCGGCCTTCGCGGATTTCCGTGGTGCGGGTGAAGCGGCGATTGAATTGCTCGGCTTTTGCGAGGAGGGCGAGAATGGAGCGTAGTGCATCGCGAGGTTCATCCGCGGGTTTCCATGCGCTCAGCGTGGCAAGTTCGACCTCGGCTTCTTTGATCAGAGGCTGCGGAAAACGTTTCGTGAGACTTGTGATGCGCGGGAGATTCCTGGAGACCGCTTCGGTTGTCAGATTGCGCGCTTTTTTAAGTGCGGCGATCTCTGCTTTGATCTGTTCGGTCGATTCGACATGGCCGGGGGCGGATTGGCCGGCTTGGCTGAGTTCCTCATCCAAAAGCT
>JBIKNX010000266.1:0-3012 GCA_044358435.1 Luteolibacter sp.
GATGGAACTGAACAAAACTCTGATCGAACGCGGCCAACACCCGGTTTTCGGCACGGATACGCAAACGGTTCTCGAGGAAATCGGCTACCACCTGGACGAAGCGCACACCAATCTTTATCACAAACTTCGTGATCAGGGCATGCCCGGCGCGGAAATCCCCGAACACATCTCGGCCGCGCTCGATGTTCCGGATCTCGTCGCCCAGTCCGCCGAACCTTGGGACGGCGGCTACGCGATCTGTGGTGCCATCGGAAACGGCGACATGTTCGTCATGCGCGATCCGCGCGGTATCCGCCCGTGCCACATGCTCATCACGGATGAAGTGATCGCCTTCGCTTCCGAGCGCGTGCCGTTGATGACCGTGTTCGAAGCCAATGCGGATCAGGTCAAAGCCATCGACCCCGGCTCGGTCATCACCATCAAGGCCGATGGCTCGATCTCCGACGTCCAATTCCACACGCCTCAGAAATTCACACCTTGCTCGTTCGAGAAAATCTATTTCTCCCGCGGTAACGATCCGCAAATCTATCGCGAGCGCAAAGCCATGGGCTCCGCTTTGGTGGATCAGGTGATGCGATCGATCGGCGAGTCTTTTGACAAAACCGTTTTCTCCTTCATTCCCAACACGGCAGAGACCGCATACCACGGCATGATGGACGGCCTTCGTTTGTATCGCCGCCAGCAAGTCCGCATGGAAATTATCGACTCGGTCGAAAAGGGCACACTCACACCTGAAAAGGTCGATGAACTCATCCTCCGCAACTGGCCACGCGGCGAAAAAATCGCCCACAAGGACATCAAGATGCGCACCTTCATTTCTCAGGAAAAGGGTCGCGACCAACTTGTCTCACACGTTTACGACATCACCTACGGAGCGGTGAAACCCGGAGACAATCTGGTCGTCATCGATGACTCCATCGTGCGCGGCACGACCCTGAAAAAATCCATTCTCAAAATTCTCGCACGCACGGAACCTTCCAAAATCGTCATCTGTTCGACCGCCCCGCAAATCCGCTATCCGGATTGCTATGGCATCGACATGTCGGAACTCGGCAAGTTCATCGCGTTCAATGCCGCGGTCGCCCTTCACCGCCGTGCGGGCCGCCAACACTTGTTAGATGACATTTACGAGCAATGCAAAAAAGAGCTGAAAAAAGCTCCGGCAGATCGCATCAACCGGGTGCAAGCTGTTTACGAGGCTTTCACGGCTGACGAAATCTCCGAGGAAATCAGCCGCATGGTTTATCCTGAGGATATCGACTGGCACGGCGAGGTCGAGGTCATCTACCAGACCATCGAAAACCTCCGCGCCTCCATCAAAGGCCCGTGTGGCGACTGGTATTTCACCGGCAACTACCCCACTCCCGGCGGATACTACATGGTCAATCAGGCCTACGTCCGCTGGTTCGAAGGCGTCGGCGGCAGAAGCTATGACCTGCTCTGATCGACTTTATCACCCCCAAGGAAAAGCTGCATCCTGCTGCCCTCTTCTCCATTTCATTGGCCATTTCTCAGTGTGTCAAATCCGGGCTTAGACCGTTTGCCCATTCGCGTCAATTTAAGGGCCTGAGTCCGCAACCACTTTGATGTAGCGATGATCGCTTGCGTTTACATCGGCTAATATGCCTGAGGTCTATCGGGATTTCTGACTTCAAGCTTCGCAATATACGCAGCCGCCCCGATAGCCATATGAAGAGTTTTTCCACGCTGATCTCTAGGCGAGGTTTCCACTTCTGAACCCATTTTTGAATCTTGATTGCCAGAGCGGAGAAAATCATCGCGGTAAGAATCAACGCATGCAAATGCACGTGGCTTGTGATCCGATTGAGAGCTCTGCGCATCTCCAAGGATTGCTTCCATGCTCGGAAGTGAATCTCAATTTCCCAGCGCTGACGATACAGTCGGACAAGTTCGTCCAATCCGCATTTCTCCGCAGGAATATTTGTTATGAGTATATCCCAGTCCTCTCTTTGCAGAGATCGTTTGCTTGCCTGTGTGCCGTTGCGCCTGCGTTTGTCTTTTCTCTGTTGTCTGCGGCGCGACGCCACCTCTGGACTGGAGCGAACAGCAATCAAGCGTGCAGGATGTTTTTGTTCGGTTAGTGTGACCTCAATCTCTATGGAATTCTTCGTTGTTCTTGATAGCAGTTCTTCAAGAGTTGTTCCATCCAGCAATCTAGCACTTGCTTGTCCATGGAGGCGGCTCAACCAGTAAGCTGATTGAGATTCGATGTAGGCAAATGAACTTACGTCAAAATAACCCATATCGCGTAACACCAAATCCCCTTCGGTTATCATGGGTAGGAGCTCTGGTCCTAGAGATCGATCCTGCACATATCCTTGAGTTTCTTTTTGGCGTAGTAGCTCTCCACTCACTAGATCCATGATCACATCGATCTTCGCTCCGGAAGTGACACCGCTGTTGTTCGCTACGGCACGGAACGAAGAATGATTTTTTGGATGCATGCGCATTTGAGTGGCATCTTCCAAAATGATTCTACGAAAAGGATAAGATCCATCATCCTCTTTGATATCGAGAGTAGAGAGACCAACGTGCTTCAAAACGCTCTCAAGAAACCCTATCACTTCCGGTTTCATTCGTTGATGTAGAGCCTGGCGTGATAGAGTCCTCACTTCGCATTCACCCAAACTAGCAGCCATCTGACTGAAAGAAGCGTTGCCTGTTGAGATGGCTTTAACCAAAGTGAGGAGCAATCCTTCGGCAGAGAATTTTTCATTTTGACGAACGATTAACCCACATTGGAGTGCGATGGCTTTGAGATCAGGAAGAGCGGCTAAAGTGCCAACAGCTAAAGCTGTTGGTTGGGTATGATTGCTGAACATACCAAGCCTGCCGACCTCACAAACTTGTCAAACTTTATTTTTGTAAATATATGAGAATAAGGGCTCTTCAGCAAAATTTGTGGGTGAACTTCGGCTCCGGTAGTTTCCCAA
This sequence comes from Luteolibacter sp., assembly GCA_044358435.1. Taxonomy (GTDB): domain Bacteria; phylum Verrucomicrobiota; class Verrucomicrobiia; order Verrucomicrobiales; family Akkermansiaceae; genus Luteolibacter. The sequence continues at coordinate 2,955 of JBIKNX010000266.1, forward strand.
GTGTATGAAACAGAGTGGTTTGTAGCAATTCGAAGCTGCGGTAGCCGTAGGCTTTTCT
>JBIKNX010000295.1:0-2993 GCA_044358435.1 Luteolibacter sp.
TTATTGTTTTCTAAGGAGGAAACTATGATTAAATTTATCGAAAGAAACAAAGAGATCATTAGCATACTCAGCATACTGACTTTAGTAGCGACTTTGTCAAACGCTGCTAATGCTGAAACACAAATAAGTGACAAAAATAATTTGAGTATAGAACAGGCTCAGGAGCAAGGAAACGCCTCGAAAGAGGTTTTTTTGGTTTCTAAGGCTAAAAAGTTAGAGAGTTTTGAAAATAAGGTTTCTCTTACCGATACCGAATTAAAGCAACTCCTTTCCCTTGTAGGGTTTAAGGGGCAAGATCTTGTAGTGGCTTGGGCCATTGCCAAGAAAGAATCTAATGGTAGGCCTTTAGCATTTAATGGCAACCACAAGACTGGGGACTCCTCTTATGGAATGTTCCAAATTAATATGATTGACAACTTGGGTCCAGACCGTAGGGATAAGTTTGACTTGGACTCTAATGCTGAATTGTTCAATCCCGTCAAAAATGCAGAGATTGCATATTACATGTCTAGGGGTGGAGAAGACTGGTCTTCGTGGAAGGGTATTACTCCAAAGACCAAAATGTGGATGAAAAAATTTCCTAAGTAAAATATAATAACTAAGAGCACCTGTAGGATAAAACCTATGGGTGCTTTTTAGTTTCTTAAAACAAGATTTATGGATGCTCTTGGGGCTTTTAAGGTTTCAACCTCGTGAGGCAAATTCTTTGGTAAAAAAATGAAATCTCCCTCTACAACATGGTTTACATTTTCTAAATTTTCACCTGTTCTCCAAATTGCTTCACCCTTAACAACCCACTGAAACTGATCAACTTGGTCACGGTGCTTGCTTGCAACAACACCTCTGTTTTTCATTAATGAAATTAGGCAAAAATTACCAGTAAAAATTTCTGATGGATATTCAGAAAGCCCCCAACTATTTACGGGAGATAATTCAGGAATTACGGACAGGTATGGATCTTTTGGATCATACAAGTGAAATGCTAATCTTGACCAAAATCTACACTTTAATCTGTGATCAAGATATTCTTCTTCTAGGTTTCCAGTTGAAAGATATGATCTATCTGGAAAAACTTTTAGGTCATCATCGACAAAATCTGAGATAATTGGTAAAAGTGTGTCCCAGGACGGAAGAATAGGAAAAGCATTTTTAAATACATGAATTCTATTTTCTATGATTGCTTGCCTTACAAGATTCATATCTATGCTCATTTTAATTAATCTCCTTACTTGTTTCCATACTTAAGGCTCCATTCTTCTTCAGAAATATTTCCTTTTATAACATGAATATAGTTTTGATTTTTTGTATGCCACCAATGATCGGGCTCTACAAAATGGAAAAAAACCATTGCCACGTGCTGAGACTCTACATTTGGAAAATCTCCACGACCATGCTTTTGATCATTTCCATAATAAGCAAGTGCTTGATTTTCATACAGCGTGTAGTTTTTATCATCAACATTTAAATCCCATGGCTCTGTTTGATAAACACACATGTCTATTGTGTATGTACATGCATTGTCATCAACGTGAGTAAAAAGACTTGCGTATTCTCCTTCATAATGTGCAAAAACAGCATATGAAGGAACTAAAGTTTTGCTATCAAACACATCTCTTGCAAAAGGAACTAAATTATTCAAATAAGAATCAATAAAACTATCATTAAAAGTATATCTGCCAAAAGATTTATCAAAATCTTTTTCTAGTTTTGGTTTGTTGTATAGGTAAGACTTTAATGAGTTAAACTCTTCTTTAGAAAAGAGATTTTTTAAAACTCTTGGCTCTTTTATATTTGTCATCTCATCCAACTAACTATTGCATACCTTGTTCCTTCTGTAACAGGAGATACAGAATGGTTGTAAACATAGGTTGATGGAAAGACAATCATTTGGTTTGCTTTAGGTTTAAAAGAAAGATTAAACCTTGGAAAGTTTATCTCTCCTCCAGAATAGTCGTCATTAATATAATATAATGTGGAAACCCTTCTATGAAAATCTGGGTGATCATCTACATGGTTTATAAACTTTTGGCCTACTCCATACTTTAATATTTGATAAGAATCATGCCATAAACAATTTACGGCGTAATTATTTTGATAATTAATTTCTAGCGGAATTAAATTTTCTAAAAAAAGATTAGAAATCGATGTGTTAAACGCTGCACTTAAACTTGAGTAATCTTCTTTTATTGTTTCTGAATATGGAATAGTTATGGTTTGAGTATCTCTTGAATTGGTGTCTGTTACTACTTCTACTTTATCTCCAACACCTGATTTTACTTGAGCCGAACCCCATTCTATTTTTGCTGACTCCATTCCTTCTTCAATATCAAATACAAGAGTGTCAAAAATTTCTTTAGGAATTACATTTTCATAAGACATTATCCCTGGGGCAATTTCAGTTCTTACTATAGCCCTGTATTTATTAAAAATAACTCCTTTGTCATTTTCCCAAAATACCTTTTCCATGTTACCACTTTCCTAGAGGACAAGTTGCTTTTTCTAGTTTTGTTTTTGCTATCATAAAACATCCACACTTTTTGCATTGACTAGTTAATTTAATTAATTCTGGACATGCTTTACATATAGAGTATCTTTCTTCTGCTACCTCGGAAGATGCCCATTCGGTTGCAGGATTGACAATATCCCAAGGCCTTGTTTCTCCTAGATTTTGTTTATATCTTTGCCAAGGAGTTAATTCTTCTGACATATACACTCTTTTCTACAAGTTATTTTGATGATATCTATTATACACTAACAACCACAAGTCGTACAACAGGATGGGCAAGGCTCCCAGCAATAATTTCTAATGCAGCCTTCGCATGATGCTGGTGTTACAGGAGTAACTGGTGTAACTGGGGTTACAGGAGTAACTGGGGTTACAGGAGTAACTGGGGTTACAGGAGTAACTGGGGTTACAGGAGTAACTGGGGTTACAGGAGTAACTGGGGTTACAGGAGTAACTGGGGTTACAGGAGTAACTGGGGTTACAGGAG
>JBIKNX010000093.1:0-10310 GCA_044358435.1 Luteolibacter sp.
TGAGAAAAGCCTACGGCTACCGCAGCTTCGAATTGCTACAAACCACTCTGTTTCATACACTTGGGAAACTACCGGAGCCGAAGTTCACCCACAAATTTTGCTGAAGAGCCGAAAAAATAAGAGAGCGATGTACTAATTAAAAACTACCAAGCCGAGCGAGTGGTCGCGAGCCATCATCCAAAGACAAAGTCCTGACCGGTTGGACGGAGCGCAGTGGAGTCAAACTAAGAACCAAGAACATGAATGATCCTTAAAGCTGGGGTCGGACATTGGTAGGGATAGCCACTCCATTGCGGTTAAAAATCTCTTCAATTTCCGCTGTTCGCTCACCAAGTTGGAAGGAACGTTCCGGCGGAGGATTCGAAGCGGAAATTCTCGCCCGTTTTGTGACGGATGACGATCTTGTGAATCCCGGGTTCGAGTCGGATTTTGTTTTCCTTCAGCGGCTGTCCGTCTACCCAAACGCCGAGGGGAGTTTGAGAAAATTTGAGTGAAACATCCGTGGCTGCCGAAATTTCGAGGCGGGTTCCTGTTAGAACTTCTTTGGCCGCACCGGCGTAGGTTGTGACGTCGGTCGCTAACAAAGTGCCGTTGACCGTGCCGTTGATCAGAGTCCACGGCAGGGCGGGATCGCCCTTGGTTGTCGTTTCCGGCATCTTGTCTGCAAGCGGCATGATGGCCCACACCCGTGGCGCACGGCTCTTGGTAGCATCGAAGTATCCTTGCTTGCCGAGTTGGGAGAGGAATTTGAAAAGATCGAGTTGCTCTTGCTCTTTCAATCCAGCGATCAGGTTTGCGGGCATCAGGCTGCCGGAATCCGTGCGCTTCAGGATCGCCGAATCCTCCAGCGTCATTTCCTGCCCCGCAGCATCGCTCAACACCACGCTGCCACCGCCACTGCGCAACAACCGCCCCATCAAAGTGCGGCCATCTTTGGTGGTGATCACTACCGAGTGATAGCCCTCTTTGACCTTCACGGCGGGTAAAAGAATCGACTCCACGAGGTAGTCGAGCGGCGCGCTCGCTCCGATCGAAGTCATGTCAGGACCGACCTTGCCGCCGGCGCCACCGATCGCGTGACATGCCATGCAGGCGAGGGCGGGTTGGCGGTAAATCGCTTCCCCACGGGTCGCATCGCCTTTTTCCTCAGCCAGCTTGGCGAGTCTGAGAATGGATTCCGCCGTCGGTCCGCTGACGGCCGCGCCTCCCGCTTGCTGACGCAACACTGCGAGCAACTCGGCATGCTCATCGATGTCCGGCACGGCAGGTAAGTTCAGGGCAGCGACTTTCGAATCGAGCGCCTGTTCACGAAATGATTTTACGAGTTCGGCAGACAATCCGCTGAGTGAAAGGGCTTTCTGCCAAAACGCACGTGCTTGCGTGAGGTCATCGAGACCTGGGAGCTGCGCACGGATCGCGCCGATTGCAGCAGCGCGGTGATGACGGACAAGCGCGAGGGCGGCGGCGCGTTTCACCTCCGCAGGTGCATCCGAACCTGAGACAGCTGACAGGGCATCGCGTGCCGCATCGTTGGGGAAATGCGAGAGCGCATCGGTGGAAGCCAGGCGCAGGGTCGGCGATGCGGACGAATTTGAAGCGAACCCCTTGATGGCTTCTAACAAACCTTCTACCTTTAACGCCCCCGCCAAGCGCAGGGCGGCGGCGGCAGTTTCCGGTGCGGTAGAATTGAACAAGCCTAACAACTTCATCGAATCGCCCTTGAGCTTGACTTGCCGTTGGCTGACAACCCCTTCCAATCCTTTCATGACCGTTGCCGCTGCGGGAGCATCAAACCCTCCATCTAACAGCTGAGCGAATATCGCTGCGAGCATATCCGGATCCGCGGTCTTGATGGCTAGCCCGAGCCAGGGCCCGGAACCGTCGCTAGGCATGGGCTTTGGTATCAGATTACGGATTCCTTTGAGTCCCTTCTCTGCAGGCAAGTTAGCCAAGGCGAAATCCAACGCCCCTTCTCGTCCGGCCAGATGCAACTTTCCATCTAACAACGCTTTCAACCACTTATCGCCTTGAGTGCGCACGCTCAACCAAAGAGCGTATTCAAGAAAGCGATCCATCGGCTGGCTCAGCACCTGAAACGCCAGATCCATCGACTCAGCTCCGGGCATTTTTGCAAGCGTCCGCACCGCCTCCAGACGAACCCGTGGATGGGGATCTTGGGTTGCCTTGTCCAACCATACCAGCGCCTGAGCGTCCGGGAGACGACCCAATTGATCTCCTAACAGCCTTACTCCTGCTGCCCGAATCCGCCCGTCTTCATCATTCAACACCTGACCTAACAACCCGCCTTCCGATCCATCCACCGGCATGCCGAGTCCTTCGCGCAACCACAACGCAGCCAAGCGCGTGCGACCATCCTTGGCTTTTGCACTCCACGCCTCGATCGAAGCTTTGAATGTCGCGCTCATCTTGCGCTCGACCAGAACCGCCATGGCTGCGTCGCGCTCGTAGCGATGATCGCTGGTGAGCTTTGCGAATACATCGGCATCCTTCGCCTTCGCCAGGTTGACGGGCGATGCGATGGCAGGCGCGCCTTTTTTCGTCACTCGCCAGATCCGGCCATGCTCACGATCGCGCCGCGGGTCGCGGAAATCAACCTCGCCGTGGTTGATGATAGGGTTCGACCAATCCGCGATATAGAGCGCGCCGTCCGGACCGATTTTTACATCGATGGGTCGGAAATTCACATCTTTGGTTCGCAATAAATCTCCGGATTCCTGAGCGGCATAGCCCGAGCCCTGCTCGCTAATAGAAAAGCGAACGATGCGATGCGCGCGAAAATCACAGGTGATCATCGACCCCTGCCACTCGGCTGGGAATTGTGGCGACTCAACGATCTCCAAGCCGCAGAATTTCGGATACGATCCCGGGCTGATACTGCCGAGAATTTTCTCAGCTTTCGCATAGGTGTTATACATCGCTCCCGGGACCCCCCAGCTGATACCGTTGCCGCCAGCACCGTCTGTCATGAAAGACTGGCCATACTTGTCAAACTGATGACCCCAAGAATTGCAAAACCCGTAGAATACCGTTTCGAATTTTTCCGCCTTCGGATCGAAGCGCATCAGACCACCGCTCCGCAAACGCAGCAAACCGTTGGGGGTCTCCGTATCGGTGCGGGTGTAGATGCTTTGATTCATCCACAGTTTTCCATCCGGACCCCGGCGTAGGGTGTGAATGTTATGATGAGTGTCCTCGGTCCCGAAACCGCTTAGCACGCGCCGCATGGAGTCGGCCACGCCATCGCCGTTGGTATCTTTGAAATGTAACAAATCCGTGCTCTGCCCGACGTAGCAGCCGCCGTCTCCCGGCAGCACGGCCGTCGGCATCATCATACCTGAGGCGAACACTTTTGCCGCGTCCGCTTTTCCATCTTGGTTCGTATCCTCAAGAACCACGATCTTGTCGTTGGGCGTCTGGCCGAGTTCGACCTGCGGATACGTCTCCGAGCTTGCGACCCACAACCTTCCACGCTCGTCAAAATTCATCTGGGTCGGTTTGTGAAGCATGGGATTTTCCGCCCACAGCGTCACCTCGTAGCCACCGGCCACTGTGAATTCAGGGTAGGGCTGCTGGGTCTTCGCTGCCACTTGTGAATCGGTGCGGATGGGTGGCGCAGGGACGATTACCTTTTTGGAAAGGTCCCGCATCTGAGCAATGCGCCCATCTTCCTCCGTGACCAGATTGTCAAAGGCCATGATTTCCCCGGCGTTGCGACCCTGCTCACGTTTCCGGAAACCAAAAATGTACGCCATGTTGGCGGGGCGCGAGCGATGGAAGAACCATTCGTTCTTGCGCAGAATCGCTTTACGCAGCGCTTCGGCTTGCTCGCCCTGCTCCCATTTAACCGCCTTCCAACCGAGTTCTTTTTCTAACAACCGCGCCACCATCTTGTAACCCGCCGGACTCAAATGGATCCCGTTTTCCGAAAATGTCTGGGCATCTTTAACGGGAAAATTCAGTGGTACGAAAACATGGTCGCGTTGCTGTGCGACATCACGCAGGACCGTATTGATCGCTGCCAATGAAGCACGATGCGCTTTGACCGATTCCTCGGTTTCTCCCGGACGCAGGAAACGCGGCGGCGCACCCAAGACCAACACCCTGACCCCGCCTTCCAGCTTCGCCACGCGGTCCAGCAAGCTCTCGAAATCCCGCTTGAACTCCTCAGGCGTCTGCCCGCCCGGCAAAGAAGCCGCCATCCCGTAACCCGTGATCAACACATTTGGCTTGTAGGTCGTGAGTTGCAACTCCAGTTGCCTCCACCCCTCATCCGCCGGCTCGCGCCCGGCTTGTAACGGACTCAATCCACTGCGCGATGCCCCGGCAGGTGTGTCGGCACTCCAACCAAGATTGCGAAACGTCACCGCGCGGTCTGGAAAGGCCGTGGTTGCAGCAAGCTCAATCCAGCCCTCATACTGCTCACGTTCTATGAACCCATCACCCAACAGAGCGACGCGATCACCCTCAAGTAATTCAAAACGGGTTTCCGCAGACATGGAAACCTGAAAGGCAAGGCAGGCTGTTAGAAAATAAAATCGTGTCATCATGTGGATGTAAGTTTGGGTAAGACTTTTGAATAAAAAAAGCTTTTCCGTCTCCTGTCTTGCACGAGATGCGGGCGTTTTCGCCCACACGAGGTTGGTTTCGGGTGCTTATGGAGCGTTTCCGGTGATGGTATATTGCCCGATGCTTCCATAGTTGGAATATCCGTCAAGTAGCGGATCTCCGCGTCCTGCGCCGGAAACACGTAGGAAATAATTTCCAGAGGCCAAGGTCACGGAAAGGCTCGCATCCGTCAGGGCATCTGGATTTGCCGAAGCTACCACCACACCGTTTGAGTTGAGAACTTCCAATGATAGGTCGAGATTCCGGCTGGTGGGATCGCCTGATGCCGAAAAGTCGCATAACCCGCCGGATGCCATTAAAAATCCAAATAGATCTCGGTCCGGCGATTCGCCCGGCGACCTAGCGGATCGTCCTCGCCGGTTTCCGTCACGTTCGGGCGGCGGGGTTGGGAAGCGCCCTTGGCAATCGTGACGATTTGTTCGGCAGAGACTCCGGCGGCGGCGAGAAAATCGCGGACGACGTCCGCGCGGTTGGCGGAGAGTTGATCGTTGTAGGACTTCGTGCCCAATGCGTCCGTATGGCCGCTGAGAGTGATTTTTTTCTTGGGATCATTTTTCAAAATCGCCACGACGATATCGAGTTGGCGTCTGGTGCGCGGACTGATCGCGTCTTCGTTGAATTCGAAATAGAGCGCGAGTGTTTCCCCACCGGCAGGATTTTTTACGAGCGGGGAATAATAAATATCTCCCTCGGCGATACGGGTGGCGTAATCCGCAAGAAGTTGATCGAGATTGATTTCGAAAACCCGCCAATTTTGGGTGTCGGCATCCAAGCGGAGGTTGAGAGTGAACTGGGCGGCCTGGGTTCCGTCCTTCGCCTCGATTTGGGCGAGATACCCCACCGTGTCATCGCGTTGGAACATGGCGCGTAACGGTTTGTTTTGACGCATCTTGTATTCTCCCTCCTCGAACAGGATGCAAAGTGCGGCGATTTTGGTTTCGGAAACCACTTCAAGATCCACCCATTTCAGCGCAACCTCGAAGTCTTGTTTCAGCACCGCCTGAATGAACGCGTCTGCGAGGTTCAAGGGATCGATCACGGATGCTTTTTTATCAGGATCCGGCTTCGTTTCAGGCACGGAGATTTTTTCAATCTTCCATTTGCCGTTCTCTAGTTTGAGATCGAAATGAATTTGTTGTTTTTCAGAGCCGCTGTCCTCCATCTCCAGCGCCCAACGTGTGCGTTTATTGAGTTCGATCTCGCCCACCTCGCGAAAGCTTTGGGGTTTTTTCGCATGGGCAAGCAGCAGCGCGAAAGTATCCGCATTCATCGCATCCTTGCCGATGAGTTTTGAAACTTCCGCCATATCGCCTTTTTTGAGCGCCTCGCTGATTGGTTTGAGGAGATCGGCAGGATCCGAAGTTGCCAGGCCCACACCCAGGTTTTCGAGAATCTGTTCGGGGGTTTGTGAAGGTAGCGGTTGCTCGAGACCGGGAATGGCAGAAGGTTTCGTCTCCGAGTTGCCGTTTTGTGATTTCGTCACATCGGTTCCCGAAGGATCAGGATAAGAGTTTTTTTTGTTCTTGGTCACCCACAATACCACAGCGGCAGCGGCCAGCAGGGCCGCAAGGGCGAGAAAGAAATAGGGAACTTTGTTTTTCATAAATCGGGGAGATTAAAGTTTGGGCAAGATCACGCGCAGCGGCTGGCCTTCGCGAATCAAATGAATGATGGTTTCCTGTAATGGAACCGAAGCGGCAAGCTGCAAATAAAATTCATTGCTGTTGGAAATTTGCGCATGGTTCACCGCGATGATGAGATCGCCTGGTGTAATCAAATCGCTGGCAAGACTGTTAGGAGTGATCACCGTTGTCACGACACCGCCAAAGCCACGTCTGGCCTCGATACCTGACAAATTGCGAACCTTGATTCCAACGGTGTTCAAGATGCCCAAATTGATTTCACCGTCTTGGGATGCCGGTTCTCCTTGGGAAGACAGAATGGATACACTCTCACGAATCGTTGCCTCCAAACTCTTCATTTCACCTTGTCTCCAGATCTGAAGTTTCACCATCTCGTTGATCTTGGAGCGTTGCACCAACGAGATAAGCTGACGTGTGCTGGTGATATCTTGGTCATTGTATTTTAAAATGATGTCTCCGGGCTTCAACCCTGCCAGCTCTGCCGGTGAATCGGGAGTGACCACATAAACCGCGGAGCCACCTTGCCCATCATAATTCAACTCATGACGTACGGCCGGATCGAGATCACGCATTCTCACTCCCAAAAAACCACGTACAGGTTTGCCTCTCTCAATGATTTGTTCAAGCGCTTCCCTGACCTCATTCGAAGGTATGGAAAACCCAACTCCTTGAAAACTTGGTCTATCCTTATCGACACTGAAAATCGCGGCGTTGATGCCGATGATTTCACCGGTTAGATTCACCAAGGGACCCCCTGAGTTTCCCGGGTTGATCGCGGCATCGGTTTGAAACAAATCCCTTTGGTTGTCCGAAAGCGATCGTTCCTTTGCCGAGATAATGCCTTGCGTGACCGTTTCACCCAGACCGAAGGGATTCCCAATTGCGAAGACAAGTTGTCCGACTTCGACGAGAGAAGAATCGCCGAATTTCAGGGCGGTAAACGTATCATTGGAATCAATTTTTATAACCGCGATATCCAAAAGCGGATCTTCTCCGATGAGAGTTGCGCGATAGGTTTTTCCACCATGCAATGTGATGCGAATCTCTTGTTGCCCGGCTATCACATGATGGTTTGTGATGATATGGCCTTCTTTGCTGACGATCACTCCGGATCCCTGGCCTTGTGTCGGATAGCTGCGGATTCTGGCACGTCCGAATAAATCCACCAACTGTTCGGTACGAACTCCCGCTGTATCGATACTGACGACCGAGGGCACGACCGCTTGCGTAAGTTTCGCATATTCCTGGTTGAGACGTGAAAGGATTTCAACATCGCTGAGGTTTAAGGTCGGTTTTGTCCTCGGGGTAAACGTCTCGGATGATTTTTTTCCTTTTGAGCTGAGGAATTCCGGAAGAAACGATTTGAAATCGCCGCCCATTTGCCAGTTTTTCAACAGCGTGACGGCAACGAAAAAGATCACAAACACACAGAGCAAAAAAAAGATGCGTTTGACGATTGCTGACATGATTCGGAGAAGACGTCGCAATATGGCAGAATGAAAGTTTTTTCCAAGCGCGAATGGGTGGGTCTGAGCCATATTCCAATTCGAAAAGAAATCCCGCTCCGAACCCGCAACATGATGAGTATTCTGTTTTTTGACTTTATAAGATCATCATCTTCATCGTGTGTATAAACTCGATTTATGAGCGTTCCACATCGCGTCCATCAGCGTTCCACAGGAATGATACATTGTGATTTTCAACCAGCGGAGGTATGTGAACTCCGCTTGCTTAGCAGATCCGAAACAGTTGCATTCATTCAATCACAAGTTTTTGGAGCTTTATTCACAGCTTATTCGTGCTGATGATTGCGGGGTTGAAACGCGTCATTATTACAGGTGGAACAGGAGGATTGGGACAATGCATCCGCCAACGGTTTATCACGGCTGGCTGGCAAGTGCTTGCTTTGGGTCGTGAGGATCTCGATTTGACATGTCCAATAGCGATCCAAGCTTTTTTTATCGCAAACCCCTGTGATTTGTTGATCTGCGCGGCAGGAATGACGTGTGATCAGCCACTTGTTAAATTGAATGAATCCGCATGGGATGAAGTTTTCGATATCAATTATTTGTCTGCAAAAAGATGTGCCATGGCTGCCATCGCATCGATGAAGGATAAAAACCAAGGACATGTGGTTTTCATCTCGAGTTATGCGGCTCATCATCCGGTTGTCGGTCAAGCGGCTTATGCCACTGCGAAAGCCGCAATCTTGGGGCTGACAAGGGATTTGGCTTCCGTTTATGGTTCTAACCATCTTCGCGTGAATGCGGTTCTGCCGGGTTTCATGGATACGCCGATGACTGAAAACGTATCCTCCAGACGCAAGCAGGAAGTCCGTGACTCACATGTCATGGGTGAATTCAACACCCCTGCCATCGTTGCCGAATTCATCCTGTTTCTTGAAGAACGCATGCCATACACTTCTGGGCAATTTTTCCAATTGGACAGCCGCCCGTCATTTTAAAAAATTCATCGTCGAATTTCTTGACAGCGCACTCAGCAAAATGCTTTCTTGCCGCCCCGCTGTTTGCGGTAATGCACCCTTAGCTCAGCTGGATAGAGCGTCTGACTACGAATCAGAAGGCCGGGAGTTCGAATCTCTCAGGGTGCACTTTTTCATTCTCCTTAGGTTTGGCCTGATGGCCATGATGTTGAGGTTTTGATGGTTGTAAGGCATTGATTACCAATATGTTATGGCATCCTACTGCGCAGCCTCAGCTACCGAAAAGATTTTGATGTTTCATTAGCGCGGCGTTATCATCGATAGCGCCCTACCGTCCACGCGTGAGCTTATCCATCCAGATGACGAGGATCGCGATGTCGGCTGGAGTGATGCCCGGGATGCGGGAGGCTTGACCAATCGTCTGTGGCTGGATCTCGCAAAAGCGAACCCTGGCCTCTTTCTTCAAGGCAGGGATCAAATCGAAATCGAGATTCTTGGGAATCTGTCGGTCTTGTTGGCGTGAGAGACGATCGATCTGTTGTTGTTGCCTGGCAAGGTGGCCGGCGTATTTGAAATCGGTTTCGATCTGTGGCCAATCGGTTTCGGAAAACTCATTGCGCAAAGCATCGGGTAAATTTTCCCACGAGCTGTCCGCGCGGCGCAGCCATTGATCCAATTTTACTCCTTCAAAAGAGGCTTGGCGAACCCATTTCTCCGCACGTTCCATTTCGGCTACTTTGACTTGCAGCCTTTTCAAGCGCTCTCCAGATACCAAACCGAACTCCGCGCCCTTTTGAGTCAGCCGCAGATCGGCGTTGTCTTGGCGTAGGAGCAAGCGGTATTCCGCCCGGCTGGTGAACATCCGATAAGGCTCGGTGCAGCCACGAGTCACGAGATCGTCCACCATCACACCGAGGTAGGCTTCTTCCCTGCCGAGGACAAAGCTGGGTTTGCCCGCCGCCTTCAACGCGGCATTTGTGCCGGCGATCAAGCCCTGCCCTGCGGCTTCCTCGTAACCGGAAGTCCCATTGATTTGGCCTGCGAAGTACAAGCCCTCGATCCGCTTCGTCTCAAGAGTCGGTTGCAGCTGGGTTGGTGGGCAATAATCATACTCCACCGCATAGCCCGGACGCAGGATTTCACATTTTTCCAAGCCGGGAATCGTGCGCAGAAATTCCAGCTGGACCTCGTAAGGCAGAGAGGTTGAAACCCCGTTCACATAGAATTCCGTGGTATGCCTGCCCTCCGGTTCCAGGAAAACCTGATGCCGTTCTTTTTCGGCAAAGCGCACCACCTTGTCTTCGATAGACGGGCAGTAACGTGGACCCGTGCCCTCGATTACCCCGCAATACATCGGCGATTGATGGAGGTTGCCAGCGATGATTTCGTGGGTCTTGGCGTTGGTGTAGGTCATCCAACACGGCATTTGTTCCACGTGGAACGCGGGCTCACCCCAGGGGTTCAAAGTGAAAATATCATCCGGGCCTTTGGTGATCGTATCTGCCAAGTAACTGAACTTGGGCACTGGCGTGTCTCCATCCTGTCGATCGCATTTGGAAAAATCCAGGGATCTCCCC
>JBIKNX010000094.1:0-10292 GCA_044358435.1 Luteolibacter sp.
AATGCCGGTGTCTTCAATCGTGTGGTGAAAATCGACATCGATATCCCCGTCCACACGCAGCTTCAAATCGAACAGCCCATGCTTCGAAAACAGCGTCAGCATGTGATCAAAAAACGGGATTCCGGTTTTGATCTCGGATGAACCGTCCCCATCCAGATCCACACTTAGGTCGATGCTGGTTTCGGCGGTTTTTCTAACGCTCTTGGCAATTCGTTGGCTCATGACTTTTGATAAATTCGTTTCTATTGCTCCGGGCTCGAACGTTCCTTCAGCATTTTGATATAAGTCTCGGGCATCCGCTCGCGCCTCAGTTTCTCAATGATGGTCTTCTGCGCTTCCACCGAAGCTCCGGGCATTTTCTTCCAGGCTTCGGAATAACTGTCTTCCAAGGATACCGTCTCCGTGGTGGTTTTCGAAGGGCTATTGAGGCGCTTGATTTCGGCATCAACCTGGCGCAGGGCTTCCACCATGGAGTCCTTGTAATAGGCATCCGGTGTGACCCAGTAATTTTTCATGCTTTTTTCCAACTCGAATCGGTTTTTCAAATTCGCCATCTGCTCATCCAACGCTCCTTGGGTCACCAACCTGTCATCGCTCGACATGCGCGCCAAACCCGCTTCACGTGTTCTCATCCGGGCATCGTAACCCGCAAGGTTCTCATTCAAACTGGATTGGTAAAACACCAAAACCTGTTTGATCTTGGAAACAAGTTCATTCCTTGTCTTGCCATTCGGAAATTTCGATTCGTAATCCGAAAACAAACGCAAAGCTCCCAGGAAATTGCGGTTGAGCATGTCCTTTTGGATTTTCTGCACCGCGATCAATTGGTCATAGGCATAGGCTGTGGCCATATAATCCTCAGCCGTGATCATCTTGCTGGAAAGCTTCATCCCTCCCGCACGAACGATTTCAAGTTCCTCTTTCAAGGATGCCTGAATGATTTTGGCCTCCTTAAGTTTATCGCTTTTCGGAAAACCATTGATGAAGTCCTCCACGATTTTCAACCTCTGCTCATAATCACTCAACCCAAGCAGATCAGGCACCGGAGTCAGTGTTTTCAATTTCTTGAATTCCCCGATGTCCGGCGGCTCCGGCGTGATCGATTTGATATCGCTTTTGAGGAGTTTCTTCTCCTCCTTGATGCCTTTGCTGAACTCAACCTCAAGCAGACAGGTCGTGTCATCTTCAAAGATGACCTTGCCTTCGTAAGTCTTTCCATTCTTCAGTAAAACCGTATCGGCATTCGCCTGGGACAAACAAAAAAGCAAGCAAACGCCGGGTAACTTGAAAGATTGGAGATTCATAGGATTTTTTAAAAACTGGTGTCCGTGGAGATGTAACCATCATTTTCCGACATAGTGCAAGCGAAGAGAGCGAACCCTCAGGAACACGAAAAAAGCGGACCGGGCACGGGGCAAAAGAGAATTCGATCCGTCAAAAGAAAAGACTTTCGCAAGGTTCGTGCTTCGATAATCTCCCTCAACTCGAATTTACATCCGCGTGATCAGCATCGCCATCTCAAGCCAAAAAGGAGGTGTGGGCAAAACCACACTGTCCATCAACTTAGCCCACGCGTTCGCGCGCGCCGGCTTCAACACCCTACTCGTCGATGCCGATCCACAAGGCTCTGTCGGCTTGTCTCTGACCCGCCAGTCGCGTCTACTGGCGGGTTTTTATGATTACCTTGCTGATCCCAGTATTTCGATGGATCGCCTGATTGTGCCAACCCGGCTCAAAACCTTCTCACTCGTCGCCGCGGGTCAAGCCAGCGACTATGAGGCGGGAAACGGTTCTTCCGGATCACACCTCACCCGTGTCCGAACGTTTCTCAGCCAGGTTTCCACGCGCGGGTATGACATTTGCATCATCGATACCGCTGCCGGTTTGTTCGGCATCAGCAACGACATCATCTCCTCGACGAATGCGGTGATGGTCCCGCAACAAGCCGAGCCTCTTGGCATCCGGTCTGTCCCGAAACTTCTGGAAGGCCTCAACCGCATCCGCATCATCAACCCCCGCCTCCACGTGCTTGGAATATGCCTCACGATGTTGCAATACAATCTCAAGGAAAGCCATGAGGCCGCCGCCGCGCTTCGCGAACTTCTTCCCGAGGAAATGCTCTTCCAAACCGCCGTCCCTCGCGATGACATTTTCATCCGCGCCAGTGCGAAAGGCCTGCCCGTTGCCATCCTCGAGGGTGGAGAAATCACGGAAAACGTTTTCGATGCGATCCGCGATGAGATTCAGGCAAAACTGAAAAAAACCAATCACCAACCCTTTCCCCAGAAAATCTAATGGATACGATCAATCCGTGGTTGGACGCGTCGGAGGTCAGCCAGCTTGCAGAAAAACTGATCCGGCCGGTTGAGCAGACTCAGGTCGCTTCAAAAGATCCGGGCTTCGATACCTCATTCGTCGGCTTCGTCGATAACAACGAACCCGCCAAGGAATCTGCCGCTCAGGAGATTCCCCGCGCCACAACCGCACCTGTCATTCCGCAGCCAGTCGCGGCATCCCCAACCCTCGCAGCGGCAACCCGCGTTTCGGATGCCCGCTTCGTGAATTTGCGCAACAGGCTTACCGATGATCTCGGCGCGAAAGAAATCTTCATTTTGGATCATACCGGAGCGGTCATTTTTGATGAAAGCCAGCACGGTCGGCTCCATTTCATCGCCCGTGATCTCATCCTTCAGGCCGGGCAACCTAACAACGTCCGGGTTAAATTCGGCCCCTCCGCCAATCTCGAACTCATTCCCTGTGCAAGCCCACGGGGTCTCGTGATCCTCGGAGCGCTTTTTCCGCTCCCCCTTCCCGTCGAAAAGATCACCCGCATCCGCCAAGCGCTCAGCCAATCCCTTTCCGCTTGAACCTGTTTCCTCATCGGTTTTCTCGGCGCACTCCGTTTTGAATCTTTCACGGACCTCATGATCCCATGCATCTTTCCGTCACCGAAAAACACGATCGATTGGATGCTTACCTCGCCCATCAGATCCGGGATCTTTCACGTTCCAGAATCCAGGATCTCATCCGCGAGCATTTCATCCTGCTCAATGGAAAACCTGCCAAACCCCGCGATGGCCTTTCACCGGGCGATGAAATCTCCATCGTGATCCCGGAGGCGGTACCCGATATCGCGAGTCCCCAGGACATTTCACTCGATATCCTGTTTGAAGACGAACACCTGATCGTGCTCCACAAAGCCCACGGCATGGTCGTTCATCCGGCTCCGGGAAATCCCGATGGCACTCTCGTCAACGCCCTGCTCCATCATTGCAAAGGCAAACTCTCCGGCATCGGCGGTGTCGAGCGACCCGGCATCGTGCACCGCCTAGACAAGGATACCTCCGGCTGCCTGGTTGTCGCCAAAACCGACCCGGCCCACCAAGGCCTCGCCACCCAGTTTTCCGAGCGCTCAACGATGGAGAAAATTTACCTGGCCGTCACCAATGGCATCCCGCTGAAAACCAAGGACACGATCTTCACCCACATCGGCCGGCATCCGGTGAATCGCCAAAAAATGGCGGTCATCACCCCTCCCGCCGGAAAAACGGCGATCACCGATTACGAAGTCATCGCCCCCGACCACGCGACCAAAACCGCATTGGTTCTCTGCCACCTCCATACCGGACGCACCCACCAAATCCGCGTCCATCTCCAGCATATTGGTTGCCCCATCCTCGGCGATCCGATCTACTCAAAAAAACACGATCTCCCCACGCCCAGGCTTCTCCTCCACGCTTGGAAACTCTCTTTCAACCACCCCGTCACCGGAGAAAAACTCTCCTTCACCGCCCCACCCCCACCGGACTTCGATCCGTGGTTGCCTGAAACCTTCAAGCTCTAACCCACCACCGCCCTGCGGATCTTGCCTGTCGGCTTTTTGAGGAACCGCGTCGCCAATTCCTCAAACTGCTCGGAAAGGTCGGTCAGATAAATTTGCAACTTTCCGTCATCGGTATCCTCACTCAGAAGGTCGATTTTTTCCAACATCCTCTTCAAATGCTCCGCGCAGGTCGTTGCCGAATCCACCAGCCGAACATCCGGTGGCAGAATTTCCGTAAGAAGAGGGATCAGCATCGGATAATGCGTGCAGGCGAGCATCAGGGTATCGATCCCCTTGGCCATGAGTGGCTCAAGGTATTTCCGTAAAATCTCTTTGGTAACCTCCTCGGAAATCCAGTTTTCCTCAATCAGCGGCACCAGCAACGGAGTTGCGACACCGTGAATCATCAATCCGCGCTTCCTTTTTGCGAGCTCATGTTGGTAGGCGTGAGAACTGATCGTTCCGCGCGTGGCGATGATCCCGATCCGATCCGCGTCCGCGTTCGCCAATGCCGCTTCGACCCCCGGAGCGATAACACCCATGATGGGAACCGGACAATTTTTCCAAAACTCCGGCAAGGCATGCGCCGTCGCGGTGTTGCACGCCACGACAATCGCCTTCACGCCTTTGGATAATAAAAAATTCACATCCTCATCCGCAAACTGCCGGATGGTCTCCGGGCTCTTCGAACCATAAGGCAGGCGGGCCGTGTCACCCAAATAGATGACATCCTCATGCGGCAACAAATCCTGCACCGCCCGCACGACAGTCAACCCGCCGACTCCCGAATCAAAAAATCCCAATGCAGCCTCTTTCACGACCCCGATTCTTATGGCTCCGAAAAAATCATCAATCACCAAAGCAGGAACCGCGATTTTTAATCACGGTTCCTTTCATCCCTCCCCCTCGACCTTTCATTCGCAGCCATCCAATCCATGAACGTATCGGCCGCAGCTTCCGAGTTCATGACAGGAATGCCACCCGCCGCTTTGACCCGTTGCGCATCTTCATTTTCAAAAACCCGGGCAATGACCGGCACTCCGCGGACATAGTTCAGAACGGTCAAGGCATCACCCACCCGTCTCATCGATGCGATGACCAACTTCGCTTCACGCGCGCCGGCTTTTTTCAACACCTCCACCTCTGCCCCGTCACCACGGATGAACGCAATATTCTTCGCGGCCAACGCACGGCAAACCGCCGCATCATCATCGACCACGACGATCTCGTCACCCCTTGCCAACAACGGCTTCACCGTCCACATCCCGGCCGATCCGAACCCGAGAATCAATACGTGACCGCTCGGCGTTTCAAAAGGCTTGCTCTTTTTTCTGAGGGGATGAAACGGCAGTAGGAAATTGGCGACCGCTTCCCGGCCCAACAGAGGAGTCATCACCATGGTCAAGATCGTTGTCAGGGCCAGAACCGAAAAGGTATCCCCGCTCACATGACCCAGCGCCAAACCACTCAGGCCAAGAAGCAGGGAATACTCGCTCGTTTGGGCCAAAAGCAAACCCGTCTCGATCGCAGCCCGCGCATTGAGTCCCCGCCACTCGGCCACCAACGCAACCAATGGCGGAGTCACGAAAATCACCACCAAGGAGTAAACCCCCGCTTCCAACCAGAATTCCAAATCCGGAATACCGAGCAAAGCACCCAGAGCGACGAAGAACATCGCATGGAAAAAATCGACCAGCGAAGACAACTGACCACGCACCAGGCCGTTGAGCGGAAAGGCGGAAAACACAAAACCTCCGGCGAAAGCGCCCGAGATCAGCGGCAGGTTCAACCAGGAAGCCACACCCACAAATCCCAGCAACACCGCAACCAACCACAGCAACAGGTTCTCCTCATCGGGTTTGAATTTCAAAACCAATTTCGGAATCACGAAACGTTGCGCGACCCAGGCGACGGAGCCCATCAGCAAGACTTCGAGTAGCCCCCTGCCAACATTCCAGCCTCCGCCATCCACTCGGGACAGGATGACAATCAACCATACCAAGGCCACATCTTGCAGCAGCAAAACCCCCGTCACCACCCGGCCATATGGCTCGAACATGGCCTTGCGCGTTTGCAAATGCCGCAGCACCACCAGGGTCGAACTCGCCGCCAAACCACCTCCGATATACACCGACTCCAATGTATCCACACCCATCCACTTCGCGCAGAGAAATCCGATTCCCATCGCCAGGAAAAACTGGACGCCAGCCACCCATACGACCGTCTTTCCGAATTTTTTGAAACGCTTGGGGTTCAGCTCGACTCCTGATGAAAACACCAGGAAAACCAATCCCAACTCGAGCAGGTTCATCGATCCAGCACCGTCACCGAAGCTCAATTCCTTCGGCACCAACCCGGACAAACTCAGCGACATCCCGGCTGCAATCAGCACGGGAACGGATGGCAGACGGAAATACCTCGCCAATCCGTAGGCCACCGCGGCGGCACCGAGCAACCAGGCGAAAAGATTCATTCTATCACCCCCAACTCTTTCATTTTCACCAGCTGCGCCTTAACCCCGTCGACTTTTGAAACCATCAGATAATCCGTTTCCAATTCCAATAAATTATCCACCACGGAAAAGTCCACGACATGGATCGCACAGGGCACATCCACACTCTTCGCGCGATACGCGAGCAGGTCGTTCGTCTCCTCGATTTGAAGCGCGGAGACGATCAGTTTCGCTCGCGAATAACCCGCCTCCTCAAGCACCGAAAGATAACCCACACTTCCTAACAAGGCACGGCCCGGCAATCCCTCCAGTTTGGCGGGATCCGTATCCACGGCCAGAACATCCTCACCTTTTCCGACCAATCGCCGCACCAATGACCTGCCCAAGGTATTCATCCCGACGACGATCACATGCCCCTCCAAATGCTGACCCGCATGCACGATCCGGTCCGTGACCTCCGGCTTGCCATCCAGAAATTTCCACCTCAGCAAACCCGCCTTGAGCGCCCACGCGAATATCCCGTGGTTGTGAATGATCACATAAGAAGAAACAGCAATCGTCACTACCCCCACCAACGCGGAAACCAAATGGACTTCTCCACCGATCAGACCCTTGCTCATCGCCAGTCCCGCGAGGATAAAGGAAAACTCACTGGTTTGGGATAGGGTCACACCTGTTAGAAAAGACGTTTTGCGGCCGTATCCCAGCCAACCCAGAATCCCCAGAAACAGCAAGGGCTTCACAAACAGGACAAAGGCGGAAAACCCGAACACGGCACCCAGGTTATTTGTCGCACCCGTCAGATTCATCCGGATTCCCAGCGTCACGAAAAACACCGCGATGAAAAAATTCATCAACGGATTCACCCTGCGGCGCAGGTCTTCGTTATAAGGAAGTTGCGCCAGACTCATGCCCGCAAGGAACGCACCCACCTCAACGGAGAGCTGGAATTCATGCGCGCACAAAACCATCAGAAAGCACCAGGAAAGCGCCCAGATCAACGACACGTCCGGCGATCTCGCCGCCCATTTGAACGCTCCCGGCAACAGGTATTTCGAGGCAAGCAAGGCCACGATCAGCAACACCGCCATTCCACCAAACGCTTTGGACAATCCCTTTCCCACCAACGCGATATCCAAACTCCCCGCTTCTCCTGAAAATCCCGCCAAAAAGGTCAGTAGCACGATCACCACCACATCCTGCACCAACAAAACCCCCAGCCCTATCCGACCATACAAACTTTCAAGCTCGCCTTTTCCCTCTAACAATTTCACCACCACCACGGTGCTGCTGAATGTCATTGCCACAGCCAAAAACAAACCCTGTGCCAACCCGAAACCCATCGCTTTGGCCAACAGAAAACCCAATCCCGCCGTCAGGACAACCTGCACGAATCCGGCTATCAAAGCGACTTTCCCCACATCACGCACTTTTCCCATGCTGAGCTCCAAGCCCACCAGAAACAGCAGCAAGGCGATTCCCATTTCGGAAACCAGATCCAAACCTTGCTCAACCCCCACCCAACCCAACACCGGCCCGATCAGAATCCCGCACACCAAATACACCGCAATCGCCGGCATGCGCAAGATCCGCCCCGCCATCACCATCACCGCGGCACTAACCGCAATGATTCCCAAACTCTGTAAAAATCCAATCCCCGCCATAGACCATGACTCGATTAAAGGATAAAACGAATCACGTCGAGAACTTGCTTTGAAGATCCTGAGCTTGTCAGGGCAACCCATCGCTTCCTTGGAATTTGAACTTTGAACTTTGAGATTTACCGATCATCGTCCTCCCATGATTCGCCCCGACGCACGTGCCACCGACCAGCTACGCCCCATTTCATTCCATCCAAATGTCGCCCCCCATGCCACCGGCTCCGTGCTCGTCAACTTCGGCAACACCCGCGTGATCTGCTCCGCAACGGTTGAAGAAGGCGTGCCCGGCTGGATGCGCTACCAAAAAGTCTCCGGTGGCTGGCTCACCGCGGAATATTCCATGCTCCCTTATTCCACCCATGACCGCAAAGCCCGCGACATCTCACGCGGAAAACTCGACGGTCGTTCCTCGGAAATCCAACGCCTCATCGGCCGCTCGATGCGCGCGGTGGTCGATCTCCAAAAAATCGGCCAACGCACCATCTGGATTGACTGCGATGTCCTACAAGCCGATGGCGGAACCCGCACCGCATCGGTCACCGGTGCCTGTGTCGCGACTGCGATCGCCTTCAACCGCATGATGGCCGAGGGAAAAATCAAAGATTTTCCGCTCAAAAAACTCGTCGCCGCCGTTTCTGCCGGGATTTTCGAGGATACCGCGGTACTCGATCTCAATTACCTCGAAGACAAAGCCGCGACTGTCGATTTCAACATCGTCATGACCGAGTCGCTGGAATTCGTCGAGGTCCAAGGCTCCGGCGAGGAAGCGGTTTTTACCAATCAACAAATGAACGACATGATCGGCCTCGCACAGAAGGGCATTTCGGAGATCTTCTCCCTCCAGAAACTCGCCATTCTCAGCGCCGATCAAGCCGAGCCTCTGGATTTTGCCGCGCTGATCGGCAAGTTCTCTCAAAAATCCCAGTGAATCCCCGCAAGTTTTCCCCAATACCAACGTATCCCAAGCCATGAATCGCCGACTCCTTTTCATCCCTCTCCTCTCCAGCCTCGCGCTGGGCGCGGAAGAACTTCCGTATCCCCATCTGCTTCCCACCACCAAGGCGATTCGTGAAATCATTCTCGCCAAGCAGAAAGACGAGGCGGCAAAGCCCGTAGCCTACACCCAAAAGATCCCCCTCGCCGAAGGCTCGAAAATCGACCTCATCCCCATCCCTGCGGGAAAATTCAAAATCGGCTCGAGCCCTACCTCCCCCAACCATCAATCCGACGAGGCTCCACAGAAGGAAATCGCCATTCCGGCCTTCTGGATGGCGAAACTTGAAACGACTTGGGATATCTACCGCCCTTACATGGAAAACGGCAAAGCCCGCAACAAGGACGGCACTCTGAATCGCGATGCCGACATGACGACATCCGAAGCACCCGATGTCAAAGATGGCGAAACCCTGATCGATACGGTCACCCAACCCACACCGCCCTATATTCCCATGCACTTCTCCATGGGCGATGGTTACTCAAAAGATTACCCAGCTGTCGGAATCACTTTCCATGCCGCCAATAAATTCTGCGAATGGCTCTCGGGTCAAACCGGACATTTTTACCGCCTGCCGACCGAAGCCGAATGGGAATATGCCTGCCGTGCCGGAACCACCACCGCCTATTCCTTCGGCGACGATGCGAGCAAGCTCGGCGAATACGCGTGGTTCGCCGATAATTCCGAATTCCAGTATCAAAAAGTCGGCACGAAAAAACCCAACCCATGGGGCCTTCACGACATGCACGGCAACGCGGCCGAGCTTACCCTCGATCACTATGCCGCTGACACATACGGAAAGATCAAAGATGGCGCGACGAACCCTTGGTTATCCGGACAAGACCGCTACCCCACCATCCATCGCGGCGGTCACTGGGACGCGGATGCCAAAGTTCTCCGCTCCGCGGCCCGCGGACAAACCTCAGCCGAACTCAAATCCCTCGACCCCCAGATCCCCAAATCCCTCTGGTATTTCACCAACGCGTCATGGCTCGGCTTCCGTGTCGTGAGACCCCTAGAACTGCCATCGCTCGAGGAAATGCACAAAGCATGGAACCAAGGCCCCGGGCCGGCGGAGTAGGTTTAAGTTTCAAATCTCAAATTTCAAAATTGGTAGGGCGCCATCGCCGAGGGCGCCGTGTGGAATGATGAAGAATATGATGTTTTGGACTCACTTCTCTAACTTCAAAAAAAGCCCACCTCGATCACTCGGGGTGGGCTTTAAAAATAACCAGGAAACAGGAACTTGTTAAACCTAAAAAGGAAAATGGGCGTGTTTTTTAAGCCTCATTGGCTGAGGAGTTTGATTTTTCATTTTGTGCGTCGTTAAGCGTGGTGGTTTTATCCACTCAGGAGTAATTC
>JBIKNX010000095.1:0-10278 GCA_044358435.1 Luteolibacter sp.
CTTGTGGAATCCGCGCTCAAACACTTCGATGGCTCGCGTTACGAATTGATTGCTTGGTCCGTAATGCCAAACCACGTGCATGCGATCGTCAAACCACTCGGTGATGAGTTACTAGAAAACATTCTATACTCTTGGAAAAGCTTCACTGCGAAAGAAGCAAATAAACTCTTGGGCAATGAAGGCGCATTCTGGCAACCAGAATATTACGACCACATCATCCGCGATGGCGTGGATTTCAGACGTCAGTTGAAATATGTTCTGAATAATCCGTTTCTTGCTCATACTTCTGAGCGCTGGACGGGAACGAAATATGGAAACATTGGGGCCGGAGTCCCCAATAACGGCCTGGCGCGAGACTCGCCAGCCACATTATCCCCCTCCTACAACCCCTTCTCCTACGAGCGCCGCAACAGCTCTCCCATCACCATTCAAGGCCACGATCTTGGCAGAGAAAAAACGGTCAGGGTTTTCACCACTCAAGCAAACTGGAACGCGCTCGCTCATAAAATAGCCGGCATGGGCGACTTCAAACCGGAGATCATTTATGAAAAATCCGGTGTCATCGAAATCGATCCCACCGATCCATCCGCCATTTCCGCACTCAACCACCGCCCCGAGCCGACCTTGATCACGGTGGCCGATCATGTGGAAATGAGCCCAATCCATGCCTTCCGCATGCTCGCCTTCCAAGCCGATCCACGTCACCCGATCTTGCTCAAGGACACGCTGCAACCACCGGCTGGGGATTCGGATTTCCTGAACTCCCTGCTCAACGCATCCAAAAACATCGGATCCTTGCTGTGTGACGGCATTGGCGATGCGATCCTTGTCCGTGGAGAAACCGCTCCGGGCCAATCGTTGCGCATCGCTTACAACATCCTGCAAGCCGCCGGCACCCGAATTTTCAAAACCGATTACGTTGCCTGCCCTTCATGCGGACGAACCCTGTTCAACCTTCAATCCACCACCCAAAAAATCCGGGCAGCGACGGGTCACCTCAAAGGTGTGCGCATCGCGGTCATGGGCTGCATCGTGAATGGACCGGGTGAAATGGCGGACGCAGATTTCGGCTACGTCGGAGGAGCTCCTGGAAAAATCAATCTTTACGTCGGCAAAACCGCTGTGAAATTCAACATACCCGAGGACGAAGCCGTCGCCCGCCTCATCGATCTCATCAAAGAACATGACAAGTGGATAGACCCTCCTGCCGCATCAATTTCTTCTGAATAAGCCATGGCCGAAACCGTAACAATTAGTCAAACTAGGGAGGTCACGCAAACGCAGGCTCCTTGGAACGTGATTGTGCATGATGATCCCGTAAATCTGATGGGCTACGTCACCTTCGTGCTGATGAAAATATTCGGCTACAACGAGCGACTCGCAACCAAACACATGCTCGAAATCCACGAACAAGGGCTTTCCGTTGTCTGGTCAGGAGAACTTGAAAAGGCGGAGTTTTACGCACAACAACTCCAGCTCCATCAGCTCAAAACCTCACTTGAAGCCTCTGAATGAAAATCGCTCCCACCATTGAGGGCGGCCTCCGAATCAATCCCGAAAACGATATCGACTGGCATCTGCTTCGCTCCATCATACTCGATGCGAACGCTTCCGATCACGATCTCGCCGCACGCCTTGGCGGCCTGATATCCGACGAGAGGGTTTCGGAAGACTGGCAGGATATCGTGGTTCCTGATTTACGCGAATCCTTTTCGGATGATCTTCACCATGTATACGCTGCCATTGAAAGCGCTGCGGCATTTCCCAAAGACCATGAAACGCCGATTTGGATTTCACCCGCCGACGCACAGAAGTGGTATAGCGCCCTCAACCAAGCGCGACTCGAGCTGGAGGAAATCCATCATTTCGGACCAAAGCCCGAATTGGATGCCAAAAACCTCAAACCCATCCGACGCGATGCGCTATTGAGAAGCCGCTTTTATTGCGAGCTTCAAGCCGTGATCCTGGATCATGCTTTTGGTTGATGAGACAGCAAAAGCCCGCGGAGACGTGGGGATCCGTTTCATTTGGTGAATTCCGCCTCACATCCGAAAATCTTCTCATGGAAAACCACCGCGCTC
This sequence comes from Luteolibacter sp., assembly GCA_044358435.1. GTDB lineage: Bacteria > Verrucomicrobiota > Verrucomicrobiia > Verrucomicrobiales > Akkermansiaceae > Luteolibacter. The sequence continues at coordinate 2,082 of JBIKNX010000095.1, forward strand.
ACCCGGTTTCCATAATCGCTGGGATGGCTGCCGTCCTCAATGAAAAGCCTGCTGCCGCGGCCTTTGCGAAACTCCCTCTCCCACGCATCTCCCACTGGCGCGATTTCCACACCGCCCGCATATGCCGCAGCACGAGAGTAACCATCCCTTATGCGGGCATTCATTTGATAAAAATCATCACCTCTCAGACCCGGCTGACCATCACGCCTTCCCCAGGTTTGGTAGAGTATGGGGCGAGCGCCAATGGCTTTTGCCTCACTCACAAAAAACGAAACGGCCGGATACATCTCTTTGACACGACGGCTCTCGGGATACGCGGCGTTCAGACTGAAATCCTGAATCACCACGACATCCCATTTTCGGGAGCGTAATTTTTTCAACGTCGGTTCATGCTTCTGATGCGTCGCGAGATTCCAGCCACCGTAGGTGGAAGTCGCGACCTTGACATGTTTGCCGTTCTTGCCGGCTATTTCCTGAAAGCTTTTCGGCACGTCGAAGCTGTAACTGTTGCCGATGAACAGGACTTGCAGATAATCGTCTTTCACAGCGTTTTTACCCGGTTCGGGCAATAACGGTGAGCAGCTGGTTAAACCGAAAAACGCCCATATTTTCGCAAACATCAGGAAACTTCGGCAAAGGGTTTCATGCTCTCGGATGTGCTTCATCATAAACTTGCTTCATTCTTTCCCGGGTGACGTGCGTGTAAATCTGGGTCGTCGATAACGAAGCGTGCCCTAACAACTCCTGCACACTTCGCAAGTCAGCACCGGCGTCAAGCATGTGGGTTGCAAAACTGTGCCTGAGCTTGTGCGGACTCACCCCAAAAGGGATCCCGCTGATTTGCAAATACTTTTTCAACATCTGATCCACCGCTTGCTGGGTGATTCTGGTCCCCCGCACGCTGCGAAACAATGGCCCATTCGTCACCGCCGCCTCTTGCCGGTATTTCTGAATCGCACGGACCGCCACCCCACCGATCGGCACGATCCGCTGTTTACGACCCTTGCCGGTGACTTTGACGACATCATCCACGAAATCGACATCCTTTACATCCAGGCCAAGCAACTCGGAAATACGCAGGCCCGATGAATAAAAGAGCTCGAGAATCGCCACATCACGGTATTTCAACCACGCGGGGCATTTGCCATTGGCTTCCACTTTCAACGGGGTTTCCAGCAAGATCTCCATCTGCTTCAGGCTCAACACCACCGGCAGGCTGCGCTCCTGCTTTGGCATCTGAATCTCCGACACCGGGCTTTTTTCCAAACCACGACGCAATACGAGATATTTGTAAAACGAACGAAGCGCCGCGAAACGCAAACGAATCGTCGAGCGCTTCATGTCCTCTTTCATCAGGAAAAACAAATAATCGCGAAAATGGTTACCCCGCTCATTTCGCCAACCCTCAAAACCACCACCCCGCCACCCGACATACTCTTTGAGCGCCGCCGAATAATTCCGTATCGTCAACGGCGAGGCGTCTTTTTCGGTCTCCTGAAACTCCAGGAAATATGCGACATCGTCATTCATTTAAATTTCAAATCTCAAGTTTCAAAAAATGAAATAGAACATGATAGTCATAACTCTTTTTTGAGTTTTGGATTTTGAATTTTCACTTCACAAAAACCTCACGGGCCTTGGCTCCATCGCCGGGACCGATGATGCCGCGTTGTTCCAGAATATCCATCATGCGCGCCGCACGGGTGTAACCCAACCGCAGACGCCGCTGCAAAAGCGAGGTGCTTGCTTTTTGTTCCTGCCTGCAGACCTCAATACATTTGATGATCAGTTCCTCATCCGCATCCGATACATCCTCCTCGTCATCCATGCCGGCGCTGTCGATGGTCTCACGGATATCTTTTTCATAGCGCGGCTTCGCCTGCTTCGCGCAGTGATCGACAATACGCTCCACTTCCGCATCGGAAACAAACGCACCCTGCGCACGCTCCAACTTCGCGGAACCCGGTGGCAAATAAAGCATGTCGCCCTTGCCCACCAGTTTGTCAGCACCTTTGGTGTCGAGGATCACACGGGAGTCCAAAGCCGATGAAACTTGGAAAGCGATACGGCTTGGAATGTTCGCCTTGATGATACCCGTCACCACATCCGCACGCGGTGTCTGCGTCGCGATGATCAGGTGAATCCCCGCCGCACGGGCTTTCTGCGCGATTCTCGCAATGCACATTTCCACATCCGCCGGCGCCGTCTGCATCAAATCCGCAAGCTCATCTATCAACACCACGATGTAGGGAAAACGATCCGGAATATCATCTTCTTCGATTTCCAGTTCTTCGAAATCCGCTTCCGGACCGAGATCTCCATCTTCAAGCGCTGAAGCAATGGCCTCGATCTCATCTTGATCCACTTCTTCCTCTTCCTCCGGCTCTGTCTCAACCTCTGCCACAGGATCCTTATCCGCACGGGGACGATTGTTGAACCCGTCGAAGTTTCTCACCCCTTCTTTTGCGAATATCCGGTAGCGTTTTTCCATTTCATTCACCACCCACTTCAACGCGGCAACGGTCTTTTTCGGATCGGTCACCACGGGCACGACCATATGCGGGAGCTTGTTATACATCTGCATCTCCACGACTTTCGGATCGACCATGATGAATCGCAGTTCATCAGGCCCGAACTTGAAGAGGATGGAAGCGATGATCGAGTTGATACAAACGGATTTTCCGGAACCCGTCGCACCCGCCACGAGCAAGTGCGGCATGGCGGCGAGATCACCGATCACGGTCTTGCCATAAACATCTTTACCCAGCGCGAGCGGGATTTTCTTTTTCGCCGAGCGGAAATCCGGATCGTGCAACAACTCATGCAACGGCACGGCGACCTTGTTGGAATTCGCAATCTCGATCCCAACCGTATCCTTGCCCGGAATAGGCGCCAAAATATTGATCCGCTCCGCACGAGTGGCTCGTGCGAGGTCGGCCTCAAGCTGGGAAATACGGGATACCCGCAGACCTGTGGAAGGATAAATCTCATAGCGGGTGATCGTCGGCCCACGGGTGATGTCTCCGGGAGTCACATCAATTCCAAACGCTTTGAGCGTGTCGACAATCGTGCTCTGGATCGAAATCAACTCATCATGATCCGCCGCCTCCGCCTCTTCCTCAACCGCATCCAACAAATCAAATCCCGGCAATTCGTAATCTTCAAATCCCGTCACGGAGAGCGATTGATGACCCGGTTTTTTCCGTTCGAAGGGCTTGGAGCCGAACTCCATTTGTTCCAAGGATCGGCGTTGCGAGGCATCAATGATCTGCGGCAATGGAGTTTCACGAATCGGCAGTTCCTTCTGGCCCGGCGTATCGGTTTCCGCATCTTTCAGCTTTGCGATCTCCCGCTCGAGGCGGCGTTGCTCACGTTGGCGCTCGCGCTCATGCAACAACTCCTTCTCACGTGCCTCAGCGCGACCCGCCTCGGTGCGACTCATCCGCCAAGTATCGAACTTGCGTTTGAAAACCATGAAGCAGGCTTTCACGAAAGCCATGGGCGTTTGACCCGTCAGCCAGACCAGCCCCACCAGGTAGCCTATGCTGGCCAAACCGATGGTCCCGGGCTTGCCAATAAATGGCACGAGCAAGTGCCCACCTATTCCATTTCCGATCACTCCGCCCGGACTGGGCATCTGGCATCTTGCCGCCCAATCATGAAAAAACCAATCGGAGGCATGCAGCCACACCGCACCGGAAATCAGAAGGGTGATGAGGCCCAGCGAAATCCTCGGCCAGATCAACCAGCGAAATGCCAGCTTTGTCACTCCGAACCAGATGAATCCCAATGAAAGCAACCAACCCGCCGCACCAATCAAAAGGATTTGCAAAAAGCCGAGAACCCCACCCACCGGCCCTAGCCAGTTTTCCCCAGCCTTTGTGCTCTTGTCAGCAAAACTGCCGAGAAACCCCAGATCCGGTAGATCCGCCGGACTGTAGGAAAGCTGGGATAACAACAACACCAGACCGCCCGCGATCCAACAGACCCCGGCAACATCGCTGGACCATTGCTTGGGCTCCTCGATTTGCCCACGTTTCTTGTTTTCTCGATTGGCCATGGATTGAAGACAAGCACAGCATTCCCTTCCCACCTCAAAAGGGCAAGATTGTTTTCATACCGTGAAAATCAGTAAAAGTTAAGGATTCGGGCCCTGAATCTACTGAAAGTGGCGGGTTACCGTCGCCAAGGGCACCGCATGAAATGGGAAAAAGCCAAAAAGCCCCGAGAATGCAACAGGGTTCTTACAAAAGGAAACTCGGAGGAAAAAATGAGGCCACGGAGGTTGTGGCAGGCTTATGTTGGGGAACCCGTAGCCACCGACTGCACCATGCGCAGGACATTTGCTGCGGGAAAAGTTTGCCCCATGAAATCCGAAAATCCGCCGCCCGGCCGGCATGGTATGATCGTCGATCTGCCGTGCGTCATTCGAGCATTTCCGAAAAATCTGTAGCCGTTTTTATTTTCAAGTCGTGTGCTAGCGAAAATAATCATCCGGATCCGTCATGGGCGGCAGGGGGCGGTTCAGGACGCTGTTTTCTTCTTGAATCCCCAAGTCCAACTCAAGGTGACGAATCGCCCGAGCCACTCCGTGCATGGGATAATGATCGCGCGAGTTCATCCACAGCCTGCCGAGAATCTCGTATGCCAGTTTGTGAGACGGAAAAACCTTGTCCACCAATCCGATGACCGGTTGCCCGGGATCGCGGTGATACTCCAGAACGTAATGCATCGCCATCGCGGTGGGCGGCAATTTCTTTTGCTCGCTTCTGATTTCCAACAAAAGATCCAACGCTTCTCTCTCCCGTCCCGGAACCCGAGCCAGGGAATACAACGCGGCACGCTTGGAAAAACTCCGTGCAAGACCCGTATCGACTGCCGCCTTATACGCCTCATAAGAGGCTTCATATGCCTTTGCCGGATCGCCAAACGCCATGACTTTGTTTGAATCCGCCAGTAGATATCCCAAACGCTCATACAATACGGGATGATCCGGGTTGTTCCTTACCCCTCGTTCCAAAAACTTCCGCCCTGCCAGAATGTAGCTCTTCCATAAAAGCTTCCGGCGCAAAGGCGGCAACTGCGACTCATACAAATAATGGGACGCCGCGTTATATGCCAGATGCCAGCTTCCCGAATCCCAATAATACTTCGTTCGCGGTGCCAGATCGACGACAAGGTTGTAAGTATCCGCAACATCCGCCCATTTTTGTATTTCAAAATACGAGTAGGCTCTGAGATTCAAAAAGGTCGCGACCAGAGTGCGCAGCCCCCCCAATGAAACCGCCGAAAATGTCTGCCCCAGCTTTTCGCCTGTGCCGATTTCCAAACGCGGCGGCAGCAGATTTTCACGCTGCAGCTCGGAAGTCAGACTCGCCTCCAAGGGAAGACGCACGGCACCCGCTACCAAAATCAAAACTCCCAACAGCCGGTATTTTTTTTTCTGAGTCATCCGGTCAAAATTCCTTTTCCGCAAAAATGAACCACGAGGCGAACAGGTAAAAAACAAAGTAGAACAACCCAACCAGCGAGAGCTTGAACAAAATCCACAGCGGCATGACATGCCCCTGGATGACTTCATCAATCACATTGAATAGCTGAAAGTCCGGCAACACCAACGCGACGAGCAGTGACATGACATGAGCCAGCCAACCATCGCTCGTTCCCACTCCCTGACTCAGATAAATCTCACGCGCATCCGCTTGAAAATGCCCGATGAAGTAAATCAGGAAGCTGATGATCGTGGTGAACAAGGTGCTGCTTGAAAAGGTGGAGATCAGCATCGCCATCGAGGCGATCACCGTCGCGCGCAAAAAAACGGCCAACACCGCGCCCTGCAGTGAAAACGTTGGCCCTTGATTGAGAATTTCCGTTCTCAGCGCCGCCACATCCCCGGCCGGCCAACCGCGCTCGACAGCCGCGGCGACTTGCTCCTCAAGGACCATGTTGGTTCGCAATTGTAAAATCCCCGTCATGAGCAAATCCATGATCAGCAATGAAACAAACACCAACAACAACACGCCCAACAACTTGCCGGCGAGATAATCAATACGGGGAACAGGCTTCGCCAAAATGGTATAGAGTGTTCGGTCCTCCACATCTTTCGGCAAAAGCAAAGCGGTCGCCACAATCGAAAGCACGACCGAGAACAGGGTCATCGCACCGAGCGACCAACTTTTGATCAGGGTCAGGACATGCGTCCCAGTGGCGTCCGGCCCCTCATGTTGGGGAAGATTGAAAAAATTACTCGCAATCAAAATCACGGCGAAAAACGCAAGGAAGTAAAAAACCTTCATCCTCACCAATTGCGTGAACGCATGATGCGCGATGACTCCGATGCGGCCGAAATGCGCGGGGATTCTCTGTATGTTTGAAATCAGGTTCATCACTAAAAAATCAATGGGTTTCCTCCTGCTTGCGGGTTTCATGAAGGAACAGGCGCTCCAGAGTGGTCCGCGGTCTGCCTTTTCTCACCAATTCCACTCCGCCCGTCCGTCTGATCAACGCCTCGATCTCCGCGATCAATTCCGGACTCGCGTCCTTCAAGACCAGCTCGGTCTGATCCTCGATCGCGATCAAATCGTCCAATTTCCCCTCCTTCACCATTTTCCCTCGGAAAATGATCCCCACATGATCACAGACTTCCTGCACTTGCTCTAACAAATGCGAACACAAAAACACGGTGATCCCCCGCTCCTTGAGTTTGAAAATCAAATCCCGAATCTGCCGCGAGCCCAAAGGATCCACCCCAGCCGTCGGCTCATCCAAAATCACCAACCTCGGCTCCTGAATCAAGGCCTGCGCCAATCCGATCCGCTGCAACATGCCTTTCGAATACCCACCGATCCTCCGTTGCCGCGCATCGGTCAAATCCACCAATTCCAACAGCTCCTCCACCCTGCTTTTTAACTTCACACCCCGTATTCCGCAGAGTTTTCCATAAAAACCCAAGGTCTCCTCACCGCTCAGGTGTTTGTAAAAATACGGATTCTCCGGCAGGAATCCCACCTCATCCCGCGAATCCACCTGCAAGGAGTCTTTCCCGAAAATCGAGCACTGACCCGATGTCGGAGCCACCAAACCCAGCAGCGCCTTCATGGTCGTGGATTTCCCCGAACCGTTCGGCCCGATCAATCCATAAACCTCGCCCGGCATGATACGGAGCGAAACATCATCCACCGCCCGCAACGGCAACCGCCTGAACGACGTTTTGAAGTCTTTAACCAAATGGCAGATCTCTACAGCTGGGACGGTTTCTGTCATGCTCAGGAAAATCTGAAGTCTGCTGCCTCCTGATGCAATGCCTTTTCCATCTCGCCCACGGAGCCGCGGATCCGAACCCCTACTGACTCATGATCCGATAAATTTTTCTTCACAGAAGGTAACAGAGGAAACGAAGGAGCTTCGCGCCAAACTTTCGATCTGAGAAATAGGTCAATGAGATGCGATCATTAGGTTTTTCCATCCCTACTTTATCTTCGTCTGCTTTTGAACCAATCCCACCGGAATACAAGATGAGAACATGAGAACAAGACGTCACTCCTAGCGTTTGGCAAAATCAAGACTTGCAGGACATCGTTACAAGCGTACGCTATTCCGCATGAAAACAATTTCAGCCACTTTGGCTCGTTCTGACCTATACAGGGTCATCGATTCGACACTCGAAGCTCACGAGCCGATCCAAATCACCGGCAAGCGCGGTAACGCCATTTTAATTTCAGAAGCAGATTGGAGAGCGATTCAAGAGACCCTACATCTGGTCAGTATCCCCGGGATGCGTGATTCGATCCTGGCAGGCATGGCTGAGCCTATTGAGAAGTGTAGCAGGAACATAGACCTATGAGCTACGAGCTTGTTTACACGCGACAAGCTAGAAAGGATGCAAAGAAGCTCAAGGGCACGCCACTCGCAAAGAAAGCCAAGAAGCTCCTTGAGATCATTCAAGAGGATCCATTTGCCGATTCTCCCCCATTTGAGGTTCTGGTCGGTGATTTGAAGGGCGCATACTCGCGCCGAATCAATATCCAAAATAGACTGGTATACGAGGTTTTCCACGATGAAGCGATTGTGGAAGTCTTGAGGCTATGGACGCACGATGAATAAAAGCTCAACAAGAAGCGTAACAAGCAGCGCCGTGACAATCACAACCAGCCGTTCTCCTGAGATGTTCTCCCGTAAATGCAACCTTAATCTCGTG
>JBIKNX010000267.1:0-2974 GCA_044358435.1 Luteolibacter sp.
GAAGGTTTTCGAGGGCTTCGGGGCTGAGTTGGACGTGTAGGCTCATGATTCTATGGATTTATATGTGCGAAGGTATTTACGGCTTGGTGCAATACCAGAATAAAAACGCAAGGTACAGAACGGTTCAACATACGGTATCTTGGGTTTATTTTCTGAAAAATATTCAAAAATCGCCAATAATCGTTTCTGGCCATGCTCCCGGTCAATCTGCTCTATTCCATAGGTATTTCGGGGAGAAGGCCCGATCTTTCCCCTCATCAATGTGCGGCCAGCCAGTTTTTACCGACGCCCTTTTCAACCAAAACAGGAACATCATGCGGGAGCGGAAGCGCGGTTTCCATGATGTGGACGATTTTCGGCACAAGTTCCGATTCCTCATCGGGATGCAGATCGAATACAAGCTCGTCATGAACCTGAAGCAGCATCTTGGTTTGATAGGGCTTTTTGCGTAGCAAATTGTCGATGCGAATCATGGCGATTTTGATCATGTCCGCGGAGGTGCCTTGAATCGGCATGTTGATCGCGGCGCGTTCGGCGTTTTGGCGCAGCCCCGCATTTCCGGAATTGAGATCGGGATAATGACGGCGACGCCCCGAGAGGGTTTCGGCATAGCCTTTTTCGCGAGACTCCGCGACGGTGCGATCCATATATTCCTTGATGGCAGGGTATTCGCGGAAATACGCATCGATAATTTCCGCGGCTTCGTTACGAGGGATCGCAAGGCGCTGCGAGAGACCGAAAGCGGAAATACCGTAGATGATGCCGAAATTCACCATTTTCGCGCCGGAGCGCATTTCACGTGTGACTTCTTCGGGAGTCACCCCATGGACCTTGGCGGCGGTAACGGTGTGAATGTCAACACCGTCCTGAAAGGCGGTGATCATCGTAGGATCGCAGGCCAGCGCAGCCATGACGCGCAGCTCGATCTGGGAATAATCGCAGGACAGGAGTTGGTATCGGACCTTCGGGGAATGCGAATCGCGGGGCACGAATGCCTGGCGGATTTTCCTACCTGCGGCGGAACGGACGGGAATGTTTTGCAGGTTTGGGTCAGAAGATGCGAGGCGACCGGTTCCGGCGACAAGTTGGTGGAAATGCGTATGGATGCGGCCCGTCTCGGGAGCGATGTGATTCGGCAACGCATCCAGATAAGTGGATTTCAGTTTGGTTGCCTCCCGGTATTCGAGAATTTCTCCAATGATCGGATGGATCCCGAGCAATGTGGAAAGGGTTTGTTCATCGGTCTTGTATTGGCCGGTTTTGGTTTTCTTGGCTTTATCAAGAAGACCCAGATGCTCGAAGAGGATTTGTCCGAGTTGCTTGGGCGATGCGATATTGAACGGCGTTCCGGCATGCGCCTGAATCGATTTTGCGAGCTGGTCAATGGTCTGCTGAAGTTCCTCGCCGATGCTTTTCAACGCCGCCGGATCGATGGCGATTCCCTCCATTTCCATGCGCACCAAAACGGGTAGCAAGGGAGCTTCGATTTCGGAAAAGATCTTGTCTTGGCCGGTTTGAATGAGCAGCAGGCGAAGTTTTTCGGAGAGCTGGAAAGTGACATCTGCGTCCTCAGCGGCATATTCCGCCAGAGTTTCGAGCGGGATAGCGGCGACATCGAGCTCCTTGGACGGCTTTTTCTTTTCAGCAAAGGCAAAGAGATCATCCGATCCCTCGTCGGAAACGATGGATGCCGGCTGCGCGATATCCGCAAGCTTCACGGGTGTGTAACCGAGTAAAATTTCAGAGAGATAATCCATGCTGTGTCGGCGCTCCGGAGCAGCCAACGCATCGGCGAGCATCGTGTCAAAAAAGGGCCCGCTCACCTCAATTCCATGTGAATGAAGAACCGATAAATCATATTTCAAATGATGACCGATTTTTTCCGCTGGAGAACGGAGAACGGTTTTGATTTCAGCGAGAATGTTTTCGGAAAACGGAAGATACCAGGCTTCATGTGCCTTCCATGAAAACGCGATGCCCAGGAGTTTTGCGGAGTGGCGATCCAACGAGGTGGTCTCGATGTCGAAGCAGAAAGATTTTTGCGCGGCGAGATGCCTGAAGAGCTCCTCTTGAAGAGCTGACGTGTTCGCCAAGGTGTAATGATGTGGAACTTCGCGGATGGTTTTGAAGGTTTCAAAAAGTGTGAGTGCGGACCCTTGTTGTGGCAGGTTCGGCGCCTCAGTCCTGCTGTTTTGCTCTCCGAAAAGCCGTTTGGTCAGTGTGCGGAATTCGAAATCTGCAAACAGTTGCTTGAGCGCTTCGTCATCGCGTTGGGAAATAATCAAATCATCCCATGTCACCTCCAGCGGACAATCGATGATGATCGTGGCAAGCTCCTTGGAAAGCATCGCCATATCCGCATTGGCTTCAATATTCTCCCTCTGCTTACCCTTGAGTTGCCCGGTATTTTTGAGAAGGTCTTCAATCGATCCGAAATCAGAAATGAGTTTCTGTGCGGTTTTCGGTCCAATGCCCGGAACGCCCGGAATATTGTCGGAGGCATCCCCCATCAAGCCGAGTAGGTCGATGATTTGATGCGGCTCGGAAACTCCCCAGATTTCAGGAAGCTGCTTCAAGCCGATGATTTCATGATCCGTGCCCTTGCGGCCCGGGCGCCAAATAAAGGTGCGATCAGAAAGCAGCTGAGCGAAATCCTTATCTGGCGTGACCATATAGGATTCAAAACCATCCAACTCGGCACGTTTCACCAAGGTTCCGATCAAATCATCCGCTTCAAAGCCATCAATCTCCAGCACTGGCAGGGCAAAGGCGCGGCAGAGGGCTTTCACATGCGGAATGGCCGCCGCCAACTCTTCCGGCATCTCATCGCGTTGGGCTTTGTAGGCGGGATAACGGATGTGACGCGGCGTTGGAGCGGAGGTGTCAAACGCAACTCCAAGGTGCGTTGGGTTTTCCTTTTCCAAGATCGATAGAAGCGTGTTGATGAAACCATAAAGCGCCGAGGTATTGACAC
>JBIKNX010000268.1:0-2969 GCA_044358435.1 Luteolibacter sp.
TGAAGGGTTGCATGTCTTCCTGAGAAGGCATGACAATGGCCACTCGGATATTGATCCCGTAATTTAATACATCGGTCCGGGCATGCTTCCAAAATAGTCGAACACAGCAGTAGACGGCAAACCTATCCTGACCCCGGTGATGCGCAATCGAAATTTCCAGAAACTCTCATCAAAAAATTTCCCTGCAGATGACAGCTTGCAACCTTTTCCTCCTTCTCCCATCTTCAGCCCGTGTCCCATACCGCCGAGAAATCCTTCGAACTCATCAAATCCGCACACGAGCGTCAACGTCTCGCGCACGCATATCTGATCAGCGGAGCCATCGGTAGCGGCAAGGAAGAACTCGCGTCCCGCCTCATCTCGCTGGTCAACGGATCACCCGACAGCGGTGGCATGGATCTTTTTGGCGAACCAACCGAAGAAAGAATCCTCCCGCTCGATGAACAAGAAAACGGATGGGTCCGCATCATCCGGCCCCGCTCGAAAAGCCGCCAAATCTCCATCGATGAAATCCGCGACCTCGAACACACCCTGCAACTCGCCGCGCCATCCGGCGAAACCAAAGTCGGTGTCATTGTCGATGCCGATCGCATGAACGAAAAGGCGGAGAACGCTTTCCTGAAAACCCTTGAAGAGCCACCAGACCGCACACTGCTGATGCTCCTCACCACCAAACCCCAGCGTTTGTTGCCCACGATTCTCTCGCGTTGCGTTCAGGTCAACCTGCTCGGAGGTCAAAGCCTCGATCTCAATGGCGGCGGAGAACTGGTCACCGCACTCAATCAAGCCGCCAAAAAAGGTTTCGGAAATCCCGTCACAGCTCTCCAACTCAAAGCCGTATTTTCCAATTTCCTCGATGCCAAGAAATCCGAAGTCGAGGCAGCTGCCAAAGCCGCAGCGAAAGAGGAATCCGCCACTTATAAAGACGCGACCGATGGTGTATGGCTCAAATCCCGTGAAGATTTCCACAATGCCGCAGCTCAAGCGGAATACCTCGATGCGCGCGGCCGCTACCTCGATGTCATCCTCGCCTGGCTTGCCGACATCATCCGAATCAAAAACAACACCGGCGGTCTGGATTTTCCGGACTCCGCTCCCCTCCTCAAAACTCTCGCCGATTCCGAAAGCATTCTCAAAATCAGCCAACGCCTCGATTCGCTAGAACGACTCCGCCAAAGCCTCGAAACCAATGCCTCGGAACAACTCGCCCTCGAGGTCGGCTTCCTCAAAACCTTCGGCTAAACCCCACACACTCCGTGAATTTCTTCATTACTGGAACAGATACCTGCGTCGGCAAAACCTATGTCACCAAGCTTTTGATCGAGTCCCTTCGCGCCGAGGGGAAAAACGCGGTCGGCTTCAAACCCATCTCCTGTGGCGATCGCGATGATGCGGCCATCCTCTCCGCCGCCTCCGGAAATCTCGCGATCGATGAAGTGAACCCCATCCATTTCTCCTCCGGTGTCGCCCCGCACGTTGCCGCACTCTTGGAAAACCAAACCATCAACCCCGCGGAGATCATTGCTTCTTACCGAGCGATATCGGAAAAACACAATTCCGTGATCGTCGAAGGCGCGGGCGGTTGGGAAGTGCCAATCACCCAAACCTATTTCGTCTCGGATCTGGCCAAAGATCTCGGCCTACCCGTCATCCTCGTCGCCGCCAACCGCCTCGGCGCACTTAATCACATCCTCCTCACGCTCGCCGCCATCGAAGCCAAGGGCCTCAAATGCGCGGGCATCATTCTCAACCAGCTCGAAGATGAAATGGACACCCCGATGATCACCAACAAGGGAATCATCGAATCCCTAACAACCGTCCCGCTCCTCGACCACATCATCCACAGCCAAGACTTCATCTCGCCGGAACTCCTCGATGTCCTCATGGGATAGTATCCTCTTCAATGAGATTTGAAACTTATGCCCGCTAAAAACTTCCACGTCCGCCAAGCCGCCGTTTCCGCCCTCCGCGCATGGGCCAAAGGACACGACTATGCGGAAACGCTGGTCGATCGCCACGCACAGCGACGCATGCTTTCCTCTTCCGACCGCGCACTACTCCAAGCCATCCTGTTCGGAGTGCTTCGCCATCGCCGCGTTCTTGATCATTGGATTGGAAAACTCCGCCAAGGCAAACTCGATGCCGATACCCGCGATATTTTACGCGTCGGTCTCTGCCAGATTCTCATTCTCAACATCCCCGACCACGCCGCGGTGAATGAAACCGTCGAAGCGGGAAAAACCAGTGTCCGCCCTTTGATCAATGCCGTTCTGCGCAAGGCGATCACTTCGCGGAAACGCTTGATCGAAGAACTCGACGACTTGCCACCGGCCGTGCTCCACTCGCATCCCGATTGGCTTTACAATCGCTGGCGCAAATCTTTCGGAAAAGCCAAAGCCATCTCCATCATGGAGTGGAACAACCGACCCGCCGAGACGTTTTTCCGCCTCAATCCTCTCATTCCGACCGATGCGGAAATTCCCGGAACGCCGTGCGATCACGCTCCCGAATACTTTCTGTTGGAAGAGAAAATCCCCTCCAAACTTCTCGCCGAAGGCAATCTCTACATCCAGGACCCCGCCACCCGCCATTGCGTCGAACTCCTCAAACCCAAACCTGGCGAAAAGATCCTCGATGCCTGCGCCGCCCCCGGCGGAAAAGCCTTTCTCATCGCCTCCGCCCTCGGCAGCGGCAAAGGTCTGACTTGCACGGACTCGAACGAAAAACGCATCCCCCGCCTTGAGGAAAACCTGGCACGGCTCGGCATCACCGCCGACGAAGTTTCCGTCCACGACTGGTGCAAGCCATCGCCCGAAAAGTTTCACGGAGCTTTCGATGCCATCCTGCTCGATGTGCCTTGTTCCAATACCGGCGTGATCCGCCGCCGCGTCGATGTCCGCTGGAGACTGCAGACCACCGATATCGACCAACTCACCGAAATTCAAACCGCCATCCTCACCAACGCCCTC
>JBIKNX010000269.1:0-2948 GCA_044358435.1 Luteolibacter sp.
CGCCCGATCAACCGAGCCCCCCATACGATGAGAGCCATATCCATTTTTTTATTCGCTATTTTTATCGGTTCCGGTGTCTACGCCGAACCGGAAAAAAACATCGACCCGGAAGTGATCAAGAAGCATGCCGAGGGCGCGGAGAAAGTCGCAGACGAGCAGGATGAGTTATCCGCAGATGTTCAACAACTCGTGATTGAACAGACCATACCCGAAGTCATCGAATTGCTATCCTCGGTGGAGGGCATCATGGATGAAACGACCGACTACCTCTCGGAACCTGATACAGGCGGCCGTACGATTGCCGCGCAAACCGAGATCATCGAGAAGATTCATCAAGCCGCCAAAGCCAAACAGCAGAAACAAAAAGGCGGGCCAAGCGAGGCTGGCGGCGCGATGATGGATATGATGGAAAAAATGATGGGTGAAGGCAAGGGCAAGGCCAAAGGGAAAGGCAAGGGAAAAGGAGAAGGCGAGAGTGAGGGTGAAGGAGAAGGCAAGGGTGGTGAAAAGGGTGGTCAGGGCAGTGGTGGAGAATCCAATTCGCAAAATGAGGCTGTCGGAGGCAATACCCATGCCAATTCCACAGAAAGAAGGGTTCCGAAAGCTTCAGGAAACTCTGGCAAAAACTTGCCTGCCGAATTTCAGTCGGCTTTGGACGCATATAACCGTGGTATGGAAAAATTAGGAAAATGATGGATCGACGTTTTTTTATCACCGTGCTCCTGGGTTCTCTCGCGAACGCGCGCGGACAAGGCATCCTCGATCGCAGGGACGACCTCATTCCCCCGCAGGTCGATCTCATTTATGGGCGGGGACTCACCTATCTGTCCAAAAGCCAAAATGCGGATGGCTCATGGAGTGATGGCTCCGGTGATGAACCCGGTGTCGTTGGCTTGTGCGTAGCCGCTTTTTTGGCGCATGGAACCGATCCGAATCATGGTGAATACTCACAGATCATCAGACGCGGTATTGACTACATTCTGTCCAAACAAAACAAGATGAAGGACAACGGATACATTGGAACTAGCATGTACAACCACGCCTTCGCAACCAAGGCTTTGGCCGAGTCCTATGGAGTGGTTGATCATCCGAAGATCGGTGAAGCTCTTGAAAAAGCGGTGAATTTGATTCTGAGTTCTCAAAAACGCAATCCAACCGGAGGCTGGCGTTATACGCCCGATGCGAAAGATGCCGATACGACCGTAACCGGCAGCCAGATCGTCGCCTTGTTTGCCGCGCGCAATGCGGGATTTCCAGTCCCTGACGAAGCCATTCGGAAAGGTCTCGCCTATCTCGCAAGTTGTCGTGGCAATGATGGCTCTTATGGCTACACATCGGCCGCGGGTGGAAAACCCACACTTACCGCCATCGGATCGCTCTGTTTGTCACTCAATAAAGAAACCGAATCAAAAGCTTACAAAGCCAGCCTCGATTTTTTAAAGAAAAACCTGGATTACAGAGACCGCACCTATCCTTATTATTACGAATATTACATGTCTCAGGCTCTGTTTCATGCGGATGAAGCGGTCTGGAGGGAATGGAATAGCCGCAACATCCGTTACATGGGAACCATTCAGTCATCCGACGGATCTTTTCCCGGAAGTCACGGGCAGGCTTTCAGCACGGCAGGCGCATTGCTTTCTCTTGCATTGAATTACCGTTACTTACCCATTTACGAAAAATGATTTTCAGGCTTCTTACCGCAATCATCGGATTGGCTCCAACCCTATCACTTGCCGAAACACAGGATCTGTTGCGCTTCGAGAATGGCGATCAGCTTCACGGCGATTTCCAAGGATTTGGTGAGAAAGGCGTGCTTCTATGGAAACGAGACAAACCGGAAGATGAGCCGCTCAAGTTCAATCCAGTCGATATCCGACAGGTTGTTTTGAAATCCGGAAAGCCATCACGATCGCTTGCCAGTCTGGCCTATGTCGGCGGCTGCAATGGAGACAGAATTCCGGGTTTGGTCCGGGAAATGGACGAAAAAAAGGTCATGATACAGACGGATTTCGCCGGTCTGTTGGAATATCCCAGGGATCAGGTGGAAATCATCGCTCCGAATCCGATGGGTGGTCGGGTTCTCTATTACGGCCCATTTGACAAGGGAGAATGGACTCAGAGGAATGGTAGACACACGGGCGGAATTCCCATGCAGAAGAAAGAGGAGGAAATTGAAAAAGAGTTTCCATTGTGGAAATTCTCCGGATCCGCATGGTATTGGAACGATGACAGAACAGGTACGGCATTGACCCGGGAAACGGGCATGTCGGATCGCTCGGTTTTACAATTTGATCTCGCATGGAAAAACCGTCTTTCGATCGCCATTGGATTCCATTCCGACTTTACCATTCCGAAAAATGCTAAGCCGTATCAGGAGGAAAATGTCCGCCCCAACAACATGGCGAACCTAGCAGATCAACCTTACATTTTCGGTTCGAGCTACGTGCTTCATGTTTATAGCAATTATGTGGTGCTTTATCGCTCGGGTTTCAATGAGGAGGGGGTGCCTTCCATGGAACGAATCCAGTCGAAAAATTCCATGCTGCGTCTCTCGAATACAGGATCCGCCACTTTTGAGATTCGTTGCAATCGCATTTCCGGAGGCATTTTCCTGTTTGTCGACGGTCAATCTATCTGTGAATGGAGCGAGAAGAACGTTGCCCCGACCGATGAAGGAAACCCATTTGAGGGATACAAGGGCAAAGGTGCGGGTTATGGCTTCATCGCTCAAATGGAGGAATCCCCGTTGCGCGTATCCGATGTCATCGTCGCCGAGTGGAATGGAATGCCTGATTCCGCCCGCAGCTTGGATTCGGAGGATTCCGACATTGTCCTGCTGAATAACGGAACTGACCGCTTTTCAGGAAAAATCAAGGATATGAAAGACGGGAAAGTCAACCTGACCGGCCGGTTCGGAAATTTTTCGTTCCCCATGACCGAGATCG
>JBIKNX010000096.1:0-10202 GCA_044358435.1 Luteolibacter sp.
CATGAGATGTTCCGCCCGCTCTTTGGGATCGTTGAGAAGATCGGCCGCGAGGGCATCGTCTTCTTCGGCTGTTTTTCCTCTCCAACGCGTACCTGCGATCGGCCGGATATCGATGCGACCCTGAATCGAACGGACATGCACTTCTGGTGACGATCCGACGAGTGCGAAGTCGCCCATTTCCAAGATGAACATGTAAGGGGAGGGGTTGACGTATCGCAGGGCGCGGTAGAGGTCGACCGGCGATTGATCGAAATCCGTCGTGAAGCGTTGGCTGGGTACGAACTGGAAGATATCGCCTGCTGAGATGTATTCCTTGCCGTCGCGCACCATCTGTTCGTACTCTGCCTGAGTGGTGTTGGAAACCGCCGGTTCATCGATGATTTGCACAAGTCCGTTGAGCGCCGCCACGTGGAGGGGACGGTTGAGAATTTCGATGATCGAATGGATGCGACCCGATGCGGCGGCATAGGCTTCCGCTGGCGAAGCGTGTTCATCGAGAAACGCATTGGCGATGATTTGCAAACGGCGCAGGCGGTGATCAAAAACCAACAAAGTGTCCGCGAGCATGAACAAGGCATCCGGCACACCGAGCGAATCCGGAGGTGAATCACCGAGAGTGGGTTCGAACTGACGGACCGCATCGTAGGCGAGGTAGCCGACCATGCCGCCGGAGAAGGGAGGAAGCGCAGGATTGGGGACGGGATGGAACGGGGCCATTTCGCGCTCCAAAGCGGCGAGCACATCGTCGGGTGCCTGAAGCGTGCGCAACTTGCTGCCTTCCGTGATGGTGATCTCTTTTCCCCTGGCTGAAAAAATCCGTTTCGGGCCGGAGCCGACAATCGACCATCGCCCGCCTTTATCCGTTGCTTCCGCAGACTCCAGCAGGAACGAATGTTTGGTATCGCGGATTTTCAGATAGGCGGAAAGGGGAGTTTCGAAATCGGCAGCCAGCTGGGTAAATACCGGAACAACGTTTCCTTGTTTGGAAAACGCTTCAAATGCTGCTAGGGAAGGCTCTACAGGATTGTAACTCACAGGCGCGAGAATGAGATGAAAAAGGGTTGAAGGTCAATGGCGGGCATTCGGGACCGTAATGATAAGGGCAGTTGGAGTTTTCTTTCAACGCAAAGCAGCAAAGATCGCAGAGGGCGACGCAAAGGAACATAATTCAGAAAGGTATGGGTAACTGGAGTCAGAAATGAGTCATGCCATAGTGGGAAGGTATAATTAAGATCTGTATCCTTATCTCATTTCACTCGTTTCATCGGTTCAGCTTTGCCTCCATCTTAGCAATCTCAGCGGCTTTGCGTTGAAAATTATCCCATAATCTCAGCATTCACAGCCGACTTGCAAAAAAACGATTCGGAGATGAAGCTCCGCATGTGGCCATTGCATTGCATGATTTGATGAAGAAACTGCCGGAGGGCGGCTTGTTTGGGGGCGGTTCGTGGCAGTGGTCGCCCGAGCCTCTGAAGCTTACTGTGGCAGAGGCCAAGGAAATGATGGCAATGGGGCACCCGCTTGCGAAGTTTCAGCAGGCTTGTGATTCGCTTTACAGGCGCTCCGCCGCCGGAAAAACCGAATCATGGCTTGCGGATTTGTTGGACGAGGGTAAGCCGGATTGGATGGCGGAGCTTCAACGGGGGCCCGGGCTGGCGGAACAATTTCCTCGAGTGATTCGTCCCGATCTGATCCTTGCCAAAGGTCATTTCGCCCTTACCGAGCTCGACAGCGTGCCCGGCGGAATCGGGATCACCGCATGGCTTTCAAAGACCTATGCTGAGGCGGGTTTCGAGGTTTTGGGTGGGGCAGCTGGCATGGTCGAGGGTTTCCGCAAGTTGCTCCCTGATGGGGGGGATATTCTCGTATCCGATGAAGCGAGCGATTATCGGGCGGAAATGACATGGCTGGCGGAGCAACTCGGTAAGGCATGGAATGTGAAAAGCGCCGAGGAATACGAGGAATGTGGTCGCGAAATGTATCGGTTTTTTGAGTTGTTTGATTGGGAGACAATACCCTATTCGCGCAAGCTGGCTGAGAAATCGGCGCGAGGTGAGGCGGTCCTCACGCCTCCGTTCAAGGCGCATTTGGAGGATAAGCTCTGGCTCGCGTTGTTTTGGTCGCCCGCCTTGAAAAAGATCTGGGAACAATCCCTGCGCGGAAGCCACTTGCGTAGATTGAGGGAATGGATTCCTTTCGGCTGGGTTCTTGATCCCGAGCCGCTGCCGCCACATGCCGCGCTGCCCCGCCTCAACGCCCATTCTTGGGATGATGTTGGGGATTTTTCCCAAAAAGAACGCGAGTTGGTTTTGAAAATCAGCGGCTTTCACGAGACAGCCTGGGGATCTCGCGGGGTGTTTGTCGGACATGATCTTTCCGCCATGGAGTGGCAGGAAAAATTGCGGTTCGCGCTCTCGCAATCCGGCGAGCAACCCTGGTTGATGCAGGAATTCAAAGAGGGCAGGCGCTTCACGCATCCGGTTTTCGATGAAGACGGAAGCATCCGAATGATCGAAGTTCGGGCAAGGTTGTGCCCTTACTTCTTTACAGACAAGCTGGGGGAAACCGCTTTTGGCGGATGCTTGGCAACCTTGGTTCCGGCGGATAAGAAAAAAATCCACGGCATGAGCGACGGGATATTGGTGCCTTGTGTGATTGGGGAGTGACAATTTCATGTCTCCCTACCTGGTGTTCACCAAAGATTGCTCTTACGCCATTTCGTTTTCGGTAGCCATGTGATCTGATCCGCTTTTGTGGAACCACATCTGCCTTCCGCCACATGCCTGCGAACCCATGGTTCCAGATCTTCAAAAGATTTTGCCTGCGAACCGATCTTCATGCCGATCCGGTTGTTGTGTCGGTCCATCGCACCGGAAGCCGAATTTTTTGACTCCATGAAAAAGGTTGTGACCTTGACTCCCCATTCGCCCAATGTGTGCGAGACGACAGCACTGGCCAGCGTGTGTCGATAGGCATCGAGCGGCCCGTTTTTTCCTCCTTCCAGATCGGATTGAAAAACACATGTCCACGTGTAGGTCAATACGCACATCGGATAGAAGAACACGATGAAGGCCAACGCGGCCAGCTTGAGAAAGATTTTACGATTTTTTCTCATTGAACGAAGATTGGTTCGTTGTTCTTGCGTTTCGCAGGGCGTCCGAAGAGCGCTGCGACCTTATTTGTGGGCATGCTCGATCACGTCGCAAATGGCCGGGAAGATCTGGCGTTTGCGGGAGACGACGCCGGGCGCGGAATACAACGTGTCATCAATGCGGCTGAAGGGAAGTGCGGCGATGATGTTCTCGGGCCCGACCGCCAGAACCATGCTTTTGAGAAGCGCAACATCGGTGATCACGAGAACCGCAATGTTATAGCCCTTATCAAATTGAAGCTTGCGCAGGGCTGCTTCCAGCTCTTCGCGCCGGGCTTTGAAACCGTGAAGATCGCGCTCCTCGACTTGGGAGACGCTGATGAACATGCCTTGTTCGTTGAATTCCTTGCGGTCGGAGTTGATGATTTCATCAGCTGTACCGTTGGCGATGAGTGAACCAACCGCAAAAAATTCCGCGGCGAATTCTTTGGCGTCAACGCGAGCGATTTCGCTGAGCCAGGTCAGCATTTTACGATCCAGAGCGGTGGTCGTCGGAGATGTAAGACACAGGGTATCGGATACGATGCCGCCGCAAAGGCAGAGCGCGACGCCGGGCGCGGGTATGAGATCCCTGTGGAAAAACTTGCGGGCTACGAGTGTGCATGTCGAGCCGACCGGTTCGTTTAGGTAACGAATGGGTTCACGCGAGACGAGATCGCCGGAGAGGCGGTGGTGATCAATCACTTCCGTGATCGTGGCCTCCTCGATGCCTGTGACGGCTTGTGCGTATTCGTTGTGATCGACGAGAGCGAAGCGGAGTTTCGGTGGATCAACCAGATCCGATTTTGCGATCACACCGATCATGGCATCCGAACCGGATTCCATCACAGGAAACAGGTCCTGATCGACCGCGACCAGATCCTTGCGGATTTTGGAGACAGGCTCTTTCGAGTTCACCGAAATGAATTTGGTTTCCATGACGTGGCGCACGGTGCGCGAACACCGGATCAGCGTACTGGCACTCGCCGTGTCTTGTTGGCAGCGCAACAGCACCGTTCCCTTGGCAATGGCGAAGTCCAGAATGTCCTTTGAAATGGTATGGTGACCTGTCACCAACAAGGCGCGGGCGCCTGACTCGATAGCCAGGCGCTGGACGATGGGTCTATCACCGCAGATCACCAGAAAGTTACGGATGTTGCCCTCGTCAGTCGCCTTTTTGAGGCGGGATTTCACCGTTTCCTGCGAGGACGCTCCGACGAGCAGAATGAGATCTTCCTCATCGTCCTGATCACTGATCGGCGCACCCAAGCTCTCCGCATCAAGGGTAGCTGCCAGATTGTTCAGAGACGCATGAACCGTCCGCACACTGATGCCCTGGGTGTTCGCCGGCAGGAGAAGTTTGAGAAGGTTGATGTATTGGAGCATTCCCGCAACCGTGCCATCTTCATTCATCACGGGAACGCAGCGAATCGATGCGTTAAACATGCGGTTGTAGGCGGTGAGGAATGTATCATAAGGACGCACGTAAATGACGTCGCGTTTGCAGATCATTCCGGCGTTGGTGCGGGCATCGGTGAGAAGTTCCGGGGCATCGAAGCCGGCTTTTTCCAGGACCCATTTGGTGCGTTGCGAAATATCGCCGCAACGTGCCGCTATCGCATTTGGCTCGTCACCACAGGCACGCAGAAGAGAGGCATGGCCGAGAGCGGAGCATACCGCGTCGGTGTCCGGGTTTTTGTGTCCGATGACGTAAAAAGGGAACATCTCCAGATCTTTTGTTTATAAGGCCGAAAGTGCAATCTTAAAACTCAAGTTTCAATGTTCAAATTTTAAGGAAAGACAAAAGAACAGACTCGAACTCTTATGGTTACCTGAAGGTTGAAATTTGAAATTTTACATTCTGTCTGGGCAGCGGATGCCCAGCAATCCCAAGCCCTGTTCCAGGATGGAGGAGGTGAGATTGCAGAGGGCGAGTCGGCTTGATTTGAGGGGTTCTTCGGACTTGAGGACCGGACAAGCCTCGAAGAAGGAATGGAAGGCACGTGCGAGTTCTAGGAGATAGTTGGCCAACAGGTTGGGACGATGATCCTCGATCACCATGGGCAGAATCTCTCCAAAACGGGCAAGCAAGCGGGCGAGGTGGATTTCCTCGGGCTGTTCCAGTTGGATTGATGCGGATTTGGGATCAAACGGACCATCCAGTTTTCGGAAAATGGAACGGATACGGACCGTTGAGTATTGCAGATAGGGCGCGGTATCGCCCTGCAAAGCGAGCATGCGATCCCATGCGAACACATAATCGGTAAGGCGATTCTGTGAAAGTTCGGCGAATTTCACCGCACCAATTCCAACGATTTCCGCGATTTTCGCGGCTTCCTCGCCTTGCAGGTCGGGATTTTTTTCAGCAATGGCCGCAGCGGCGCGTTCGACCGCTTCCTCGAGTACATCGGTCAGGCCCACATTTTCGCCGGAGCGGGTTTTCATGAGTTTTCTATCTTCACCCAGAATCGAACCGAAGGCGATATGACGGAAGTCTCCGGTTTTGCCCCAGCGTTGAGCGGATTCGAAGATCTGGCGGAAATGGAGTTGTTGCGGGACGCCGACGACATACCAGATTTGATCTGCGTTCCAGGTGTCGATGCGGTATTGGATCGTGGCGAGATCGGTGGTGGCGTAGAGGAAACCGCCATCGGCCTTGCGAATGATGGCCGGGTTATCGGTCCAGCCGTCCTCGCGATGGACTTTGAACGGATCCTGAGCGGGGTCTTTCGAGTCATCGGAAAACACACACACCGCGCCATGGCTTTCACGCGCGATGCCTTTTTCAAGAAACTCATCGACCAAACCGGGAAGCATGTCGTTGTAGAAACTCTCCCCGAGCCAGTGATCGAATTTCACATCCAGGCGGTCGTAAATTTTCTGCAGACCTGTCTTTGAAACATCGATGCATTGTTGCCAGATGGCGAGGTTTTCGGGATCGCCGGCCTGCAGTCTGACCAATTCATTTTTGCAACTTTCCAGGACTGCGGGATTTTCTTTGGTGGCGAGGTTGACCTCACGATAGACACGGACGAGCTCCTTGATCGGATCCTCTCCCAACGCCTCGTTGTTGAGCATGGTCTTCCAACCATACAGGATCATTCCGAACTGCGTGCCCCAATCACCGATGTGGTTGTCGGCAATGACTTCAAAGCCAAGGAAACGCGCGATGCGGCAGAGGGAATCGCCGATGATCGTCGAGCGGATATGTCCGACGTGCATGGGTTTGGCGACATTCGGGGCGGAGAAATCCACCACGATACGCTTGCCTTTGCCGAGTTCAGGCGCACCGAGACGGGGATCTTTCAGTAATCCCTCGGCATAAGCGGAGTAGGCTTCCGAGAGAATGGTGAAATTGATGAAACCCGGGCCATCGATCTTGGCTGTCGCAAGTCCGGCGATATCGACCGAGTCGAGGATTTGTTGGGCGAGGGCGCGAGGATTGGATTTCATCCGTTTTGCCAGAACCATCGCGGAGTTGCTCTGGTAATCCCCGAAACGGAGATCGGCTGCGGCCATGAGATTGGGTGGGGTCGGTTCGCCAAGCACGCCTTCAAGAGCGGCGGCGAGGCGGGATTCAAGATTCTGAAGGAGGGTCATGGGAAAATAGGAAAGAAATTTGGAGCGCCGATGAACGCAGATAAATACGGACAATTAAAGTGTTATGAAAACTTTTCTTTTCCCCGTTCAGTCATGGCAAAGTTTCTTTGAAATTCTCCCGCAATTCGTTTCCTGCAGCGTTCATCGGCGGTGCGATCCATGAATTCCGTTTGCTCGAAAGGCCGATCGGAAAGAGGGAAGATCGACGGACCCATTTCAGCAAGGCTCTTTGTCAGCCTTGATACGCATGGCTTTCGGATCGAGAATTTCCAAAATTTCATCCCGGGTTGTGGCGGCGGATAGCCTGCGCCTGACATCCATGTTGGTGAACATTTTGGCAATCGCTGAGAGAGTTCGGAGGTGAAGTTGGTAGTCTTTCCGGGGAACGATGAACAAGATGATGAAGTGAACCGGAGAATGATCGAAAGCATTGAAATCGATGCCCTCATTGGATCGTCCGAAAATGGCGACGACTTTTTCCAGGTCATCGGAAAACGTGTGTGGAATTGCCAGGCCTGTGCCGATGCCCGTGCTGATTTGGGCTTCACGCTCTTCAAGGGCTTTGAGGATGTCATCGTAGCGGTTTTTCGGGATATCTCCACATTCGGTGAGGAAATCCACAAGTTCCACGATTGCAGGCCAATGCTCGGTGGCCTTCATATCCAAAAGGATGTGATTCGTATCGAGAAGTTTCCCCAAATTCATAAAATATCGTGTCAGCCAAGAGTCGCTAAAGGCAGCGCCCGGAGAGGCGGAATTATCCATCCGATCGCGGGTTTGCAAGAAGTTTTGTGAAACGTCAGTAGCCCAAAAGAGTACAAGATTGGGATGGCCAATTCAAAAATCAAAAATCGCCAATCCATTTATTGGACGGGCAGGGATGGATATGTCGGCTTGTTTGACGAATAACGATGGGTGAGGTGGGATTTTTGAGTCGAAACTATGATCAAATTTCAGCCGATACAATTCCTGCGGATGACATCACCACTCGGCTCTGGATAGAGAAAAATCCACCCTCGACGGAGCGAGTTGCGTCCACCCCATGGCTGGAAAGAGCTCTGGTATTCCGATTGAATGACTTAATGATTGTGTGATTTCATGGCGGTCTAACCTTGCAACAAAGCCTCTCCGACTGCATGGAGGGGGAGCGCAGAGCGAATTCATGAGCAGAACAAGCAAAGAGATCATCATTGGCACACGGGGCAGCGAGCTGGCTTTGGTGCAGGCCACTGCGACCCAAGGCTTGTTGTCCGGCAAGTTTCCGGACTGGGTCATCAGCCGTAAAATCATCAAAACCACGGGCGATCGCCGGACGGATGTCTCGCTGGCCGATGTGGCCAAGGCCGAAGGCACATTTGACAAGGGTGTGTTCATCAAGGAACTTGAAGAAGCGCTAGACGATGGTTCGGTTGATATCGCGGTGCACAGTTTGAAAGACATGCCTACCGTGATTGATCCGAGATTCGAGCTGGCTGCCGCCCTTGAACGCGCTCCGGTTCGCGATGTCTTGCTGACGAAACAAGCAGGTGGATTGCCCGCACTGAAAGCTGGCGCAAGAGTTGGCACCAGCAGTGTGCGACGGGCGAAGCAGATCGAGTTTCTTCGGCCTGATCTGGTGTTGGTGGATCTTCGCGGAAATGTCCCGACCCGTATTGAAAAGCTCGCGCAAGGCGACGACTACGATGCGATCCTCCTGGCTGAGGCCGGTTTGGTGAGATTGGGTTTCATTCCGGAATTTCCTCAAAGCGATGAGGAATTGGTTGCCGCATCGGCTCCGGTGTTTTGTAAGCGACTGGCGGAGAATGTCTTTTTTCCCGCGGCAGGGCAGGGGGCGATTGGTTTGGAAATTCGCAAGGGTGATACGCGGTCGCTGGAGTTCGCCAGCGCGATCGGTCATGCGGAAACGTGGACCAAAGTTACCGCCGAGCGCGAGTTTTTGCGTTTGCTTGATGGTGGCTGCCATACGCCGGTTGGTGTTTACTCCCATCTTTCCGGTGATCAAATTCATCTTCACGCCCGCGTGTTTCCGGAAACCGGCGGCAAGCCGAAAACCGGTTTTGCCTCGGACACCGATCCCATTCGGGCGGCTACTAAACTTTTCCAATCCCTCAAATGACATCCACAGGAATCTGCTATCTAGTCGGCGCCGGCCCCGGCGACCTCGGTCTTGTAACCTTACGCGCGAAGGAGTGTATCGAAACCGCCGATGTGCTCGTTTATGATGCGCTCAGCAGTCCCGAACTGCTGCGTTGGACCAAGTCCGGCTGCGAAAAAATCTATGTTGGAAAACGCGCAAAAGACCATGCGGTGCCGCAGGATCAGATCAACCAGATGATCGTGGATTTCACCAAAGCGGGAAAAATCGTCACCCGTCTCAAAGGCGGCGATCCGATGATTTTCGCTCGTGGTGGAGAGGAAGCGGCGGAGTTGGCGGATGCGGGCGTGGCTTTCGAAATTGTTCCCGGGATCAGCTCGTCCATCGCCGGTCCGGCCTATGCGGGTATACCTGTGACGCATCGCGATCACAACACCCAGCTCACGATTTTCACTGGACACGAGGATCCCACCAAAGGTTACACATCAATTGATTACGCCCAGCTTGCCAAAGCTCCCGGCACGAAAGTCTTCCTGATGGGAGTGGCTCGTCTGAGAGAAATCACAAGTTCCTTTATCGAGCATGGAGCCGCGGCGGACACTCCGATCGCACTCGTGCGTTGGGCTACCACAGGATCGCAATGGACGATCGAAGGAACCTTGGAGAACATTGCGGACATCGCCGAGAAAGCAGGGTTTTCATCGCCTGCAGTGGCGGTAATCGGAAACGTTGTCAAGGAGCGCGCGAAGATCAATTGGTTCGAAAAGCGCCCGTTGTTCGGGAAAAAAATCGTCGTGACCCGCACCCGGGAACAAGCCGGAGATCTCAGCAAGCGCCTTCAAAATCTCGGCGCGGATGTGATCGAGCTGCCAACGATCCGGATCGAACTTCCCGAGGACCGTGAAGGTTTTGCGGAGGGTGTCACGCATGCGCATGAGTATGATTGGCTGATCTTCACCAGTCCGAACGGGGTTGAGAAATTCTTTGATGCGTTCTTCGCCACCTATGACGATGCTCGAAGCCTTGGAAATCCGAAGATTGCCGCCATCGGACCGGGAACCGCCGCGAAAATCCGCGAGTATCGGATCGGCGTCGATTTGTTGCCGAAAAAATTCGTTGCCGAGGGGTTGTTGGACGCGTTCAAGGAAATCAACATTGAGAACCAAACCGTGCTTTGGATCAAAGCCGCGGAATCCCGTGATGTCATCTATGACGGACTGATGAAACTCGGTGCGATTGTCGATGAATGCATTGCTTATCGGACCGTTCCTGAGTCGGACGACCCGACTGGAGCCCAAGCCAAATTCATCGAGGAAGGTGCGGATATGGTCACTTTCACTTCGTCCTCCACAGCCGAACATTTCTTTGCACTCGGTT
>JBIKNX010000097.1:0-10113 GCA_044358435.1 Luteolibacter sp.
CCCGCTTCTCCGACGGTAAAGGCTCATTCTCGAATCGGTCTGTTGTGGACAACTTTCAAGAACTTCTCGCAGCTACACAGCGCTCGGATGCCAGTTCAACCCACAGATTTTGCGGAAGAGGCATTTTAATCGCAATGTCGGGAGCGACGACTGGGAAAATTGGGTATTACACCAAAAATGAGACAGCCTATCTTAATCAGCGAGTGGGAAAATTTGTGCCCGATCCCAATCTTCTAAATAACCGATTTCTGTATCACTGGCTGATTCTACAAAATGAAACGCTTTATGTCTTAGCGGGAGGTGGCGCCCAACCTAACCTAAGTTCAAACGTCTTGAAGGAGAAACTCCAAATTCCGATCCCACCCCTCGCCGAGCAAGCCCGCATCGCCGCCATCCTCGACAAGTTCGACACCCTCACCCACTCCATCAGCGAGGGCTTACCGCGTGAGATCGAGTTGCGGCAGAAGCAATACGAGCATTACCGCAACCTGCTGTTGAGCTTCCCGAAACCTGAAGAAGGAACCACGAAAAGCACGAAAAGCACGAAATGAATCACTAGATAGATGAAGTATTTTATCCCCCAAAACCTTTCGTGTTTTTCGTGTCTTTCGTGGTTAAAAATTTAACCACCCAAAGAAAATAGATATGACAGAAGAAATCATTTACAAAGAGGAGTGTTATCAGATTCAGGGAGCTATTTTTGAGGTGTATCGTGAGAAGGGGTGTGGATTCCTTGAGGCGGTTTATCAAGAATGCCTGGAAAAAGAGTTTGCATTGGGATCCATCCCGTTTGTGGCGCAACAGGAACTTCAACTCACCTACAAAGGACAGCCACTTCGCCAGACCTACCAACCGGATTTCACATGCTACGGTAAAATCATCGTCGAACTCAAAGCCGTCAAAGAAATTGCCCTAGAACACAAAGCCCAAGTTATCAACTACCTGAAAGCAACCGGATTTAAACTCGGATTGCTCGTCAACTTCGGTGCCTACCCTAAAGCAACCATCATCCGCCTAGCACTGTAAATTCATTCAAAATGAACCACGAAAAGCACGAAAGACACGAAAAAAGATGATCTCAAACCCAAACCCAAACCCATAGCCACTGCATTTCTGAACTTTCGTGTTTTTCGTGCCTTTCGTGGTTAAAAATTCTCCTTCATCATGACCGAATACAAAACCATCGCCGAGACCAACCGCTTCATCGTCCTAGACCGATACATCAAGGATTGGAAACTCGCGGAATCTTACCAAAGCGAAGATGCGTTGGAGCGGGAGCTGATCGATGATCTCTTGAATCTCGGATACACCTTTGACGGCCTGAACTCACCGGAGAAGCTTCTTTCGAATGTGCGCGTCCAGTTGCAAAGCCTCAACAATGTCCAGTTCACCGAATCCGAGTGGGCGCGTTTCGTGGAAACTTATCTGGATAGACCGAGTGACAACATTGTGGATAAGACCCGCAAGATCCATGATGACTACATCCACGATTTCGTTTTTGACGATGGCCACATCCAGAATATCTACCTGCTCGATAAAAAGAACGTGTTACGTAACACCTGCCAGGTCATCCGGCAGTTCGAGCAAGCAGGCAACCATGCGAACCGCTACGATGTGACGATTCTCGTCAACGGCCTGCCGCTGGTGCAGGTGGAACTGAAAAAGCGCGGGGTCGCCATCCGCGAAGCCTTCAACCAAGTCCACCGCTACAGCAAGGAGAGTTTCAACAGTGAGAATTCCTTGTTCAAATACTTGCAGTTGTTCGTCATCTCCAACGGCACGGATACCCGCTATTTCGCCAACACCACGCAGCGGGACAGAAACAGTTTCGACTTCACGATGCATTGGGCGATGAAGGACAACGCCTTGATCAAGGATCTCAAAGATTTCACCGCGACCTTCTTCGAGAAGAGAACCCTGCTCAAAGTGCTCTTACAGTATTCCGTTTTCGATGTGGGCAACAACCTGCTGGTGATGCGGCCTTACCAGATCGCGGCCACCGAGCGCATCCTGCAGAAAATTTTCAGCTCTCATTCCACGAAGAACTGGAGCGACCCGGAGAGCGGCGGCTACATCTGGCACACCACGGGCTCGGGCAAGACTCTCACCAGCTTCAAAGCGGCACGTTTAGCGACAGAGCTGGACTTCATCGACAAGGTGTTCTTCGTCGTGGATCGCAAGGATCTGGATTACCAGACGATGAAGGAATACCAGCGCTTTTCACCAGACAGCGTGAACGGCTCTGACAGCACCGCCGCCCTCAAGCGCAACCTGCAAAAAGACGACAACAAGATCATCGTCACCACCATCCAGAAGCTCAACAATCTGATGAAGACCGAGGCTTCCCTCCCGGTGTATGGTCAGCAGGTGGTGTTCATCTTTGACGAGTGTCACCGTAGCCAGTTCGGCGAGGCGCAGGCCAACCTGCAAAAGAAGTTCAAGTGTTACTATCAGTTCGGCTTCACCGGCACGCCCATTTTCCCGGAAAACGCCAGCGGCGCGGAGACCACCGCAAGCGTCTTTGGCCGCGAGCTGCATTCCTACGTCATCACCGATGCGATCCGCGATGAAAAGGTGCTGAAGTTCAAGGTGGACTACAACGATGTGCGCCCGCGCTTCAAGGAAGTGGAAAGCGAGCAGGACACGAACAAGCTCAACGCCGCTGAGAACCGGCAGGCTCTGCTGCATCCGGATCGGATCAAAGAGATTGCGAGTTATGTTCTGAACAATTTCCGCCAAAAGACCCACCGCTTGCAAGCGGGCGGCAAGGGTTTCAACGCGATGTTCGCCGTCAGCAGCGTGGATGCGGCGAAGCAATATTACGAGACATTCAAGACGCTCCAGAAAAACAGCGAGAAGCCGATCAAGGTGGCGACGATCTTTTCCTTCGCCGCCAACGAAGAGCAGGACGCCATCGGCTCGATCCCCGACGAAAGTTTCGAGGTTTCCGCCATGGACAGCAGCGCAAAAGAATTCCTGAGCGCGGCCATCGCGGACTATAACGCCATGTTCAAAGCGAACTTCGGTGTGGATAGCAACGGCTTTCAAAATTATTACCGTGACTTAGCGAAACGCGTTAAGGGACAAGATGACGGTGGAAAAAAACTTCCCCCTGAAGAGCAAGTGGACTTGTTGATCGTGGTCGGCATGTTCCTCACAGGCTTCGATGCTCCGACCCTCAACACCCTGTTTGTCGATAAGAACCTGCGTTACCACGGCCTGATCCAAGCCTACTCCCGCACCAACCGCATCTAAGACGCGACAAAGACTTTCGGCAACATCATCACCTTCCGCGATCTGGAGCAGGCCACGATCGATGCGATCACCTTGTTTGGGGATTCCAATACCAAGAACGTGGTCTTGGAGAAGAGCTACAAGGAATACATGGAAGGCTTCATCGAAATCGCCACCGGTGAAGCGCGGCGGGGTTTTGTCGAGGTCGTCGCGGAGCTGAAAGAGCGTTTTCCCGATCCGGCAGCCATCGAGAAAGAAGCCGATAAGAAGGCCTTCACCAAACTTTTTGGAGAATACCTGAAGATTGAAAACGCGCTCCAGAACTTCGATGAATTTGTGAGCCTGAAAGCCTTGCAGAAACTTGATCCCAACGATCCAGAGGCTGTCGAAGCATTCAAGGCGCAGCGCTATCTGAACGACGAGGATCTCGAAAAACTCAAAGCGACGGACGTTCTACCCGAGCGCAAGGTTCAGGATTACCGCTCCACTTACAACGACATCCGCGATTGGCTGCGCAAGGAAAAGACGGCCAAGGAAAAGCAGGAGTCCACGGTGGATTGGGATGATGTCGTCTTTGAGATCGACCTACTCAAATCGCAGGAGATCAACTTGGATTTCATCTTGGAACTGATCTTCGAGAAAAACCAGAAAGTCAAAGACAAGGGTGCCTTGATCGAAGACGTGCGCCGGGTGATCCGTGCCAGCCTCGGCAACCGCGCCAAGGAGAGTCTCGTGGTGGATTTCATCAATCAAGCCGATCTTGATCAGTTCCGTGAAAAGACGAGTGTCATCGAAGCTTTCTTCGCCTACGCCCAAGCGGAACAAAAGCGAGAAGCCGAGACGCTCATCCAAGCCGAAAGCCTAAACGCAGAAGCCGCCAAGCGTTATCTGATCACCTCGCTCAAGCGTGAATACGCCAGCGACAACGGCACGGAACTAAACGGCATTCTACCGCAGATGAGCCCTCTGAATCCCAAGTATCTCACGATGAAACAAAGCGTCTTCCAAAGAATCGCCGCTTTTGTCGAAAAGTTCAAAGGGGTGGGAGGGGAGATTTGAAAATTAAACCTAAAGAGGAAAATAGAACCGCAGATGGACGCAGATTAACGCAGATAATCAAAGAGTTGCATCGATTGTCAGTTTCACCCTCAGGGTGAAGATGGAATTCTTCAGAAGATTCTTAAAATCAACGTCCATCTGCGTTCATCTGCGGTTCATTTCTCTTTCTAGGTTAAATCGCCTTTATGAGCAGGCAACATAGGCGAAGACGCCGTCTTCCTCGAACACGCCAGAGACCTCCGCCACAAAGGCAGCAGCGAACGCGAAGTGACGGGTGAGGACTGAGCTATAAGGTCTAAATTCTAGTCCACCTGACTGTGATTTAGAAAAAACTTTGGGGATTAGGGTTTGAGTTTTTCGCGACTCGATACCAGATTGCGCGTGGGCGCGTCCCTTTTCTCCAACCAATGAATGCTTTAACCCGCAGTGCCACCGCTTATTGGCAGTCTTCCATCGGCAAAAAACTGATCGTAGCCGTCACCGGAATCGTGATGATTCTATTTCTCGCCGGTCACCTGACTGGCAACCTTCTGATTTTCGCAGGTCGTGAAGCTTTTAACGACTACGCGCAATTTCTCCACCAAGCGGGTCACGGCGCCTTGATCTGGGTCGCTCGGGTTGGGTTGCTGGTAACCGTTGTGCTGCATGTCATCGCGACCATTCAGCTCACCCGTCAGAATCGCGCCGCACGCAAGGAGGACTACCAATACAAAACCGTCATTCAGGCGAAAAAATCCTCATTACTGATGATCTGGAGCGGCCTGACGATCCTCTCCTTCATCATCTTCCACATTCTGCATTTCACCGTGAAAATCGCAGGAGGCTTTTCGGAAATGGTCGATCAGGCATATCTCACCGCCACCGGAGAAACCCGCCACGATGCCTACGGCATGGTGATTGCAGGATTCCAAGGCTGCAGCCTCAATGCCGTGGTCGTCGCTTTCTACATCATCTCCATGAGCCTGCTCTGCTCGCACCTCAGCCACGGGGTCGGCTCGGTTTTCCAAACGCTCGGTTGGCGGTCAAAAAAATCCCAGGACTTGATCCGCAAAATCGCGCTCGGATATTCCTTCGTCATCTGGGCCGGTTTCATCTCCGTGCCTCTCTCCATCTTCTTCGGGTTCGTCAAATAATTCCTTCTCCAAATCATCATGTCACTCGATAGCAAAATCCCGGCTGGCCCGCTTGAACAGAAATGGTCCAAGCACAAAATGGACTCCAAGCTCATCAATCCGTCAAACAAACGGAAATTCAACATCATCGTCGTCGGCTCCGGGCTTGCCGGCGGAGCGGCTGCCGCAACGCTTTCGGAGCTCGGCTATCAGGTGAAATGCTTCTGCTATCAGGATTCCCCGCGCCGCGCGCACTCCATCGCCGCCCAGGGCGGAATCAACGCTGCGAAAAACTACCGCAACGACGGTGACTCGGTTTACCGTTTGTTTTACGACACGATCAAGGGCGGCGATTTCCGTTCGCGTGAGGCAAATGTCTATCGCCTCGCGGAAGTTTCCAACAGCATCATCGATCAATGCGTTGCCCAAGGCGTGCCGTTCGCTCGCGAATACGGCGGACTGCTCGACAATCGTTCGTTCGGCGGCGCACAGGTTTCCCGCACGTTTTACGCCCGTGGTCAAACCGGACAACAACTCCTGATCGGATGTTACCAAGCCCTCGAAAAGGAAATCCGCAAAGGCGGCGTGAAAATGTATCCGCGCACCGAGATGTTGGATCTCGTCAAAGTTGATGGCCACGCGAAAGGCATCGTCGTGCGCGACCTGAACACCGGAGAGATCTCCACCCACGCCGCGGATGCGGTGATCCTCGCCACCGGCGGATACGGCAACGTGTTTTTCCTCTCCACCAACGCGATGGGCTGCAATGTGATGGCCGCATGGCGTGCCGCACGCCGTGGCGCCTTGTTCGCCAATCCCTGCTTCACGCAGATCCACCCAACCTGTATTCCGGTCTCCGGCGACTACCAGTCCAAGCTCACGCTGATGTCGGAATCCCTCCGCAACGACGGCCGCGTTTGGGCTCCTAAATCCCGAGAAATCGCCGCCAAACTCCGCGCCAAGGAAATGCATCCCAACGACGTCGCCGAGGATGATCGCGATTATTTCCTGGAGCGGAAGTATCCATCCTTCGGAAACCTCGCACCGCGTGACATTTCATCCCGCGCCGCCAAAGAAGCCTGTGACGACGGGCGTGGCGTCGCTCCCACCGGACTCGGCGTTTATCTCGATTTCCGTGATGCAATCAAGCGCCTCGGCGAGGACAAAATCCGCGCCAGCTACGGCAACCTCTTCCAGATGTATGAAAAAATCGCTGGCGAGAATCCTTACGAGCGCCCGATGATGATTTATCCCGCCGTCCACTACACCATGGGTGGCCTCTGGGTGGATTACAACCTGATGTCCAACGTCCCCGGCCTGCACGTCTTGGGAGAAGCGAACTTCTCCGACCACGGCGCGAACCGCCTCGGCGCCTCCGCTCTCATGCAAGGTCTTGCCGATGGTTATTTCGTCATCCCGACCACGATCGCCAACTATCTCGCCACGCAAAAGCCCGGCACAGTAACCACCGAGCATCCAGCCTTCGCGCAAGTAGAGGGCGAAGTGCGCGACCGCATCGCGAAATTGCTGTCCATCAAAGGCACCCGCACGGTCGATTCCTTCCACCGGGATCTGGGAAAAGTCATGTGGGACAAATGCGGTATGGAACGCAACGCGGAGGGCCTCAAATGGGCGCTTCAGGAAATCGCACGGATCCGGGAGGATTTTTGGAATCATGTGCTTATCCCCGGCAATGCGGATAGCGCAAACATGGAACTCGAGAAGGCGGGTCGCGTGGCGGACTTCCTGGAATTCGGCGAGCTCATGTGCCACGACGCGCTTCAGCGCGAGGAATCCTGTGGAGGGCATTTCCGTAGCGAGCACCAATTCACCGACAAGGATTCTGAAGTTGCGGAAGGCAAAACCCAGCCCGGGGAAGCCAAGCGCCACGACGAGACGTATGCTTACGTTTCCGCATGGGAATATCACGGCCCCGGCCAAGCTCCCACGCTCCACAAGGAGGAGCTCAAATACGAAAGCGTGAAGCTTTCCGTCCGAAGCTACGCTTAATGTCCCGCGGCGATCCGTCGTGCCGATCTTCGGTCGCCGAAAGGATGGATCACGATGGGGTTCAAAGATTTTTGATCATCAGCGCCCACCGTTGGTCTCATTTCTGTTCCTGTTCCGATTTCCAATCATGCGCCACTTCGTAAACCTCCCCACTCTTGTGAAAACCCAAGGAGCGCTGCTCTTTCTCATCCTCGCGATGTTTCTAACATTTCTGCTTCAGAATGTTCTCGGTGAGGGCTTTTATGAAAAATTCATGCTATTCCCCGTGGAAATCTCCAACGCATGGCATGCTTTGCTCGCCGGCGATTTTCAACATGTGCGCTGGGACGGATTTGTCACGCTGTTCACCCCGGCGATGCTTCACGGCAGTGCGGGGCACATCATCGGAAACATGATCTTCTTGTGGATCTTCGGGGCGCTCGCCGCGGAGTTGCTCGGCCAACGACACATGCTTTTTGTTTTCGTCTTCACCGCCATCACGGGCAGTCTGTGTCATGTCGCGCTGAATCCGGAGGAATCCATCCCCTGTATTGGCGCCTCGGGAGCGGTGATGGGATTTGAAGGACTCTACCTCGCCATGGCCGTCCGCTGGCACTTGCCCCATCCCCATGTCTGGCCGATGGCGAGACCCATTGCTGCAAGCCAACTGGCCATGGTCGGGATCATCGGTTTGATCTTCGATTTCATGGGCTACACCGGCGGAGGCATGGGCGTCGCCTACGGAGCCCACCTGGGTGGCTTTATCGGCGGCTTGTTGCTCGGCAGTTTCTTCGTGAAGATGCCAAGGCATGCGTTGCCGAGATGATGCTCTCTTCTCACCTCAGCGAGATCGCAGATATTAGCCCGATGGTCGGAGACCTCGGGTTGATACGTTTCAAAAATATTCGCATCATCCAACATTTACAGGCACAAGTGTCATCGTATCGTTACCGAAAATATCGATCACTTTGATGGCAACGGTGTAACGACCTGGTTTGGCGTAGGTGTGAGTGATGGTTTTTAGCTCCAAGTCACGGTCGCGGCGGGTGCGGAAGCTCTGCCACTCGTTCTCGAAGATGTAGGCTCCGGTCCAGCGTTCCTCGAATTCGAGGAACTCGCCGGAGGCGGCGTCCGCGATTCCGGGAATTTCTCCGTCCACGCCCATCGTCTTGGCCATCTTGATGATTTCCTTGCGACTCTCGTAGTTGAAATCCACGGCCCAGTAGTCCACCCAGTCCGTCCATTTTTTGGTGAGCACCTCGCGCTTGACGATGCCGTCTTTGTCTTTGCTGAATTTCACCAATTGCCCGGCATCGCAGGCGACTTCGCTCTTGCCAGCCTTGAGCTCGGCGGTGATGGAGTCCACCAGGCCTTGGGAGTAGTGGACGGAGAAATCGGTGAGCTCGATGCTGAGGGCGAGTTTGTTTTTGCCATCGTAGCGCGGGGTGGCCTCGACGTAGGCGATGTCGGCGAAACGCACTTGGCCTTTTTCGACGGCGCGTTTGTCGAAGACCTCGGGCGGGATGGTTTTTAATGCGACGTCGATACCCTTTTGCCTGCCATCTTCAAACACTCCACTGCCACCAAGCCCCATCTCGAACTCGAAGGCCAGCACGTCCACCCGTGAGGCGCCGCGCTTGCGGCATTCCATGATCACTTCCTCCACGAACAGGCGGCCCACCGGCAGATTGATCGGGCCGACGACGACCAGCCGCCCGCCGTTCTTGCCGTGGAAAAACGCGGTGTCCGGCAACGGCTCGGCGCGGTAGGCCTTGAGGATCAGTTCCCGGAATTCCTGTTCCTTGCGGGCGAGCGCCTGCTCCTTCTTTTTCCCGCTGAGCCGCCCGCCGACGTTGAGGTAGGCCTGGCGCTCGTAGCGGCCGAGGTTGAGCACCTCGAAGGCGCGGAACGGCTTGCCCGCCGACTTCAAATCCCGCTGCACCTGGATCAAGCGCTTGCGCGTGGTGTGGATGCCGAACTTGCCGAGATCGCTGGTGATCCACTTGCGCCCGAGCTTTTCGGCCACCGCTGCGGTGGTGCCACTCCCGCAGAAAAAGTCCGCCACCAAATCGCCTTCGTTAGAGCTGGCTTGGATGATGCGTTCCAACAATGCCTCGGGCTTTTGTGTCGCGTATTTGGTGTCTTCTTCTGACATACTACCTTTTCGCCGTAAATCTTGAACGTCAGTCCATAAATCGCTGAGAGCCACGCCTTCGCTTTCGTGAAGATACTGTTTCAGATAGAGCTTCCCGGATGATGTAGTCAGCGTTCGTCCTTCCGATGTCAGTCGTTTGACTGATTCGTCACTCCGCGTGCCGATTGGTTGTCTCCGAAATCGCCCTCGTTCATCAGTGTAGTTGAAATTATATTCGATGTATTCCTTCGTATACGGGATGTAAACGTAGTTGAACTGCTTCGAGTCCGTTTTTGAGTAACTCAGAATGTGATCTGTGCACCGCCCAAACTGATTGCCAACCGATTTTGCTCCCGCCATCGATCCACGTAGCCATGAAACGAAGTTTGCGTGATTTTCACTGCCGAAGACCTCATCCAGAATTGTGCGGATGTAAGAACTAACCCGCCAGTCGCAATGTACGTAGATACTTCCATCCGCGTGCATCAAATCCCGCATCAAAATCAACCTCTCATAAATCATCGAGATGAACGAATCCGCAACTCTACCCCAAGTATCGCGGTAGGCGATGTGTTCGAGGAGGTT
>JBIKNX010000270.1:0-2908 GCA_044358435.1 Luteolibacter sp.
ATCCCCAGCTACGATTCAATACGAAAGGACTTTTGGGAACCGGTCTATATCCGGATCTTTTATAGTTTTTGAAACATCCGAGAGTATTCTTTAGACTTTAAAACATGAAACCATCCAAGGCCATCCTGCCGAAATAGGCTTTCCTCCCTTTAGAAATTTTCGAGAATTTAGAACATAAGAATTACATGAATATGAACGAGATACATTGCCCCCAATGTCACCAAGCCTTCAAAGTTGATGAGGTTGGATATGCAGCTTTGCACTCTGATACGCCTCATTCCATCATTTGAAAGTTTTCCGCTCCGACAAGTTTTTTTAGCTCCCCTGCATGCTCCGGGTGGCAGGTGAAGAAGAGGTCTTGCTGGTTTTGGGCGAAGGTTCCGATGGATTGAATGGCGGCGATACGGCGAGTGGTGTCCATGTCGGTGAAGGGGTTGGTAGCGGCTGTGCCGCTGTGCTTGGTGCTTTGTGATGAGATAGAAGGAAGATGTTTCCGTGACTTTACGGAAGTTGGCGGATGCGATTCTGAAGGCTGGCGAGGGTTTCCAGCACTTCGGAGATGGGAGGAGGGGTGGTGAAAAACATCTGCGCCATGGCGCGGTGGTCGGCTTTGAGTTCTGGCAGACGCGCTGCGGGCGGAAGCAGTTGGAAAGTCGCAGGCTCCGCCAGATTGTAACGGGCCCAACCGGACCGGAAATAGACGGCTTTGTGGGCGACAACACGTTTTCTCAGGTCGGCATCTGCTAATGCGCGTTCGGTCACCGGCTCCTTGGCCATGCGGGCGAGATCGTGATAGTGGCGAGCGTAACGGGCGGGCATGGGTTTCGCGGGATCGCGGTGGGCCTCAGCGTGGAGTAGGGTCGCTTTTTCCCAGAAGGTGCGTTCGGCCGCGAGGGATTGGACAGTCGCGCCACCGATGGGACGGCTGAGGATTTCACTGAGATAGGAAAGAATTTCGTGTCGCTCCTTGGGCCAGTGATCGGAGCGCGCGCCCAGCTCGATCCGGACGGAGGGCGCGATGTAGGACAGGGACGGTGCCCCGGCCTGTGGGAAATGGAAAAGGATGGTCTGCGCATCCTGGGCGTCGATTTCCATGGACCAGCCTTCGTCGCCACCAAGGCGGGTCGCCATTTCCGAGCGGAGTGCGGGGAGCAAGCTTTCCCGGATGCAGTCCTTGCATGCCTGCTGGAGGGCCTCGATCCGGCGGGCCTGTTCTTTGCCTGTCGCTGCCTCCGGATCGTGTTCGTCACCGAAACCGAGGGAATCGCGGTGGAAGGAAACGTCCACATCCTCGGAAAAGCGGTCGATGAGGTGATAGACCTTCGAAAGCGAGGTGCCGCCCTTGAAAACCAAGTGCTCCCCCAGATCGGGAAGGGAGAACAGCACGTCGAGAGTTTTGCAGACCCAGTAGTCCTTTTCCAGAATCGAGGGCGCGAGGCCGCGTTCTTGCGAGGCGTGGTCGAGAAGCTCGAAGCGTTCGCGGGAAGTCAATGATTGGTAATTGTCGTCAAGCATCATTACGGGTGATTGCAGTGAAAACAGGGCGCATCCAAGCGGGCACCAGCGCGATGTCCGCGACGAGTTGCTTGCGGGCTTCTGCATCCAAGCGGTTGCGCAGGTGACAGATGGTGGCGGGGGTGACATTCTCCTTGCCTACATCGCGCAAGGCCTGTGCGACCAAACCGCTGGCACGACCCGCCAGCGCGAGGTTGCGGCCCGTATTCCTGCGAAATACGATCTGACGATTGCCCAAGCTCAAGGTAGACGGCGCACCATCCGATTGGTAGATTAAGCGGGCGGGGACCTGGGTGCTGAGACCGAGCTGATTGGCTGCCACCTGGGGTGAAGGCAAGAGCCTGAGATGACGACCCCGGGCGACTGCGGCAACGACGGCATCCGAAGTG
This sequence comes from Luteolibacter sp., assembly GCA_044358435.1. GTDB lineage: Bacteria > Verrucomicrobiota > Verrucomicrobiia > Verrucomicrobiales > Akkermansiaceae > Luteolibacter. Next base: position 1,905 of record JBIKNX010000270.1, read on the forward strand.
GCTCCCGTTTTCCCGAGCAATGGATGATTGTGCGGGCAATCGTAGATGCCGCGGGAGATGCGGCGTATTTTCCCGTCGCGAACAAGGCGCGAAAGCGTCACGCCAACGGCACGAGGATCACCCAGATCGGCGAAGTCGTGTGGAGTGAAAGCCCAGCCACGACCCTTCTTCGCCACGCGTCGGAGGATGACCTGGCCTTGGGAAACAGGGGTTTGAGTCGCTTTCATGTTGAAAATAATGCTCGATATTTTCAACAAATCAAGGTTGAAATCAGTCGCGGATTCATGTCGTTATTTGAAAATCTTTTGCGCCTACAAGACTTTGTAGCTCCCCGGCGTGATTGGGGTGGCAGGTGAAGATGAGGATTTGGTGGTTTGCAGCGAAGGCTCCGAGGACCTGGATGGCGGCGGTGCGGCGGGTGGTGTCCATGTCGGTGAAGGGATCGTCGAGGAGGAGGAAGCCTTCCATATCCTTGAGGTAGAGTTGGGAGAGAGCCAGGCGGGTGGCGAGGGCGAGCGATCCGAGGGTGCCTTGGGAGAGGAGTGAGGTATCCAAGGTGAGAGCGCCGCCGACCTGGGTGGGAGTGGTGCCGTCAAGGGTGACTTCCTGATAGCGGCCTGCGGTGAGGTTGCTGAAATGGGTCGATATGGAAGTGCTCAAGCCCTCCATCGGATCGTCGATGCCGCGTGAGGCGATGACTTGCTGCAATTTAGTTTGGATACGCAGGAGGGATTTCCCGGTTGATTGCTGTCGCTCGAACTCGCGTTGTTTCATTTCCAATTCCGCGCGGAGTTCCTCGGCGGTGCTGTCTTGGGCGGCTCCAGTTAACTGTGCCTGCTCAATTTTAAGTTCTGCCAGTTGTTGATCGCGTGCTTTGAGAGCGGATTCTTTGGCGCTGTGTCATCGGGGTCAGATGCGGCGTTGAAATCAAGGGATAATTTGTGCTTTTTTGAGGATGTCGGGGTTGAAGGGTTTTTCGCTTTTTAGGACTCCGTAGATCAGGT
>JBIKNX010000099.1:0-9992 GCA_044358435.1 Luteolibacter sp.
CCACCCCCACAATAAACAGAGTCAAAAAACACAATCGCCAAACAAGCCCTCAATCCCACATACTACAAGCATCACCACCCGCCATTCAGGCGGCTATGGGATGACTGTGACAATGAATAAAAGTTTTGTGACAGCTTTGTCAGTTTTTTTCCTTTGCGGATCATGGATTTGCGGCGATCCGATCTGATAGATCGGATGGATTGTTTCACAAAAGCTAAACAAAATTCGAGTCAAGTTTTTAAAATTTTATATTGTGGAACGCTTGAGGAATACGGGGAATCAGCATCATCTGTTAGAGACCTGTCTAAAAAATTTTTCTCCCGTGAAATCCATGTCCATTGTCCCTTCCGACCGTCGCGTTCGAACTGCCCAGAGGGGCTTTGAGAAACGCGTGAATGACAGCCATGAACCCAATCATCTCAGACAACCAAATGCCGCAGCCTCCAAAGGAGCAAACCGAACACATGGAAATGGAATCAGGTGAGGATGGAGCGGGGGAGTGGCAGCGTATTTCAAAATTTCTCAGAAAGTCGATAGGTGGAGATGCGTTCCAGCGTTGGTTCGGAGCGGCGGGATGGCGGAGCACGGCGAGCGGTGAAGGGATTGTCACGGTTCCCGGTGAGATCCACCAGGTCTGGATCGAGACCAATTACCTGCCTGAGCTGATGCTGGCGGCAGGTGAAGTGCATGTCGGAATGCATCATTTGAAAATCATGGTGGCGGAGAGTGCCGCGCCATGCCCGGTCGGGGATTTTCCATCGGACAACACCCTTCCTGACATCAGGGTCGCGTTACCCGAGGAGATGCTTGAAAAGCGTGCGAAAGCCGCTGGCCTGAATCCGGATTACACCTTCTCCAAATTCGTGGTGGGAAGTAACAGCCAGTTCGCGCATGCGGCTTGTGAGGCCGTGGCGTCGAAAACCTGCGTCGGTTACAATCCGCTTTTTATTCACGGTGGATCGGGTTTGGGCAAAACCCACTTGATGCACGCGATAGGCCAGGAAATTTTGCGCCGTCGTCCGGACGCGCGGGTCATCTACCTGACCTGCGAGCGCTTCACCAACGAGTTCATTGAGGCGATCCGCAAGGGTGATATTGAAAAATTCCGCCGCCGTTACCGCAGTTCCGATGTCTTGCTCATCGATGACGTGCAGTTTTTGGCCGGCAAGGAGCGGTCTCAGGAGGAGTTTTTCCATACGTTCAACACCTTGCTCGATGGTCGAAATCAAGTCGTTCTGACGAGTGATCGGCCGGCATGTGAAATCAAAAGTATCGAACCACGTTTGATTTCCCGCTTCGAATGCGGACTGGCTGTCGAGTTGCAGCCACCCCAGCTCGAGACCCGCATGGCGATTTTGAAGAAAAAGTCATTGGAATGGAAAGTTTCCGTGGACGAAAACGTGCTGACCTTTCTTGCGGAGAAAATCCGTTCAAACGTGAGACGTTTGGAGGGAGCGTTGGTCAGGGTTGCGACTTTTGCGTCCTTGGCGGGCGAGAGCGTCTCGGTGGAGAAAGTCGAGTATTTGCTCCGTGATTTCATCCAGGAAGAGGCGAGCCGCCAAGTGAGCATCGATGGGATTCAGCGGGCGGTCGCGGAAATTTTCGATGTCCGTATGGCGGACATGATATCCCGCCGGAGGCCGGCGAGTATTGCTTTTCCAAGACAGGTGGCGATGTATCTGAGCCGTTCGTTGACACATAGCTCACTGATGGAAATCGGGGAGTCATTTGGCGGTCGGGATCACGGAACCGTGATTCATGCATGCAAAAAAGTGGCAAGTGAACTCCAGAAACAGCCGGGTTTGAAGGAGCGAATCGAACGCATTGAGAGTCAACTCAAACGCTAGGCGGCTTTCCCAATGTCTTCTTGCGTTCACTCTTGGCATATGCCATCCTTCGGCATGATAAGACGCTAAGAACCCGCGTCACAACGAACCCCTGAACATCATGAACCATAATCCATTTTCAAATGCCGGTGACACCGCGGTCGCATCAGCTGCAAACGATCTTCGTGCGGCAGCAAGTGACTTCGCCAAAACCACCGGTGAACAAGCGGCCAATGTGAAGGATCGCGCTCTTGAAACCGCAAACGCGCTGAAAGCGTCCGCGGTCCACAAAGCCGAACAACTGAAAGTTGCCGCCACGGAAAAAGCCGCTCACGTGAAAGATGTGGCCCACCAGCAATGGGATGAGACCCGCGTCAGAGCCAGAGAAATCCATGTCACGGCCGAGGATTACATCCGCCAAAATCCAACCAAAGCTGTGCTGGGAGCGCTGGGCGTGGGATTTTTGATCGGTCTCATCGTCCGCCGTTAAGCCCCTCCGACCTCCGCGGATCTGGTCGACACTCGCGTATTCTCCAGTACGCCGTTCGCTTCCAGTTTGCTGAGGTGATCCGTTTTCACCCATTGTATGATGACTCAAGATCCATTAGGAACAGCCACGACCGGCGCAGCGGGAAATTCTCCTGTTGTGGATGAAGGTGGTCTCCCCGCAAATTGGATCGAGGCGATTCCTGCCCTGGTTGCCTCACGCATCGGAATTTTTCAGATCGAGGCGAAGGATGCGCTCGAAGCGACGGTCAGAAAACTGATAATTTCCGGCGTGCTGGCATTCTGCCTGATTGCGGCATGGATGCTTTTGACGGCGGGCCTGACCGGGCTGATTTCCGCGTATTTCAATATCGCATGGTATTTCGCGGCCTTTTCACTCGGTGGAATCCATCTGCTCATCGCAATCTTCATCCGACTTGTCGTCAAACGTTCAAGTAACATGGAATCCTTTCCGATCACCCGAGAAGAATTTGAAAAAGACCGCCAATGGCTAAACCAACTCAAAAATCGCTCGAGCTCGCCCGATTGATACGGCGCGGTGAAGCCGCCCGATTTCAGTTGGGCGTGGCACATCTGGAGCTCAGACGAAAATTGGACATCCCCTTGCGAATCAGGGATTCCCTCAGGTCCAGTCCATTGAAATGGCTGGGTGGATCGCTGGGAGTCGGTTTTGTAGGCAGTCTGATTTTCCGCTCGAAGCGTCGCCATCCCAAGCCGCAAAATGAAAAAAAACATCGGGGATGGTTCACCGGGTTGCTGCTGATGCTGTTCACTCTGGCGAAGCCAACGCTTAAAATCTACGCAACCCAGTTCCTTAAGGACTCGTTGCTGGAACAGCTCAGAGGTCGATCAAACGGCCGGTTCAAGGATCATGAACGCAACCCATATTGACACCGTATTTCGATTCTGGTTTACCATGTCTTGCAGGTCTTGCTGATGAGAAATTCATGCTTCCAGTCCGACTTCAACGCGTCTCTTTTTATTTTCCAAACCCCAATTTCATTCAATGTCGGAATACAAAGTCCTGGATCACGTCGATGAGTATTTGAAGCTCGGACGGGAATACAATTGCTCGGATGTGCATCTCGCAACGGCTTATCCGCCGGCATGGCGGCGCTTCGGCACCTTGGCACCCATTTGGCCGGATCATGCCCCGTTACTGCCTGAGGAAACCGAGGGGCTGGTGCGTTCATTCCTGGGAAAAGATGAATGGGACCGTCTGCAAGAGCGCGGTGACATCGACTTTGCGTATGCAGGATCGGACGGCCGATACCGTGCCTCCGTTGTCAAACAACGCCTTGGCTATGACATGGTGTTTCGCGTCATCAACACGCAGATGCGGACCATGGAGGAGATCGGACTACCCATCGAACATGTCATTCCACTGACGCGTTATCAAAACGGCCTGATTCTGATTACCGGCTCCGTCGGCTCGGGAAAGTCGACGACTCTCGCCTCCATCATCGACTTCATCAACAAGGACCGGGAAGACCATATCCTCACCTTGGAAGACCCGATTGAATATGTTTTTGAATCAAAGGGCTGCCATGTGAATCAGCGGGAAGTGCACAAACACACCGAATCGTTTGCGAGAGCCCTGCGAGGCGCACTGCGTGAGGATCCGGATGTGATCATGGTTGGTGAAATGCGGGATTTGGAGACGATCCAGCTCGCACTCACCGCCGCGGAAACGGGGCACCTGGTGCTCGGCACTTTGCATACGGGAAATGCGCCGCGGACGCTGGACCGTGTGCTGGACGTTTTCCCCATTGATCAACGCGATCAGATCCGAATCATGGTTTCCGAATCGTTGCGTGGAATTCTCTCGCAGCAACTCGTCCCCACCATTGAGGGAGGATCGAGGGTATTGGCGACCGAATTGCTGGTCAACACTCCCGCCGTTGCGAACTGTATCCGTGAGGGGAAAACCTACATGTTGCCAGGTATCATGCAAACGGGCAAGCATGTGGGAATGATCACCATGGACGAATCCCTGAGGCAACTTTACATCAAGGGAATCATCAGCGTTGAAGACCTGCTCTTCCGTTCCGAGGATAAGGCCCAGATGAAATTATTCCTGCAATCGTGATGCTCCGTCCTCACCCTCACCTTTTAACAAATCCAAATTTCCGATATGGCCAGAATCGATGCCTATTTCAAACAACTGATTGCGAGCAAAGGCTCCGACTTGCACCTTTCCGAAGGTCAGCCACCCAAGATAAGAGTCCACGGTGCGGTGGTGCCAATCGAAGGGGAGGGGGTTCTTGAAGGCGAATCTTTCAAACAATTGTTGGCGGAAATCTGTGATCCGAAGGCTTTCGATCGTTATTTGAAAAATGGCGATCTCGATTTCGCTTACGAAATGGATGAGGATTCCCGGTTTCGTTGTAACTACCTCCAGCAACAATACGGCCTTGCGGCGGTGTTTCGCTTGATTCCGACAGAGATCATGTCACTGGAATCGTTGGGCGTCCCTGAAATCGTCAAAGAATTCGGACACATGCGTTCCGGTTTGGTTCTGGTTACCGGTCCGACGGGATCCGGAAAATCAACCACGCTTGCCGCACTGCTGGACTACATCAATACGAATTTTTCCCGTCACATCATCACGGTTGAAGAACCGATTGAGTTTGTGCACAGAAATAAGAATTCGATTCTGACCCAACGCGAAGTGCCGATCCAAACCCCCTCGTTCGCGGACGGTCTGCGGGCCGCGTTGCGCGAGGATTCGGATATCGTTTTGGTCGGTGAGATGCGGGATCTGGAAACCATTTCTCTCGCGCTTACTGCGGCGGAAACGGGTCTTCTGGTTTTCGGAACGCTGCATACCAACAACGCCCGCAAAACCGTTGACCGCATCATCGATGTTTTTCCCGCCAACCAACAGGCACAAGTCCGCACCATGCTTGCGGCATCGTTACGCGGAGTGGTGGCACAACTCTTGTGCAAGCGGGTGGACAAGCCCGGACGTGTGGCGGTCCATGAAATCATGTTCGCGACTCCCGCCGTTTCTGCGATCATCCGTGAGGGCGCGACCCAGAAGCTCTATGATGTCATTACCGGCGGTAAAAACGATGGCATGCAGTTCATGGACGAGTCGATCTGGACGAAGCTGCGCGAGGGAATGATCTCTCCGGAGGAAGCCTACATGAAAGCCATCGACAAGACACGCTTCAAGAAATTCCTGCCCTCCAACATATCGCACCTCGGAGATGCATCGGGGGATAATCCAATGACGCATTGATCAAGACTGCGGCCGAATACGGAATCAAAGTTCGGCATGAAACTGGGCTATCAGTTTTTTGGAACCGCTCTAAAAATCGCACGCATGTGAATTCCCAGATGCCATGCCTGTTTTCCCCGGGGGGCAGGATGTGAAGTTTTTTGAGGTGGCAGTCAGTTCGCGATGAACCATCGGCAACCGGAACCCATGGCGGATTCCGGGTTCTGCAGGAATTCCTAGGGCTATCAGGGTGCGGGAGGAAAATCGTGCCAGATTGCCTCGGTATCCCACCAAGGCACCAACAGCCACCACCCGTGCTTTTTTCTCTGAACGCGATCTTTGGGTTGATCTCCTGCGCGAAACGAAAAAGCCAATTTCTGACGTTATACGGATCCAATTTCCGGATCTTGGCGGATAAATGATGTGTGGTTCAATCCATGCAAGCCAAACCGATGCAAATTCAATCCACACTGACCACGGTTGCTCCCTTAGCAGTAGGGGTCACAGTTCCTCGCTCTTTTGTAGAGGTTGCCTTACCCGTGTTGGAAATAGCCCCCGAGGTCGATTCGACCGCCCTTTTTTCTTCCACTGACGATTCCTTCAGAATAAGCTCGCTGCCTGGCATTGAAGCAAATTTCCAACACTCAGCCGTATTTCATCCATCCGGAAAAACGGATAGAAGCCCGTCCCGATCAAATTTCTTCAATCGATTTAAAAACCTCATGATGACCATGTTCTCTGGAAATTTTGTCAACCCATCCATCATCCCAAGCATGGATAGGACTTTTGGAATGCGCGTGTCGTTTCTGAGGAGGTTGATCCATGCGGTATTGATTTTGATCGCATGCAGTGTGCCACTTCATGCGGCATTAGGTCCGAAAGTTCAGTTGAGATCCAGGCTGTCAGTTAAAAATCAACAGATCACAGTCATGGTTCCGAAGGGTTATTCGAACGTCAGTGTGGAAATGCTGGAGGGGAAATCCGGTTGGAAAAGCATTTTAACGGCAGATGCGAAACCTGGTGTCATGTCTTTCAAGTTGCCGTCATACTCCAGGAAAGATCGCTGGCGTGTGATAGGCCGCAAGTGGTTGGGGGATCGGCCATTGGGATCCCGCAGCAAATTTCCGGCCAGATTTTATGAGGGTAGCAATACCTTCGGCGTGATTGATGACTCATCCGCTGATGATGGTCGCATGATCCATGGTGACATGGTTGTGATGTCGAAGGCGGTCAAGGCGGAGGACAGCACGCCTTCGGCGGATGTCGGTCAGTTGCCCGAGGAAGCAGACATCTGGAAAATCGATGGCGATACGGTTTATTTTTTCAATCAGCTCCGTGGTTTACAGGTGCTTGATTTGTCGAATCCTGCGGATCCGCGTCTCATAGCAAGCCTCAGAATGCCCGCAATCGGTCAGGATTTATATGTGATTCGGGAAACCGATGGTAGCCGCAGGCTGGTGCTGTTGACGCAGGGCTGGTCGCCGGAAGGTGGACAATGGACACGGATTTCACTCGTAAAATCGAACGGATCGGATCTGGAGTTGACCCATGAGCAGGAGATTCCGGGCGGACTCGCAGATAGTCGTTTGTTGGGCGACAGGCTGATTTTGGTGACCTCCGAGTGGAAGGCCACGCCCAGATTGTCTGCCGGCGAATGGACATCTGAAATCCGTATCAGCGAGTGGACATTGAAATCGGACCAGGCTCCCCTCGCCTCTGGCGAAACGGTCGTTGTCGGTGCCAATCCATTGATTGCGGCGGGAGCCGACTGGCTTGCCGTATCCGCACATCCGCAAGGTGAGTGGAACAAATCAGAGGTGAGTTTGTTCGCAATCAAGCCAACCGGACTCAAGCCGATGGGTCCGCCCATCAAGACCGAAGGGGTGATCTCCAGCAAATTTGCCATTTCCTGGAGCAATCATGTTCTGACCACGGTTTCACACAAGGGACGATGGACCCGTGACTCGTCATCCGTATTGGAAAATTTCAGAGCTTGGGATCCCGATGCGGTTCAGCCCGCAACGATCGAGGAGGACAGGCTTGGCATGCTCGAGTTGGCAAAAGGTGAAAATCTGTATGCCACCAGATTCGCGGGTGACAGGGTTTATGTGGTGACTTTCCTGCAGACGGATCCTTTGTGGGTGGTGGATTTGAAGGATCCGACAAATCCAGTGGTTTCCGGGCATTTGGAAGTTCCGGGTTTTTCGACATACCTGCAGCCGGTCGGAAATTATCTTTTCTCGGTTGGCCTCGAATCAGGAACGGTTGCGGCCTCGCTTTTCGATGTCTCCGACCCCGCCAATCCGGGACTGGTGAAAAGGCTCAACCTCGGAAATTCCTATTCATACAGCGAGGCGGTTTGGGATGAAAAAGCTGTCAAAGTCATTCCTGACGCAGGCCTTGTTATGATCCCCATATCGACGACTGACCCCGCTGATGGCAAATGGAAATCGGCCATTCAACTTTTGGATTTGGATGCGTCCCATGGAGCCATCTCAGCACGAGGAGTCATTGCCCACGACTTTGAAGCGAGGCGCTCCGAGATGGTGGGGGATGCCCTGGTTTCCATTTCGCAAAGAGAATTGATTTCCGCGAACATCACGGATCGCGATTCTCCATCGATCCTTTCCGAGGTTTCTTTGGCCTGGCCTGTCGATCGTTGTCTCGAAGTCGGCAGCCACTTGATTCAGATCGAGAATGGAAATGGGTATTCCGGGGATCGTGCCACCGCGCGCATATCTCCGAATGACAACACCGAGGCGATATACGCCGAAATGGATCTGGGTGAGGGGCAGGTAAAGATTGCCGAGCGACGTGATAAACGTCTTTTCGTGCTCCGCGATATGTCCGGCAATCGGTCATGGTATCGCTTTGCTTACATGTCGCCGGTTGGCTCAAACAACCTCGTTCTGGATATCTACGATGTATCGAATCTTCCGACCATGACCCTTCTTGGATCGGTAACGATGCCGACGGGCAATTCCGAAAGCAGCCTCCATTCGGAGCGTTTTTTATGGCCGCATGAGAATCGTCCGGCGATCCTGATGCAGCCCGGTTTTTCCCAATGGTATGGAATGCCAGTTGTCAGACCCCTTGCGCTAGTGGTAGATCGTGATGTTGTTCCAGCCTCGGCCTCTCTGCCCAAGTTAAGCATCAATCCTTACTGGATCTCCAATGCCAGGCCCCAGTTGCTGGTTCTTGATGTGACTGATCCGACCGCACCAAGTGCCGGCACATTCATGGATTTTGGTCCCGAGGGTTCGAGAATCAATGGAGCTTCCGCGGCTGCCAATGGCAAGTTGGTTGCCGGTGTTTCCCACGCCTACAATCCAGGCACCAAGCAGTGGCATCAGAACAGCCGCGCTTACCAAAGCGCCCAAGTGATTGATGTGCCAGTTTCGGGTGATCCGGTGATCCGGTCACTCATGGATCTGCCGGGTGAGCTGATCGCGGTCTCGGAACTCGATACGAATGGCTTCCTTGCTTTCAGCGTTCGTCAGGATAGGGGTGAGCTTCAGGTCAGTGCTTCAGATGGATATGATGCCTTCCTTGTCAGCACGCTCACGGTTCCCGCATATGCCCCATGTGTGGTCGATGGCAGGCGGGTTTATGTGGTTTCTGGCAATACCTTGCAGCGTAGCTCGTTGAGTGACGAAGGTTCATTCCTCAGTGATGAAAATCTGGATATTGGCTGGACCCCTTATTCCCTGAGAGCGATCCAAGGAACGGTTGTCGGATCTGGCAGTCATTCCATCTTTGCAATCAAGTCCGGTTCCAATCACATCAGGTCCTGGCAATTTCCCACATGGAATGTTGGTGCTGATGGGGTGGAAACAGCGGTGGGCGGAGATTTGTTGTTGCCCCTCGGCCAATATGGAGTGGAACGTCTGGATCACTGACCGACACTCCGGTGGTTTTGGTTTTTTGGAGTTCGCTCAAACGATCGGGATTAAGGTTTTGCCTGCACATGCTTCTTTTGAATCGTCTGGCGCCGGACCCAATCATATGAAAACGCGCTGAGGTTGTATCTTTCCCTTGCGTGCCATACGAGGCACATGCAGGCTGGAATTGGAATGATTGTCTCGGGTATTGCGGCAAAGTCAGATACGGAAACCGGTCAGGAAGAGCCGACTCCGAAATGTCCGCATGCGGGTGGTCCTGTGGCGATCCCCGGCGATCATGCGGCCGCTTGGGATCTGGCCGTGCAGGCCGATTTGTTATACAGCCCTGTGGCCGATTCGGGTTCCCTGCAAGATCAGGCACGATTGGCTTGGAGAAATTCGGTCCGCTGTATCGGGCGTTTGCATTGGAAATCCTTACAGGTCCGGGATGAGAGATCCCTCGAAGATCCGGGTCAGATTTTTGAAGCTCTTCTAAACCTAAAGAGGAAAATGGAAATCTGGTCATCACGGGCTAAGTATTGTAACTACGGGGAA
>JBIKNX010000100.1:0-9980 GCA_044358435.1 Luteolibacter sp.
TTTGGGTGAAGAGAAATCGGCGACTTTGAGGTATCCATTCCCCGTAGTTACAATACTTAGCCCGTGATGACCAGATTTCCATTTTCCTCTTTAGGATAATCGGCATAGAACAGGCAGGGACGCACATCCTTACGCGTTACTGCAAATTTCATAAATTCCAAATTTCTTCACCCATTTTGAAATTCGTGTGATCCGTGGTTTCCCATGGCAACCGCATCTGAATCCGTTTCGCCCTTGATGTTTCCGCATCAAAAACCAAAACTCCCGGCGTGTCCCAAAACCGTCTCAGCATTCCCCAATACGCCATGGCGCTTGCCCATGTGGCGAGCCTGCGCTCAGAGGATCCGTATCGCAAAGTTGGCGCTGCAGCGCTGGATCACGACAACCGCGTGATCGCCACCGCCTACAACGGTCTCGCCCCCGGCTTCAACGCTCCCGCGGATTTCTGGATCGACCGCGAGGGTCGGCAAAAATTCATGCTTCACGCAGAGATCAACCTCTGTTCCCTGTTCAAGCGGGGCGAAGCCAAAATCGTCGCCACCACCACCATGCCGTGCACCGCCTGCATGCAGACCCTCTGCGCCTACGGAATTAAGGAAATCTATTACCGGGAAATCTACCATGCCTCAGACGCCCCGGAAATCGCCAAGCTCTATGACATCAAACTGGAGCAGATCACCGATTTCCCGATGTCTTCGAAAGAATAAAGAAAACCACGGATGGACGCGGATAAACGCGGATAAGATCGAGTTACTGGAAAAAATCTCCAGGCCCCCCGCTCCTATCGAAATACAGGTTCATTTTTATTTTCTTCATCCGTGTTCATCCGCGTCCATCCGCGGTTCATAGTCATTCTCTCGTCTTGTGTCTTCCGTATCCAAATTTTGAGCCTTTGAATCTCGCCTTGCCCATCGGCGATTTAGCCGTTACAGCCCATGGGCATGGGCAAAAAACCAGTAGTTCTTATCATTCGTGACGGTTGGGGAACCAACCCGGGTGGCAAAAAAACCGCCGTTAAAGACGGCAACGCCGTGATCCTCGCGAACACCCCTTTCACCGACGAAGTCCTTTCCCAGTATCCCCACAGTTTCCTTTCCGCTTCTGGCATGGATGTGGGTCTACCCGAAGGGCAAATGGGAAATTCCGAGGTCGGCCACCTCAATCTCGGCGCCGGCCGCATTGTTTATCAGGATTTCACCCGCATCAACAAAGCCATTTCAGATGGCACGCTTGAACAAAACGAAGTTTTCAAGAAAGCCCTCGATCAGGCCAAAACCAGCCGGCTCCATTTCATCGGCCTCGTATCCGATGGCGGTGTCCATTCCCATCAGGATCAGCTCATCGCCATGACCAAGCTCGCCTCCCAAGCCGGCGTGAAAGACATTTTCATCCATGCGATCACCGATGGGCGCGACACCTCGCCAACCGGCGGTGCGGCATTCGTTTCCAAAGTCGAGGATGAAACCGCAAAGTTCGGCGCAAAAATCGCCACCGTCGTCGGCCGCTACTTCGCGATGGATCGCGACAAGCGTTGGGACCGGGTCAAAATCGCATGGGACGCGATCGTCCATGGCATCGGCCTCAAAAAGGAAATTCTCGCATCGGAAGCCATCGCCGAAGTTTACGCGACCCAAAACAAAACCGATGAATTCATGCCCGCCATGATCTTCACCGAGGCCGATACCCGGCGCATTCGCGACGGCGATGTGGTCTTGTGGTTCAACTTCCGCGCGGACCGTGCCCGCGAACTTTCCGAGGCTTTTCTCCGACCCGACTTCGATGGTTTTGATCGCGGTTCCGTACCGAAGGTCCACTTCGTAACTCTGACGGTCTATGACAAAACTTTCCCCTGTGAGGCGATTTTCGCCCCGCAAAGTCTCGATATGACCCTTGGCGAAACCGTTGCTGCCGTTGGCATGAAACAGATGCGCATCGCGGAGACCGAGAAATACCCGCATGTCACCTATTTCTTCAATGGCGGTGTTGAAACCGAATATCCGGGTGAACAACGCTTCATTATTCCTTCGCCGAAAGATGTCCCGACCTATGATCTCAAGCCGCAGATGTCGGCGGGAGAGGTGACCCAAACAGTCGTGGACCACCTGAAGGATTTCGATCTCGTCATCTTGAACTTCGCCAACCCCGATATGGTCGGACATACCGGAGTTGTCGAAGCGGCGAAGAAAGCTGTTGAAACCATCGATGCCTCGGTCAAAGCCATCGTTGAGCAAACCCTTCGCCTCGGCGGCAAACTCCTTATCACCGCGGACCACGGCAACTGCGAATACATGCGGAACCCGGACGGGTCACCCAACACCGCGCACACCACCAATCCTGTGGAAATCATCTATGTTGCTGACGACGCCGCATCCAAAAAAATGCGCGACGGGATTCTGGCAGATGTCGCACCCACGCTGCTTGAAATGCTCAATCTCGACAAGCCGGCGCAGATGACCGGCAAATCATTGCTGATCTGACTCGTCAACTCCGGCGTGGATCGTCGCATTCACATCCAACTCCCTCATGACGACACAAAAAACCTTCAAGTGGCTGATGGTTTTGACCGCTCTGGCTGGCGTCATAGGATCCGCCGCCGCGTTTTTTCTATGGTCGCTGGACGTCGTTACCAAAAACCGTTTCGACCATCCATGGCTGATCTGGTTTCTGCCCTTGGTGGGATGCGCGATGGGATTTCATGATCGCCATCATGGTAAATCCGTTAGATCAGGCAACACGCTGATTCTGGATCATTTCAAAAATGACTCTGGGAACATTTCAAGTCGTCTCGCACCGAGCATATTGGTTTCAACGCTCGTCACCCATGCGTTTGGCGGATCCGCCGGCCGTGAAGGAACGGCCGTGCAGATGGGAGCGGGGATCGGCGCAAGCTTCGCCCGTTTCCTTGCGTCCACCCGTGAAGCGCAACGACTGCTCGTCCATTGTGGGATCGCAGCGGGATTTGGAGCCGTGTTCGGAACACCGTTCGCCGGTGCGGTTTTTGCGCTGGAGTTCACCCGCCACCGGCTCGCCAGCCAAACCCTGATTCCCTGTCTTTTTGCGGCATTGGCCGCCCATCAGATCTGCCTTGCTTGGGGAATCCGTCACACGCCTTACCCGACGCTTCAGTTTCCACCTGTCCTCTTTTCATTTATCTGGAAAGGCATGGTTCTGGCTGCCGCGCTTGCTCTTGCAGGCAGACTTTTTATTTTTACAGAACATCATCTCCAAAGCCGACTTCAGAAGTGGTTTCCTCATGAAGCCGTTCGCGGCACGGTCGGAGGCCTTCTGATTCTCCTTCTTTTTTTCCTCGCCGGAACTGGCGATTATCTGGGGCTGGGAGTCCTGGCGGAAAACAGATCGTCTCTGACTTTGACAGGATTTTTCTCATCGGACATCCATGCACCGGCGAGCGCATGGATTTGGAAACTGGCATTCACCGTCGTCACACTTGGCGCGGGCTTCAAAGGCGGCGAGGTCACACCCCTGTTTTTCATCGGTGCCGCGCTTGGAAACTCCGTCGCATGGTTCCTCGGCGCACCGGTCTCCTTGTTTTCCGGCATCGCCATGATCACTCTCTTCGCAGCCGCAACCAAAACTCCCTACGCCTCATGGATCATGGGACTCGAACTCCTCGGTTGGAAAATTTTCGCGCCCCTCGCCCTGATCATCTGGATCACCACCAGACTCAGCGGAAAAAAATCGATTTACACAAGGTAGGGCTGCATCGCCGAGGCAGCCGCGCGAAGCGTGCAATCATTGAATGAATCAAAAGCGGGCTCTCTATCAGCTCGTTTCACGCGGTGCCACGCCGAGAGCACCCTACCGAGTCAGTTTCCACAATCTCGGCACCAACAAACAACACGCGACGAACAACCCGGCGGCCAGACCACACCAAACGCCGACCGCCCCGTAACCCAGATGAATCGATAGCCAAACCCCGATGGGAATGCCGATCACCCAATAAGCCACAAAACCCATGAAAGCCGGCATCCTTGCATCGTGCAGACCGCGCAGCATCGCCACGGAACCAATCTGCAAGCTATCGAACAACTGAAACACCCCGACCACGATCATCATCGTGGCTGCAAGTTCGATCACCGGCAGCTCATCGATGTAGAGCGCTGCCAGGTCTTTCCCAAAAAAGAAAAAGATCATCGCGCCGATCAGTGACCAGCCTGCTCCCAACCACCAACCGGAAACCACGATTTTGCGCAAGCGGTGAAATTCTCCCGCGCCATTTGCCGAGCCGATTCTTACGCCCAGCGCCATCGACAATCCCAACGGAACCATAAATGCCGTCGCCGCACACATCAGCGCGATCTGATGGGCCGCCATCGCAGACGCACCAAACCGCCCCATCAACAACCCGGCTATGGAGAATGCGGACACCTCGCAGACCATCTGCAAGCTCGCAGGAAACCCAATGCTCAGAAACCGCCCAATCTCAGATCGATTGGGCATCCGCAACCAGCGATAAGGCAGCCAATCACGAAGGCCTTTCGCGCGATATAACCACACGAACATGGCGATCAGAATCGCAATTCTGGCAATCAACGTCGCGATCGCCGCCCCTTCCAAACCCCATGCCGGACAACCCATTTTCCCATAAATCATCACCCAGTTCAAAAACACATTGAGCAATACTCCCGAGAGGAAAATCCAAAACGGCGGCCACGGTCTACCCAGCGAATCCGCATGATTTTTCAAAGCGAGTGACATCAATGCCGGCACCATGGAAGCCATGATGATTTGAAAAAAGAGCCTGGAGTTTTGCTCCACTTCCTCAGGCTGCCCGAAGATCCCGAGATTCAACGAAAACAACCACATGACACCGAAAAGCAGCAGTCCGAGTATGGCGGAAATATAAACTCCCAACCTGCAACTCGCGCGTCCGGCCCGGGCATCATCCGCACCATGCGCGTTCGAAGTAAATACCGAGATCGCCGTTAAAACCCCCAACCCAAAAATAAAAGGCACATAAAACAAAGAATTCGCAAAGGTCAGCACGGCCAGTTCCGTTACGCCGAGTTTGCCTATCATCACGGTATCCGCAACCCCAAGCAGCATCTGGCTCACTTGCCCAATGACCAACGGAAAAGCCAGTTTCAGGGTTTGTCGGCATTCTCGAATCAGGGACATCGGGGCGCACTTGATACGCACCACTGCCTGAAATTGTCACTTCATTGTTTGCCCGAGCTTGTGAAATTTAATGAAATTCACAACTATGCTTTGCATAACCTTAATAATTCCGCATAATCTCCAGTGATGATTTTCTTTTTTCGGAAACTGATCCCTATCCTCGCTGTTCCGCTTCTTACCCAATGCGGATTCAAGAGTGCGCCTCAAACCCAATCCGTAACAGGTCCATTCGACAGCCGCGGAAACTATATCGAAGATTGGGTGGATAAGCCGGACAAGTGGTATTGCCCGCCCGCTCCCGGTTCCCAGCCCAAAACTTCCACCGCACTTGCGACAAATCCACTTCCCGAGCCTCACATCCCCCTTGCCGAGACGACCTCGCCACCAAAAATTTCCTCAACTTACCCGAACTCGACAAAACCCAAGCCCAAACCGCAACCGACCGTTACCCGCCACACGGTCAAACGCGGTGACACTTTGTCTGTCATAGCCAGTCGCTACAAAACATCCGTTTCCAAAATTCAAAGGGCAAACGGAATCTCAGGCTCAGTCATCCGGGTCGGCCAAACTTTGAAAATTCCCCGATAAGGATTCAAATCCAAAGCAACACCGGAGCATGAAGGTGTTGTTTTTTCTGGAAATCCACGACTTGGATCCTTGAACTTTCGCGAACAAGCCATCGATCGGATGAATTTCAATCGATAACCCCGCTCACCGAATCGATCCCTGCCCTGCCGATTGATCCGCTTTTCTGCCTTTCCCTGAGCCTGCATTTGGATTGAAATCACGCCGTCATGCCTTACCTCGACGATCAATTCCTGCTATACAACGATACCGCACGCCGTTTGTTTCACGAAGTTGCAGCAGATCAACCCATCATCGATTACCACAACCATCTTTCTCCTTCGGAGATAGCCAATGATCATCGTTGGGAAAATATAGCCGAGATGTGGTTGGGAAGCGACCATTACAAATGGCGCCTGCTGCGCGCCAACGGGATCCGTGAAGAACGCATCACCGGCAATGCCAGTCCGCGAGACAAGTTCCAAGCCTTTGCCGAGACCATTCCATACACCCTCCGCAACCCCATGCACCATTGGGTGCACATGGAGCTGCAACGCTATTTCGGCATCAACACCCTGCTTTCACCCGCAACAGCCGATGAAATTTGGGAGCAAACCAACGCCAGACTCTCTGACAAAGAATTCTCCGCACGCGGCCTGCTCAACAAATTCGATGTCAGGGTCGTCGGCACCACGGACGATCCGGCTGACCCGCTTGATGACCATTTGAAAATCGCCGCATCCGGCTTTGGCACGAAAGTCTTACCGACCTTCCGTCCCGACAAGGCCTTCCAAGTGGACCGGCCCGACCTCCTCAATCCATGGATCGCGCGCTTGGAAAAGGTTTCTGACACGTCCATCACCACGCTCTCCGATTTGTTGGCCGCCTTGCAAAAGCGTCATGATGATTTCCATGCGGCAGGTGCGAGGCTTTCGGATCATGGGCTCGATCGTTGCCCGGCCCTGCCGTGCAACGATGCGGAAGCCGCACGGATCTTCGATCAGGCACGCGCTGGCAAAGCCGTTTCAGCTGAAGACAAAGAACGCTTCTCCTTCTACCTGCTGGTTTTCTCCGGACAACTCGATGCCGCACGCGGATGGACCAAACAGCTCCATCTCAATCCCGTGCGCAACACCAATGTCCGCATGTCCGCCAAACTCGGTGCCGATGCCGGATACGACACCATGGGCGATGTGCCGCAAGGAGAAGCACTAGCCGTTTTCTTGAACGCTCTTGAGTCGCGCGAGGCCCTGCCAAAAACCATCCTCTACAACCTCAACCCGCGTGACAACTACCTCTTCGCTTCTATGACGGGTGTCTTTCAGGACGGCATCATCCCGGGTAAAATCCAATTCGGTTCAGGCTGGTGGTTCCTTGACCAAAAAGAAGGTATGGAAATGCAACTCAACGCGCTTTCCGCAACGGGACTGCTCTCCCGCTTCGTCGGCATGCTGACCGATTCGCGTTCCTTCCTATCCTTCCCGCGTCACGAATATTTTCGCCGCATTCTCTGCAACCTGATTGGAGATGAAGCGGAAAAAGGCGAGCTTCCGGATGATTTTGAAACCCTCTCAAAACTCGTCGCCGACATTTCATTCAACAACGCCAACCAATACTTTGGTTTCAACGTCTGATAACATCATCATGAAACACACCCTTCTTTTACTCGCTCTCAGCTCGCTGACCGTGGTTGCCGCAACCCGACCCGTTTACATCGGCACGAATGCGGATGGAATCTATTTGGCAGAGTTCGACACCGAAAAGGGCACCCTGACCAAGCCTGCCCTGGCAATCAAATACGAGAAGCCGGGATTCCTCGCACTCCATCCGAAGAAACCCATTCTTTATGCGATTGGTTTTGGCAACAAGGTGGGAGCTTTCAGCATCGGCAAAGATCACTCGCTCAAACTGATCAACGATGCGGACTCCGGCGGAGCCGGCCCTTGCCACGTCGCGGTCGACTTGTCTGGCAGCACTGTCGCGGTGGCGAATTACGGCGGCGGCTCTGTTTCAACCTATGCCTTGAATGACGATGGAAAAATCGGAAAAATGGTTTCGAATTTCAAAATCGAAGGCTCAGGCCCGAATCCAGCCCGTCAAAATGCCGCACATACGCATGGCGTTTATTTCAACCGGGCCAACAACCTGCTCTTTGCTCCCGATCTCGGCGCGGATGAGACACTGATCTATCGCTTCAATCCGGAAACGTCGGAAATCACTCCCAACGATCCCAAATCATTCAAAGCCCGGCCTGGCTCCGGACCGCGTCACATGGATTTCTCTCCTGACGAAAAACACGCCTACATCATCAACGAACTCACCAATACGTTAACCGTCGCCGGGTTTGATCCAAAATCCGCAGGCTTCACCGAAATCCAAACCATCCCGACCCTGCCCGAGGATTTCAAAGAAGTGAACACCACGGCTGAAATCGAAGTCCATCCGAACGGAAATTTTGTCTATGGCTCGAACCGCGGCCATAACTCCATCGTGGTCTATCGGCGCGATCCAAACACCGGCAAACTCACATTTCTCCAACACGCACCCTGTGGTGGACCGATTCCCCGCCACTTTGCCATCGATCCCTCAGGCAAATGGCTGCTTTGTGGACATCAAAACTCAAACACGCTGTCCGTTTTGAGTTTGAATCCGGAAACAGGCTTGCTCGGAGATCCGCAATCCACCATCGAGACACCCGGCCCGATTTGCATTTTGTTCCCGAATCCATTGTGATGGCAGGTCGTTTCCGCCAGATTCAAACGATCCATCCGCGATCTCCCAGATACAAATCTTCTGGCCTGAAATCCCTGATTTTCATGGTTTCCCCCCTCACAACACGATAAAATCCGATTTCTTGAAAAGCGATCATGACAAATGCTCTCAGACCATTATTCTCTCCCTGTGAGCTATCAGGTTTTTGCCAGAAAATATCGCCCCAAAACGTTTGATGACGTATTGGGACAAGACCATGTCGTCCGCACGCTGCGCAATGCGATCGACCAGAATCGACTCGCTCATGCTTATCTTTTTGTCGGTCCGCGCGGCACCGGAAAAACCTCAACCGCCAGGATTTTCGCCAAAGCCCTGAACTGCACCGGCGGCCCGAAAATCGATTTCGATCCCGACGAGGATGTCTGTCGGGAAATCGCCGAGGGCCGATCGCTCGATGTTCTGGAAATTGACGGTGCCTCCAACAACGGGGTTGACCAGGTGCGTGACCTCCGCGACTCCGTCAAATACGCACCCAGCCGGGGACAGTTCAAAATTTACTACATCGACGAGGTCCACATGCTTTCGAATGCGGCATTCAACGCCCTTCTCAAGACTCTGGAAGAGCCGCCGGACCATGTGAAATTCATCTTCGCCACCACGGAGGTGCAGAAAATCCTACCGACCATTCTATCCCGTTGCCAACGCTTCGACCTCCGCCCCATCCCAACCCAGACCATCGCGGATCACCTGCTGCATATTGCTTCTGCGGAGGGCATCAAACTGGATTCTACGGCCGCATGGGCGATCGCAAAAGGTGCTGACGGCGGCATGCGTGACGCGCAGTCGATGCTCGACCAGCTCGTCGCATTCTGTGGTGAATCCATCAGCGAGGAAAACGTTCTGGATATCTTCGGTTTCACATCTCGAGAAAAAGTCGCGGAACTGACCTCGAAGCTGCTCGCCCGCGATACTCCGGCCGCGCTCAAGTTAATCCAAACCGAAGCGGCGGGAGGACGTGAGCTTTCCCAGCTTCTCGGAGAACTCATCGGATGCCTGCGCGGGCTGCTCATCGCAAAACTCGATCCTTCATCCGATGGCGAGGGTATTCCCGATCAACTTTGGAGCAAGCTTGTCAGCGACACGAATGACTACGCCTCCGAGCGCCTCCTCGCAGCCATTGATGTGTTTGCTGAAACCGATGGCCGGATGAAATGGAGCACGAACAAACGCCTGCATTTCGAACTCGGCATGATCAAGGCGATCCAAGTGCTCTCCGAAATCAGAATCACCGATGTGATCAAGGCTCTCACCAAAGGAGCTGATCACCTGTCATACACCGCGCCATCCGCACCCATCTCAAATCCCGATCCAAAACCGGCTGCTGCGGAATCCCGCACTGCGGTTGCTCAATCCGCACCCAAGGCTCCAGCTCCGCAGGACTCATCACAAAAAAAAACAACCCGTGACGTCCTTTCCGATTTCGACGCCTTGATTGAAAGCGCACCGGACGAAGACGATTCCCCCGAAGAACCGGAACCGGAACCGGAACCGGAACCGGCTAAAAA